>SFFS01000037.1 GCA_004557805.1 Clostridiales bacterium | reverse complement strand
GACCAAGTACCCCAAGCGCGTTGTGTCCCACACCGACCAGGAAATCTTCATCAACAAGGAAGGCAAGCGCTTCGTGCAGGAAGACGGCCGCCGCGACCAGATCTGCCTGGCTTCTCTGGAGCAGACCGACGGCATGTTCTACTTCCTTGAATCGGGCGACGGCGCCGACTTCGAAGACATCGACACCGCTGTTTCCGCCGACGGCTTCTCCCTCCGCTTCCTCGAGGAGCAGGGCTACATCTACGTGGCCGATACCCTCGAAGAACTGGTTGAAAAGCTGAATGCGGCCGGCGCGAACATGGACGTCGAAACGCTGAAGGCGACCATCGATGCGTTCAACACCTGCGTTGAAAACGACAGCGATCCGGAATTCGGCCGCACGCTCTTCTCCACCAAGCTGGAAAAGGGCCCCTGGGTCGCCACTCCGCGCCAGGCCTGCCTGCATCACACGATGGGCGGCGTGAAGATCGACACCGAATGCCGCGTGCTTGACACCAACGGCGACGTGATCCCGGGCCTGGTGGCCGCGGGAGAAGTCACCGGCGGCATCCACGGCGCGAACCGCCTCGGCGGCAACGCGGTTGTGGATACGGTTGTGTTCGGCAAGCTCGCCGGCGAAACGATCGTCAAATAAAGCCAAAGGGATAAAGAAAGCCGTCGGGGCAACCCGGCGGCTTTTTCATGTTTGATGCGTTTTTTGCTTTTCCCGCGCAGAGCGCGGAAAATAAATCTGCGGCCCATGCATTGAGCGCCGCGCAGAGAACAGGGAACGCCTGTACAAACGATAGCGAACCGACCGCGCGCGCTGAAAAAAAGGAGCGCGCCCGCCCGAGCGTCTCCATTTGCTTGCTGCTCCCAAGTGATTTCCTTCGAGGGGGTCTGGGGGAACCTTCCTTTTTCTAAAGGAAGGTTCCCCCAGCGTTCCTCACCGTTTTTTCCTCTTCGGGTTTTCCGGGAACCAGCCCTTTTCCACGCGCTTGGTCTGCTCCTTCAGTTCGCCGATGCTCCAGAAGCAGGAGCAGCCGACGGCACCGAGCAGCGCGGAGACGATGGAATTGGAAATGAAGAGCGACGCTGCCACGAAGGCGAGCCCGGCGACGAGAAAGAACGGCCACACGCCGTCGCCGAAATGGTACTGCGCCTTGATGACGATGGGATGGAACACGCCGATGAGCAGGAACGTGCACACGGCGATGACCAGACCAGTAAAATACACGAGCAATTCCTCCACGTGAGAAAATTAAGTATAGTATAGCGCAAACCGTAACAAATTGACAGGGGAAATACAAAATTTTCACTTTGTTCATAGTTTTGCCAGCGTAGCCGGGCGCGGCGGCGGCCATGATAGCCGCGGAGGTGCGCGGCAATGGAGACGATTGCGTTTTTTGATGCGAAGCCGTATGATCGGGCGTGGTTCGACCGGCTCAACCCCGGCTACGAGATCCGCTACTTTGAGTGCCGGCTTACGAAGGAAACGGCCGTGCTGGCGCGGGGCTGCGCGGCTGTGTGCGCCTTCGTGAACGATAGGGTGGATGCGGATGTGATTTCGGCGCTGTGCGCCGAAGGCTGCCGGATCGTCGCGATGCGCTGCGCGGGCGTGAACAATGTGGACGCGCAGGCCGCGCAGGGGCGGCTTGCGCTGGCGCACGTGCCGGGATATTCGCCGCACGCCGTGGCCGAGCATACCATGGCGCTGCTGCTGACGCTCAACCGCAAGCTGCACCGCGCCTGGGCGCGGACGCGCGATTTCAACTTCAGCCTGTCCGGGCTGGAGGGCGTCGATCTGTTCGGCAAGACGGCCGGGGTGGTCGGCACGGGGCGCATCGGCCGCGCGTTTGCGGAAATCTGCCGCGGATTCGGCATGCGCGTCGTCTGCTGCGATCCGTATCCCGCGCGCATCGAGGGCTGCCGGAACGTGTCGCTCGACGCGCTGCTGCGGGAGAGCGACGTGATTTCGCTGCATTGCCCGCTGACGAAGGAATCGTATCATCTGCTGGACACGATGGCGTTCCTGAAAATGAAAAAGGGCGTCTTTCTGCTGAATACCTCGCGCGGCGCGCTCATCGACACCGAAGCGCTGCTGCACGCGCTCAACAGCGGCCGCGTGCGCGGCGCGGGGCTGGACGTATACGAGGAGGAGAGCGGGCTTTTCTTCGAGGACCGATCGGGCAGCATCCTGCGGGACGACGCGCTGGTGCTGCTGCTTTCCAAGCCGAACGTGGTGCTGACGAGCCATCAGGCGTTTCTCACCGACGAGGCGCTGCGCGAAATTGCGCGCGTTACCTATGAAAATCTCGATGCGTTTTTCGCCGGGAAGCCGATGGAAAATATCGTCCGCGCCGGGGGATGAAAAGCGCGCGCCGGCGCGTTGAATCAATAAAGAAACCGCGACGGAGGAAAAACGAATGAAGAGGCTGCTTGCGCTGGCGCTGTGCGCCGCGATGTGCCTGACGGGCGCGGCGTGCGCGGAGACGGTCGGAAAGACGGGCATGTATAACGAAAACAGCATCCTGCGCTGCGTCGCGCCGAACGGGCAGGAGCTGTATTATCTGGGCCAGTGGGTCGCGGAGCGGGTCGAGCCGCGGCTGGAGGATGTGAACTTCGACGGCATGGACGACGTGGTGGTAATGACCGCGCGGGGCGCGACGAACGGCTGGGAGCAGTATTTCGTCTGGAACGGCGAAAGCTACGAGCACGCGGCGTGGAACTGGGGCTGCGATACCGGCCTGCCGAACGCCGTGCTCCACGCGGACGGAAAGCTGCTGGAAACCTGTGAAACCGACGGCTGGGCCGGGCTTTTGCACAGGAAGGCGATTTACCGCTGGGAGGGTACTGAGCTTGTGATGATCCGCTGCGCCGTATCGGAGGAGACGGAGGACGGACAGGGTGTGCGCCTGCGCGTGTACGAGGCGGAATACGGCGAGGGGGAGCGTGTCGACCGCGTCGTCTGGGAAAGGTCGGCGACGCTGGATGAATGTTCCGACGGCACCGTGCTGGACGAGGAAACCGCGGCGCTGTGGGACGGGCTTAAATAAAAACGGATTCGCTTTCGCGGCGTTTCTCCTGAGGGGGGAGCGCCGTTTTTTTCGCACGGAGCGCGGAAAGAATCCCGGCCCCTGTTGTGAGACTGAATGTTTACAAATAAGATTCATCGTGGTATAATCGGGTCAATCAAATAACAAGGAGGCTTCATTTCGATGAAGAAACTGCTTTCTCTCGTCCTCGCGCTCGCGATGGCTCTGTCGCTGGCGTCTTTCGCTTCCGCGGAAGACTATTCCGGCTATACCATCCGTATCTATTCCAACTCCAACTCCACCGAGCGCGTCAACTGGCTCGTGAACGAAGCCAAGAACGCCGGCTTCACCATCTCGCTCGACGATAACTCCGTTATCTCCGGCGACACCGCCGCTATCCAGGCCGCCAACGAAAACAAAGACGGCGACATCCTCTTCGGCCTGAACGAAACCCGCTGGGGCCAGGTCGTGGGCGGCACGTATGAAAACCTCAAGCTCGTGGACTGGACGCCTTCCTGGGCGGACGAAGTCGGCGAATATCAGTATCCCGGCAAGGCCTACGGCCTGGTTATCCAGAACGTGCTGATGCTCTACCGCACCGACGATCTGGGCACCAAGGGCGAAAAGCTCTCCTTCAAGCACTGGGCGGACATCGTTGACTGCGGCTACACCTGGTATCGCCAGGGCAAGGTCGGCGGCACCACCAACTCCAACATCAACAGCGCCATGCTGTATTCCTTCGTCGATCCGGAATCCCCGGCGGGCGGCATTTCCGTCGAAGGCTGGAAGACCCTCTGGAACTACTGCGCCAACGGCGTGTTCACCGGTGACAGCTACGGCTTCGATCCGCTGAACCGCGGCGACGTGCAGGTCTCCACGTTCTATTCCTCCTCCCTCTTCGGCAATATCGACAACGCGGCCGCCGGCTCTGAGCATCCGCTGCTGGGCGTGCTGGAACCCGAAAACTGGGCGATTGTTGAAATCGAAGACGGCACCTATTACATCGCCGAATACATGGGCATCCTCGACCGCGAAGGCCGCACCGAAGAAGAAACCGCCGCTGTGAAGGCGTTCGCCGAGTGGTTCGGCTCCGCCGAGACGCAGGCTGCCTGGGCCGACGAGTTCGACTCCTATCCCTGCAACACCGTGGCCGCCGCGCAGATCTACGACGAGACTCCGGCCATCTATACCCTCAAGAACTGCTCGCTGACCAAGGTGGAAGGCACCGACATGACTTACGCCGAATACGTCGGCGCGCACAGCAGCCAGTGGACCAACATCATGACCAACCTCGGCTTCTACTGGGCCGATCAGAGCGCCGCTCCGGCCGAACCCGATTGGGACAACATCGACTGGACCGTCATGACCCAGAAGGCCGAATAATTCCCGGTATCCCGCAAGGCACAGTATGGCGAGCCTGAAAAGGCTCGCCATATCCGTATTTCGTGTAAAAAAGGAAGAGGCGGTACCATGGCAGAAACCAAAGACGTCATGATCGAACTGAAAAATATCGTCGTCAGGTTCGGCGATTTTGAGGCGCTGCACAACATCAACGTCGACGTGCGAAAGGGCGAATTCTTTACCTTCCTCGGCCCTTCCGGCTGCGGCAAAACCACCACGCTGCGCACGATCACCGGGTTCATCGAGCCGGTGGACGGCAGCGTGAACGTCAACGGCGAGGATATCACCCACGTGCCGATTGAAAAACGGAACATCGGCATCGTTTTCCAGAGCTACGCGCTTTTCCCGACGATGACGGTATACGACAATATCGCCTTCGGCCTGAAAATTCAGAAGCTCGGCAAGGCCGAAGTGGACAGAAAAGTGCGTGAAATCGCCAGGAAAGTCGATCTCAGCGACGAGCAGCTGAAAAAGGCTGTCTCGCAGCTTTCCGGCGGACAGCAGCAGCGCGTCGCAATCGCGCGCGCGCTGGTGACGGGCCCCGCCATCATCTGCATGGACGAGCCGCTGTCCAACCTCGATGCGAAACTGCGCGTACAGCTGCGCAACGAGCTGAAGAAGATGCAGCGCGATTTCGGCATCACCACCATCTACGTCACGCACGATCAGGAAGAAGCGCTCACGCTGTCCGACCGCATCGCGGTCTTTAACAAAGGCTTTATCGAGCAGATCGGCACGCCTAACGAGGTGTATAATCACTCGAAAACCGAGTTCGTCTGCAACTTCATCGGCGATATCAACCGCATTGACGGGGAGATTGCGGCGCAGATGCGCCTCGACGCGGCGAAGCATCACTTCGTGCGCCTGGAGCGCGTGCGCGTCAATCGCCCGAAGGACGAGAGCGAATTGCAGCTGTCCGGCGTGATCGAAAGCCGCGAATATTACGGCCTGTATATCAAGTATTACATCGCCGTGGCCGGCCAGACGATCAAGGCGATTGAAAAGAACGACGGCATCAACATCTATGAGCCGGGCGAAAAGGTGACGGTCGGTATCCATCCCGCCGATCTGATGAGCTACGACGCGCCGAAGGCGTAAGGGGGAGCGGCGATGAAAAAGAAAGCTTCCGGACTGAGCCTTTCCATGCTGTGGAAGGTATTCGGCGTCGCGTTCTTCGTATATCTCTTTTTCGGCTTCATGCTGCTGCCGTGCCTGAACACGCTGACGCAGATTTTTACCGCGAAAAACGCGGCCGGGCAGACCGACCCGCTGGCGGTTATCCGCTTCTTTTTCGCGGGCAATATGCCCAAGTTCATCTGGAATTCGCTGAAACTGGCCGTGTGCCTGGTGATTACGGTGAACATCGTGGGCGTTTCGATCGTGCTTTTGACGGAGTATTTCGACATCAAGGGCGCGAAGATTCTGCGCCTGGGCTATATGACCACGCTGATCTATTCCGGCGTGGCGCTGGTGACGGGCTACCTGTTCCTCTATGACAGCGACGGCATTCTCACCACATGGCTGGTGAAGATGTTCCCGAACATCAACAAGAACTGGTTCTCCGGCTTCAAGGCGGTGCTCTTTACGATGACGTTCGCCTGCACGAGCAACCACGCGCTGTTCCTGCGCAACGCCATTCGCAGTATCGACTACAACACCGTCGAGGCGGCGCGCAACATGGGCGCCAAGCCGTTCCAGGTGTTGTGGAAGGTCGTATTCCCGACGCTGATCCCGACGCTCTTCTCGCTGACGGTCATGACGTTCATCACCGGCCTGTGCGCGATGAGCGCGCCGACGCTGCTGGGATACGATTCGATCAACCCGGAGATTGTGCGGCTGGCCGGGTCGTCGTCGGCCGACGAGGCGTTTCCGCAGGCGCGCGCGGCGCTGCTGTCGATCATCCTGGCCATGTTTACGATTATTCTGCTGACGGTGCTGTCGAGCTATGAGCGCAAGGGGCATTACCTCTCCGTCAGCAAGACGAAGGCGAAGCTGGTCAAGCAGAAGATCACCAACCCCGCGGCGAACGTGCTGGCGCACATATACGCGTATGTGCTGTTTGTCATCTACATGACGCCAGTTGTAATGATCGTGCTGTTCGCTTTCCAGAACTATTCGGCCATTCGATCCAAAACGCTGAGCATGGATCAATGGACGCTGATCAACTTCTTCGGCAAGCAGGATTTTGAATTCATGACGAACCGCGGCAAGCTGAAAACGCGCTCCGGCGCGATTTCCGGCCTGTTCGCCAATGCCGATACGGTGGGCGGCATCCGGCTGAGCTTCGTGCTTTCGGCCATTGCGGCGGGGCTTGCCTGCGTGATCGTGGTCGTGGCGGTCAACTATATTTTCAAGAACAAGGGCAAAAAGCGCGCGACGGTCGTGGAATACTGCATGCTTTTCCCGTGGCTGCTGCCGACGATCCTGATCTGCTACTCCTATCGCACGTACTTCAACTCCAACGACGTCTGGTATGTGCTGAACAAAAACCTGTACATGCGCGAAAACGTGCGCTTCCTGATCGTCATGGCGTATACGGTGGTGAAGCTGCCGTTTGCGCTGCGCATGATTAAGGCGGCGTTCTACGCCATCGACGACGAGCTGGAGGAGGCCGCGCGCAACCTGGGCGCGTCGAACCTGGTGGCTTTCCTGCGGGTGAAGCTGCCCATCGTGCTGCCGAGCGTGCTGGCGGTGTTCGCGCTGAACTTCAACGCGCTCTTCACCGAATACGACATGTCGGCCACGTTCCATTCCAGCTACGGCAAATCCTACGCGATGGTCATCCAGAACATGTGCGCCGAGGAAGGGCGCGACGGCTATAACGTCAACGCGTCGGGCCGCCGCTGCGCATCGACGGTGTTCATTATGCTGGTGTCCGGGCTGATTCTGTATCTGGTATACGGCGTGGGCGCGCGCGATCTGGGCGAACGCCTCGAGCGCCGCGAGAAGCGCCGCAAGCGCTGGGCCAAACTGACGGGCAAGGCCGCGTAAGGCGTATGCAAAGGAAATAAAACGGAGAACCGCCGTGGCAGTCTGTTTTGCCGCGGCGGTTCCTGCTTTTTTGGAAAGCGGGGCGGAAATTCGGAGACGGACGGCTTCTTGAACGACGAGGACGCACCGGCACGTCATAAAAAAACCTCCCCGCGGAGAGGAGCCGGGGGAGGCTTTGCCGTTATGCGAGCGATGCAAATTGCGGCGGTTTCTGACGCTCCGGGGAAACCGTATTCTTTCCGCGCTCTGCGCGGAAAAAACATACGCGCGGCTTATCCCTTGATGCCGGAGGATACGAACGCGTCGATGATGTGATGCTGGAAGAAGATATACGCGATGATGACCGGCAGCGAGGTGAGCGTGGAAGTCGCCATGAACGGGCCCCAGTTATCGCCGACTTCATAGTCGGCGAACGCCTTGAGCGCGATGGTCAGCGTGCGCGAGGTGGAGGAGGATAGCACCAGCAGCGGCCAGAAATACAGGTTCCATGCGTCGATAACGGTCAGGATGGAGACGGCGGCGATGGAAGATTTGCACAGGCCGATCATGACGTGCCGGAACGACCAGAGAGAACTCGCGCCTTCGATGCGCGCCACTTCGTAGTACGCCTTAGGGATGCCGCGCACCTGCTGATAAAGGAAGAAGAACGTGGTCGCGTTGGCCGCGTAGGGCAGGATGACCGCGCCCCAGCGGTTGACGAGCCCCATCTTGCTCACGAGAATATAGTTCGGAATCATCGTGACCTGGAAGGGGATGACCATCGTGATGATGACGAAGTAGAACATCACGCGGTTCCAGCGCGACTGGTAATAGCTCAGCGCGAAGGAACCCATCAGCGCGATGAATACCTGCAGGACAAAAATGCCCAGCGTGGTGGCTACGCTGTTGAGCAGCCAGCGGAAGAAGTCGTAATTTTCAATGACGAACTGATAATTCTCCCATGTGAACTGTTTCGGGATGAGGTTGATGCCGCTGGAGAACAGCTCTTTGGGCGTTTTCAGCGATGAAGAAACCATCCACAGCAGCGGAAACATGACGATAACCAGCAGCGCCAGATTTGCCAGATGCAGAAGGCCCTGGGACAGAAAGCGTTTCTTATTCCTCATGATATCCAAAGCCTCCCATCGTGCGCATCATGACCAGCGTGATAATCAGGAAGAAAACGGATGTGAAGGACGCGATTGCGCTGGCGGTTCCGATGTTGTAATACTTGAACGAGAATTCGTAGATGACATACGAAAGGTTCGTCGTCGTATAGGAGGGGCCGCCGGATGTCAGCACGCTGATGGCGGTAAACGCGCGCTCCGCCGCGAAGATGACCGAGGTGATGACCACATAGACCGTCGTGGGCGCGAGCAGCGGCATTTTGATGCGCCAGAAGCACTGCCAGCCGTTGGCGCCGTCGATGTGCGAAGCTTCGATGCAGTCCTTGGAAATGTTCATCATGCCGGCAAGGAACAGGATCATGTTCATGCCGAGATACTTCCAGCCGCATACGGCGACAACGCAGTAGAACGCGGTTTGCTTGTTTGTCAGCCACTTGATGGGCTTGAGGTCGAGCATCGAGCGGATGTTGTTGAGCAGGCCGTAGGAGGTGGAAAAGATCCACAGCCAGACCATGCAGACAATCGACAGCGCGAGGATATTCGGAATAAAGAACAGCGCCTTGTAGATGCTCTGCATGTGGCGGTTGCGCACGTTCAGAAGCATTACGGAGAATATCAGCGGCAGGATCACGAAGAACGGGAACAGCCAGACGATATAGCGGAACGTGTTGACGATGCCCTTGGAGAACATGGTCTTGGTGAACATGTTCGCGTAATTTGCCAGGCCGACCCAGGACAGATCGGTGACGAAATTCCAGTTGGCAAAGCTCAGCACGAAGCTGTAAATCATCGGCCAGTATTTGAACAGGCCATAGGCGGCGATGACCGGAAGCATCCACAGCCAGAAGCCCCTGTCCGTGCGCCGCTGCTTTTTGCGGGCAGATACCTGGTTTTGCATGAAATCACCTCATCGGAGTAATGACAGGGATTATCCGCGGCAGAGCGCGTCCGTGCGGTCGAGCACGTCCATTTCGCTTTCGACGGTGGGGCCGCCGTACAGCTCCAGCACGAATTCGCCCTTGTAGCCGTGCTCGCGGAGATAGTCGTGAATCCGCGGCCAGTCCAGCACGCCGTCGTTGGGCAGATTATGATCGTCCGTTTTGCCGGAGTTGTTGTGGATGTGCAGGGTAATCAGGTCGCTGCCGGCGGCGTCGATTTCCTCAAACATATCCGCGCCCAGCAGCGGGACATGTCCGATATCGAGGCAGAACTTGACGCCGAGCCCTGCGAACAGCTTCTTCTGGTTGGCGAGCGAGGTATAAATTTCGTCCGGATTGCTGCCAAGCGGAATATCCTCGATGGCAATCTGCACGCCGCGCTGGCGGCCATGTTCGGCGATTTCGCCGATATAGTCCTGTACGATCGACAGCTGGCTGGTGGGATAATCGTATTCGTTGCGGTCCAGCGCATGAACCACGACGATGCCGCAATCGAGCGCCTGCGCGAAATCGACGGTTTTCTTGATATTATCCGTGCGCATCCGGCAGAATTCGGCGTCGTCTGCGGGACGGTCGTAATTGCGGAAGGGCGCATGAATCGAATGGACGCGCATGCCGTATCCCTTGAGCCACTGCTTCACCTGGCCGATATCCGGCTTCGTTCTGGGGTCGAGATGCACCGTATCCGCCCAGATCTCGACATTGTCAACCCCATGGGCGTTCAGCGCGGCCAGCGCCTGCTGAAGGGGCATATGTTCCAGCGTCCAGGTAGATGCAGCATATTCACGCTTGTCGTATACAAAACTCATTGCTTTTGCCTCCGAGTTATAAAATAAAGGACGGATTGGCGCGGATTGCGCCGCGCCAACCCATTTTTTCTCCTGCGTTTACACTCAGGACATTTCGAGCATCGTGTTGCATTCCTCTTCCAGCGCGGACAGGGTTTCGTTCACGTCGGCGCCTTCCCAGAGGATTTCGTTGCGGGCGTTGATCCACATGCGGTCGATTTCCATACCGATGGAGCCGCCGGGCCAGCATTCCCAGGTCACGGCATAGGGCAGGCAGTCATAGGCGGCCTGCATGTATTCGTTCAGTTCCAGCTCGATATCGGTGGGGCACAGATAGCCGGATTCTTCCGCCCAGCCCTGCATGCCTTCGCCGGCGGCGTAGTTCAGGAACTCCCAGACGGCCGCCTTCTTGGCGTCGTCCTGCGTGAAGGAGATCAGCGCGGCGCCGCCGGAGGGCAGAGCCAGATCATGGCCTTCAAACGCGGGGGTCTTGCAGACCTTCACGGGGAAGTCGCTGTAGTTGAGGATGGTGTTGATCGACATGATCGAGGTGCAGTAGATGGCAACGTTGCCGGAGGTGAAGGAAGACTGGATTTCGCTGGAGGACAGCGCGGAGGCATAGCCGTTGGTGTACAGGTTCTGCCACATGGAAATGGCTTCCAAAGCGCCTTCGTTGGTGAAATCGCAGCGCTGCTTGTCAGCGGTAAGCAGCTGGCCGCCGTTGGAGAACACGAGCGCCTGATCGGCCCACGCG
The DNA here is from genome assembly GCA_004557805.1 of Clostridiales bacterium. Classification (GTDB taxonomy): domain Bacteria; phylum Bacillota; class Clostridia; order Christensenellales; family Aristaeellaceae; genus Aphodomonas. The sequence goes on along the minus strand of SFFS01000037.1, from coordinate 11,927 downwards.
TCTTCCATATTGTGAATCTGCACGCCGATGGCGTCGGTCTTTTCCGTGATGATCGCGGCAACCTTGGCGACTTCGTCCCACGTGGTGGGGATGTCCGCTTCGGTCAGGCCGGCCTTAGTGAACAGATCCATGTTGATGTACATGGGCATGATGCTCACGGCATAGGGCAGACCCACCTGCACGCCGTCATACTGGGACAGCTCGAGCATGCCGGGCTTGAAGTTGGCGTACAGCGCGTCGAGCGCTTCCTGAGAGGGGGCAAGCTGATCGACGGCGGTGGGCTTGAGCTCGGTGGCGATGTAGTTGAGCAGGTTGTAGCCGCCCACGAACACGTCGGGCAGATCGTTGCCGGCGGCAGCGTCGGCGATCATCGACTGCAGAAGGGCGAAGTATTCGCCGGACTTGGCGGTCACTTCAACGTGAATGTTGGGATGGGTCGCTTCGAAACCGGCGATAACGTTCAGCAGCGCCTGCTCGGTAGAGCTGCTCCAGCGGTGCCACAGGTTGATGGTGACGGGTTCTTCGGCTTCGCCCACAGCGGCAAAGCACATCGTCAGCATCAGACAGAGGGTGAGAACCAGGGAAAGAACCTTTTTCATACCGAGACTCCTTTCAAAAATAGGTTTTCTATTCCAGTTTCCGCAAAATGGAAACTAAGAATCGCTTTCAGCCGGTTCGACCGGCAGACCGGGACCGAGACTGCTCGAACGGACGGCAAGCTGCGGCTGACAGAAATAATAAGGATAATCGGGCTTGGGCTGGAGATTGTGCGAGGTGTTCCAGAGAATTTCCGCCGCTTTATAGCCGATATCCATTCCGCGGTAGGTGACGGAGGAAAGCGGCGGCTTCATGGTTTCGCACGAGGCGAGGTTATCGAAGCCGATTACGCCGACGTCCGTCGAAACGCGCTTGCCGCTGTCGCGGATTGCGTCGTATACGATGGAGCAGATTTCGTCATTGATGCCGAAAACGGCGTCAACGGGCTCGCCGGAATCAAGCAGCGCGCGCAGCGCGGTATAGGCGCCGCGGATGTCGTGGCTGTTGTCGATAAGGATCAGCCGGTGGTTGACGGGAATGCCCTCCTCCATCAGCGCGCTGATATATCCCTGACAGCGATCGCCGGTGACGGTGCCTTTATTGTTGCGGTGCGCTGCGACGAACGCGATGTGGCGGTAGCCGCGCGAAATGAGATGGCGCGTGGCGATATAGCCGCCGTAAAAGTTGTTAATCATCACGACCGGCACGTCGATACTGGGAATGACGCGGCTGCAGAAAACCAGCGGAATGCGCGTTTCCAGCAGACGGCCGTAAACGTTGATGTTCTGGAAGAGATCGTCGCAGACGACCGGGATCATGATGAAGCCGGAAACGGGCGAAGCCGTGAGCCTGCGGATATAATTTTCCTGTTTTTCTATATCTTCATCCGAGTTGCAGAGGATCAGGTTGATGCCCTTGGACTCGGTAAAATTCTCGATCGCCCGCGTGATTTCCACAAACACGGGAGTCATCACGTTCGGAAGGATCAGTCCCCAGTTTTCCGTGACGGGCACGGTTTCCTGGATGAGCGCGTTCACGTAGGTGCCGCTGCCCTTAATGGAATACAGCACGCCCTCCTGCCGAAGCTCCTCGATGGCCTTATCGAGCGTCACGCGCGAGGTGTCCAGTTTTTTGCACAGCGAAAGCCGCGAAGGAAGTTTCTCGCCCGGATGCATTTTGATAACAAGGTCCGTCAGGTTCCGCTTGATTTCGATGTATCGAAGCATGGCCCCCTCCTGGCGAAGAAGTTCTTGAAAACTAACTCGTCGACAGCCCGATTATAGGGTGCGGCGCAAAAAATGACAAGGCATTTACAGAATAATAGGCAACTTTGGCAAAAAATGAGCAGCATTTTACGAAAACGCTGCTTTTTAGACAATTTTGCCCGGAAATATGCGGCGCTGAGAAATTATGTAAATATAAAAAGCATGGCCACAATGAGAACGGTTTTCCCGCGGCGAAAGTTTTTTCATCGCGGGTTATCCGGAAAAAGTTTCGCTGCGGAGAACTTTATTTTTTCGCGCTTTGCGCGGAAAAAAACGCAGGGGCGGCTCTGCTGGAGAACTGTCCCTGATTCCTGTGTGGCGCTTTCAGGCGGAGGGGTTCGTTTCCTGCTGTTCGCCCCGGGGCGTTACGCCGAAATTCTTTTTGTAGGCCTTATAAAAGCTGCTCACATCCTTATAGCCGACCTGCAGCGCGATCTGCTCTGTGGAAAGCGGCGTGTTTTGCAGCAGGAAACAGGCGCGGGAAAGCCGGTAGGTCTGTAACAGCTGCGAAAAGCTGTGCCCTGTCTGCCGGCGGATCAGCGAGGAAAGATAGTTCGGATGATAATGAAATATCCGCGCGGTTTCGGCCAGCGTCGCGTCGGCATAATGCGCGCTGATATAGTCCAGCACCTCGGAAACGCGCGCGTGCGTTCCGTAGGAGGCCGCCGACAGGTTGTATTTCTTGCGCGCGAGCAGCATGAGCAGCTGCGCAAATTCGCTGCACAGAAGGGATTGATACATCGGCTGCCTGGCGGCGTATTCGATGATGATCTTTTCAAACGCGCCGGCAATGGCGGGATCGGCTCCATATGCAGGGAAATAGAGCGTGCTCTGACTGCCTGCGTCGCGGATAAAATCGAGAATGAACGAGGAGAGCGTCACGTCCTCACGCACGAGCGGAAGAATCATTCCTGAAAGGATGGAGCATTCGATGTGACAATGGAACATCAGCGCGTCCGGTTCGGCAAGCTGATTGCGGTGCAGCACGTTGGGCGAAATGAGCAGAATATCGCCCGGACGCAGAAGCAGGGACTGAGCGTTTATGCAGGTGTGGCACGCGCCGCGATACATGTACAGCAGCACGAACCCGCCGTGACGGTGCAGCAGGGGATTTTCGTTCGAGGCCTTGTGCAGCCGGATATGGAAGCCCTTCTCGTCCGCATCAATCGGCGCGAGAACGCGCGTGCCGTCGTTGGGCAGAGAGGACATCTGCTGCGGAAACGGATTCCGCTGCCAGTCTACATTCTTATACCAGTCCAGCGCCTGCGTCATATCGTCGATCAAATTCATTCCTCCTCGCTTCGCCGCTGACAGTATAGCGGCAAAAAAAGACGAAGGCAAGAGCAAGAACAAATCTTATGTAATGACAATAAAAATGTGAGATCGCGACAATGTGCTTTTAAAAAGAAAGTGAGAAAATAAACGATGCAAAACGCAGAAAAAGGAGTGGAAGAAAATTGCGTAAATCCATGAGAACCATTCTCGCGCTTCTGATGGCGGCGCTGCTGGCGCTGTCCACGGGCGCGGCGGCGGAAGCCGCGTTTACCCCCGGAACGTATCAGGCGAGTGCGAAGGGCATGGCCGGCGATGTGACGCTGGCGACGACCTTCGATGAGAACAGTATTCTGTCCATCGAGGTAATCAGCCAGAACGAAACGCCGTCCATCGGCGGCCCCGTGCTGGAAAAACTGCCCGCGCAGATCGTCGCGGAGCAGAGCCTGAACGTGGATACGGTGACGGGCGCGACGATGACCAGCAACGCGATTCTGGACGCCGTGCGCCAGTGCGTGGAAATGGCGGGCGCCGATCCGGAGACGCTGATGGCCCGGCAGGAAACCACCGCAGCCGAACTGGAGCAGAAGGAGCTGGAGACGGACGTTGTGATTATCGGCGCGGGCGGCGCGGGGCTGAGCGCGGCGGTAGCCGCCGCTGAAAACGGCGTGCGCGTGACGGTCGTGGAGAAGATGGCGTCCGTCGGCGGAACGACGGCGCTGTCTTCCGGACTCGTGCAGGTTGCGGGCACCGCGCAGCAGGAAGCGGCGGGGATTACCGGCGACAGCTGGGAAGTTTTTGCAAACGATATTTACACCCGCGGCTCTGAACAGGGGAACCGGGAAATTATCGAGTATATCTGCAAAAACGCGAATGACACTGCGGACTGGCTCGCGCAGCACGGCATCAACTGGAACCCTGAAATCCAGCAGAAGCACGGCGAGGACGTGACCTACCTGCGCACCATCGCGCCGGTTGCACCGGAAGGATTCTCTGGAGCGCTGGGCGGCGTGTTCACGCAGACGCTTTCCGAAGAAGCGGAGAAGCTGGGCGCGGTCATTTTGCTCAATACGAAGGCCGACCATATTCTGACCGGAGAAAACGGCGCGGAAGGAATCCATGCCGTGAACCAGGAAGAGAACGTCGAATATACCATCCGCGCGAAGGCGGTTATAATCGCCACGGGCGGCTTTGCGGCCAATTCGCAGATGGCGCACGAATATGATCCCGACTTCCCGGCGGATAACACGGACTTTCGCGCGTTCCCCGGCAGCCTGGGCGAAGGCATCGTGATGGGCGAAGAAGCCGGCGCGGACGTTGTGGACATGCAGTATATGAAGATTCTTCTGTCCAGCGCGGGTCCCGCGGCCAAGGTTGCGGACGCGATCTACGTCAACGAGCAGGGCGAACGTTTCGTGGCGGAAGACGCGAAGGGCGAGGTGCTGGCCGCGGCGATCAACCGGCAGACGAACAGCCATTGCTATATGATCTACGACAGCCGCACGGTGGGAGAAGTGACGGAGCAGGTGCAGAAAATGCTGGACGACGGCACGCTATATTCTGCGGAAACGATTGAGGAGCTGGCGCAAAAGATGGGCATGGACGCGCAGAACCTGCGCGCCGCGGTGGACGGCCTGAACGCTGCCGCAAAGGGCGAACAGACGGACGCGTTCGGACGCGAGAAGTTTGGCAATACCATCGAGGAAGGCCCCTTCTATGCGACTGAACGGCATACGCGGCTGCACTACACCATGGGCGGTCTGAAAATCGATGCGGGCGCGCATGTGCTGGACACGCAGGGGCAGATTATTCCTGGACTGTATGCTGCGGGCGAAACGACTGGCGGTATCCACGGCACCTATCGCGTGGGCGCGTATGCGCTGACCGATATTCTGGTGATGGGCCGCACCGCAGGCGCGAACGCGGCGGAGACGGCGAAATAAACGCCGGAAACTGAAACACGAAGCGTTGAAGAATGCCGCGGCTTTTGAGAGCCGCGGCATTTTCAGCGTGGGGCGGGGGTTCGACGGCTAAGGACGTTTAAGACGCGGGGCCGGTTTGGATTTTTCGCGCTCTGCGCGGAAAAAAATAAAAAAACCGGAAGGTTTCCCTCCCGGCTGGATTTTGCTTTTGCGATTACTGTTCCATCTGCCGCCCGACGATGCCGGCCGTGGTTTCCGCCACCTTCAGCTCCGTGTCGCCCATTTTTACACCCTGCTCGCGGCTGAGCAGCAGCACGCCGCCGATCGCTTCGCCGTCGGCGATGATGGGGGAGAATACCTGCGCCGTGTAGGTGCCGCCGTCTTCCTCGTTGGTGACGGAGAACACCTTGCCGCCCGCCGATTTGTTGATCGTCACGCTCTGACGGTTCTGGATGGCGGTCTCCAGATCGTGGCTGATGGGCTTGTCCCACAGTTCCTTGCGCGGCACGCCGCTGGCCGCTACGACCATGTCCCGGTCGCAGATGCAGGCGATGTGCCCCATCGAGCGGAAGAGCGATTCCGTGTAATCCTTGGCGAACGCCGCGATTTCGCCGATGGGGGAATACTTTTTGAGAATGACCTCGCCGTCGCGGTCGGTGTAGATTTCCAGCGGGTCGCCGCTGCTGATAATGGTGACAGGCTTGGCGGCTACAGGGCTGTGCGCGGGCGGCGAGTAGCGGATGCTTTCGGCGCTCTGCGCCGCTGATTCAATGCGGCTCGTGGCGCTGACGTGCAGAAGCGCGTCGACGTCGGCCTTGAGCTGGACGTCGATGTGATCCTCGTAGACCGTGATGCGCTCGATGAGGAACTCGAGATCCTGCTTGTCCAGCTTGTCCTTTTGCAGAATTTCATCGAAAATTTCCAGCGCCGTCCTGGAGACGCGGTTCAGGCGGATCACGCTGTTGCGGTGATCGGCGTATAGCGCCAGCTGGGCCTCAAGGCCCCTGAGCTTTGCCAGATCTTCCAAAGCCGTATTTGACCACGTTTTCGCCCTGCGCGATGGCGTCCGGCTCGCTGCGGATGGCCTCTTCCAACGCGTCGATCATGCCAGCGCTGTTCTGCTTGATTTTGCGGATGTACATTTTCAGCAGATCATCCAGCAAATCCACCCGGGTGTGGTGCGCGGTGCAGCCCTTCAGGCCCCGCCGGTGATAGCTGCCGCAGGTGTAGGCCGGAGCCAGATCGGGACGGCTCAGGCCGAACATGGGGCTGCCGCAATCGCCGCAGAACAGGAAGCCGGTGTAGTGATTGTCGTATTTGCTCACGCCGCGGTAGGCGCTGGAGGTGCGCTTTTTGATCTGCTCCTGCGTATAGCGGAACGTGCGGTAATCGATGATCGCCTCGTGATGGTTTTCAAATACGATGTGGCTTTGCTCGTCCGTTTTGAAATCCTTGCCGTTGATGCCCTTGCGGGCGTATTTGCCCTGCCGCAGCGTGCCCATATAGAAATCGTTTTGCAGCATGCCCTGAATGGTGATGATGCTCCATTCCCGCTTCGCCTTCAGATGACAGACGGTGCCGTCCGCCTCGATGCGCGCCTTTTCCGTCATGCGCGGCGTGGGGATGCCCTGCTCGGTGAGATAATTGGCGATTTTTTTGTATCCCCAGCCTTCGTTGTAGCGCTGGAACACCGTGCGCACCACCTCCGCCGCGGTGCCGTCCACCTCGTAGGTCATGTTTTTGCGGTTGGTGATCACATAGCCGTAGGGGACGGAGCAGACCCACTTGCCGTCCTGCTGGCGGCGTTTGATGACGGATTTTACCTTCTGGCTGGAATCGGTCACGGGCATTTCGTTGAGCAGGAAGCGCAGGCGGATGTTCGTCCAATCGTCGTGAGTGGGGTAGTCGATGCTGTCGCCGATGGCGATGATGCGCAGGCCTGCGTCGCGCAGATCCTCCAGTTCCACCAGGCCGCGCGAATTGCGGCGGCTGAAGCGGGACAGATCCTTAACGATCAGAATGTCGTAATCGCCCAGCATCAGATGCGGGCGCATCTGCTGATAGCTTTCGCGCTGCTCAAAGGTATAGCCGCTGCGGTCGCGGTCGACGTAAAAATCCAGGGTGCTGTCCGGAAATCGCTTCTCCACGTAATCGCGAATGATGGCCTTCTGGTTCTCGATGCTGGTGTTGTCCCGGTCGGCTTCCACGTCTACGGAGATACGGCAATAACCGGCGATGCGGCGGCGCTCTAAAGCGCTCTGCGCTTGCATAAAACAACCCCTCCTTTCTTTCGGCTGACGACAGTGTAAGGGAGAAACGGCGCGTCATCAAGGAAAATGCCGTTTTCTTCCATGGGAATTTCTTCCTTTATCTGTTGTGGCGCAAAAGCGCCGACGTGCAGTCCGTCAGGTTTGCGCGCCCGGAGCGGAACACCGCCACCCGGTAGGGCGTACCGCGATACTGCTGGTACAGCGGATCGAGCAAATCGCTGTCCGCGCCGTCGCTGGCCAGCCATATGGAAACGATTCTGTGTTGATGATCGAATTCAATGTGCAAAAAACGCACCTCCTAATAAAAAGCGTTGAAGTTATTTTGGACGGCGAATGGAAAAGTATGCTATTTACCGGTTGACAAAGAAAAACGATCCCTTCTCAAATTTCATTAACACTATTAAAGGGAACATTTTGGACCTGATTTTTTCACTTGATGGAAATTTTTTCGAGAAAATTTTTCGTCACCACGGCAGCGTGTTCACCGCCCTGGAAAGCTGCTCAGGATGCGAGTGGTCGTACCGGTTGGTGATGCGCAGTGACGAATGGTTTGCGCAGTCTCTCGCCACGCCGGCGCCGTTGCGCTTTTCCACCTCCGAAATGAACGTATGCCGCAGACAATGAGGACCGGAAGCGAGGCCGAGCTGCTTCTGCTTGAAGGAAAGCGCGCTGTAGACGGTTCGCCGGTTCATCGGATGGCCGTGAGTGGAGAGAAACAGCGGGCGGGAATGATCGGCTGCGTCGGGGCGGGTTTTCAGATACTCATCCAGGAGATCGTAGAATGAATCTTTGACATAAACGTCCTCCCAGCAGCCGCCCTTGCGCCGGCAATAAATTTTACCGCGTTCCCCGTCCAGCACATCCCCAATGGTCAGAGCGCACAATTCGCTGACACGCATGCCGGATTCCAGAATCAGCGCGCAGATGGCGCGGTCACGGAGCTTATTGCGGCCGGGCATCTTGTTCACATCGAGCAGCTGCCGTGCCTGCTGAACAGACAGATATTTTTCTTTACGTTCCCATTTCGGAACGGCTTTTTCGTTAGGGAGCTTGTGCGTAGTCAGCACCCCGCTCAGATCTTCCGGCGTAGCCCGCGCCACTTTCCATGCCCAGCGCAGGAACGGGTTGAGCATGCAGACATAATTGTTGCGGGTCGTCATCTTGCAGCGGGAAGCCAGCTGGTTATAGTAATCGTCCAGCACAGCGGGAGTAAGGCCGGAGAGCGAATTTTCTCCGACCTGCACGCTGTAATGCCGCTCTAACTGCTGAAAGATACGGTTCAGGACCTCGGCGCAATGCGCCGCTGAAACATCCGAAGCCCCGCCCGCCTTGTAGCTTGCGGCATATCGTTCAACCAGCCTGTACATTCTCCTGTTCCCTCCTCTTTCGTGCCATTACGATCTGCTTGTACTCATTGACCACTTCGTCCAGCCGGGGCGTGCGCAGATAGCGCCAGTACCGGGTGCCATATTCGTCCTTGTAGGTGTTCTCGTAGCGGATGTCGTGAACGTGAATGAAGGTTTCGAGCTTGAAGTTGTTCGTTTCAAAAATTTCGGGATTGCTGTTCTCCATATTCGTTTCCTCCTAACGTTTTCTCAGTTTCGCAGATGTAATGAAGGAGAGCCTGCCGCACCGCTTCCGCTTTTGTAATGCCAGCCATCCGGCAAATTCCCTCCACACGCCTGGCAATCCATGGCTCGATCCGTATACTCAGCCGTTCGGTTCGCGCCTCCGTTCCAATAATTTTCCTGCCGGCGTTGCGTGGATTCTTGATTTTGTCATACATAATTAAGACCACCTCACTTCTTGGCATATCATACCCCACGCACGAGCCGGCATCAAGTAGAAAAGAGAACATTTGTTTGCATTTATATATCAGGGCGCAATAAATTCTGCAGACAAAATCAGCAGTTATGACCTATTATTCAGAGCATACAGATTAGTGTTTGTGGAACACAACTGCCTGATTGCCAGGAAGATTCCAACATTTTGCGCAGCTGGAGCAACTGCCGTTACATTTCGCTGCAGTGCTGGGGATGCGGGTTTCGCGTCCATCCTGCATATAGGCGACGGGAAACCTCCTGCGCAGCCCACGAGGAATATCAACGCCCGGCCACGCGCTGAGCACAAGGCGAAAGTTTTCAGGAATATCGTCATCGCCGAGCTTTGCAATATATTTATACTGCTTGGTGAAAGCAAGGAATTTCGTATCCGGATGCGAACGGATAACCCTCAGCCACATCTCAAGGTATTTGCGGGAGAAAAAATCGCCCGCCACATGAAGCCGGAACATACGGGGCGCATTAGGCGAATCAAAATACCAGTTCAAATATGCTTCCAGCTCAGGAAGGTTTTCATGAGCGATGCGAAAATTTTCTGCATAAGCATTACGGACGCTGGGACGAATCTTCTCAAGGCGGCGGGCATAACAGCCCTCTTTATAACAGGTGGCGCGAGCTTCAGCGGAACAGGTTTTGCCGCAGGGCAAAGAAAAAGACGGGATCGCTCCCATCTTTACATTGCCGGTGCTGATATGCACAGGAAGAGTATTCATTTTTCAAGACTCCTTATGGGTTGATATGGGAAAGAGAGAGGAACCTCCTTTCTTTTTGAATTAAAAGGAAAAGAAAAGCCCCGGAGAGGGGCTGTCAGGAGAACATGCCGCTCTGGGCGGCCTCTTCAAGGATAGGCGTAACTGTAGAATATGAAACCGGGACGCGGAGGAAATAAGCTGTGATGTTTCTGTAATCCTCTTCATAGACGCGCGACCGCAGGATTTCATAAAGCAGAGCGGGAACGTCAACGTCGGGCAGCGCGGATGGACAGTTGCCCATTTGAACGCGTGCGGCACGAACTTCCTGGACCAGATCATGGAAAGCCGCATCGAAAACAACGCGCGGTCGAATCATATACAGATCGTAAATATGCCGCGAATGACGGGCGATGCAGGGACCGACGGTTTCATTCTGTTTGAGATAGTAATCGCAGATGGCGAATACCTTATCGATGAATGTGCGGGAAAGGCTTTGTGTCTGCATGGCGAACGGCGCAAGAGAATATTCATCAACGATATCCATATTTTCCGCCTTGAGGAACTGATAAACATAACTGTCTATCATGCCCCGCTCTACAGGGAAAGCCGTGGACCCAAGCACAACCTCCAAAATTACACCTGAAGCAAGGGCAGGCGGCTGCGCCTCGTCAATCGGGGAATATGCAAATGTATAACGATTAAAATCGCGTCGGCTGTGTGAGTTATTCCAATCCGGGATGGGAATACCGAGCGTTTCAGAAATACCGGCAATTGTTTCGTGCTTTAATTTCTGGCGCTGACCAAGCGTTACATGTTCGGCGAACGTGATATCAATATCTTCGGAAAAACGATCAATTACATGGTGGCACTTCGAAAGTGAGGTGCCGCCCTTAAAAACACAGCGCGGCGCGCGTTCGTTCAGAAGTCGGAGCACCATAGTAACGTAATAATCCTTTTCGACAATCGGCACCGGCATGCCGAGGCTATCAGCGGTGGAGAAGAGAACGTCGCGAAAGAGATCCTTTTCTTCGTGCAGAAAACGCATCAACTATCATCTCCTTTGAAAAGGCCGACCTCGTACATCATCCGCAGCGTTTTCGCAGGGTAGCTTGGAAGAAACGCTTCGAGCTGAGAAAGCGTCAGCCCCGCGTTTTTCATATACCGGCGGATAATGGGCGCAGTCTGAGAGACGGGAAGATCGGAATATGAATCCAGATCCTTGAACAAATCGAGCAGCTGGAGCGCTTTGGCATTTTCCGCGGTGACGGGAACGCGCGGCTTGCGGAGGACAAACTCCTGATTGCGAATCCGCACCGCTCTGCGCCACGAATTCGTCCGATTGGTAACGATTTCCCTCACTTGTGGGACTTGTAGGCTCGCGCCGACCTGATTGGCGAACGTAAAGCCGGAATAGTAGCCGTCCGTACTCCCTTTGTGGTCGATATATTTACGCAGCGCTACAAGATCTGGGGACAGCCTGGCACCTCCTTTCAGACGCGTCTGTGCCGGGATATAATATACGCCGTCCTCATAGCGAACGATTTTCCCCGCGTCGCACAACGTCTTAAATTGCTGACGAACAGCGTCCCTGCTGACGCCGGGAAGCGTGACGTCTGAGAGGAAGATCGGCTCGTTCGGCCGGTACTGCGAGCGAAGATAATCGTACAGCATGTAGACGCTCCTTTTCACAAGATATAAATTATTTTCTCCACTTCTGTGATTATACAGCGCGGGAACCATCGCGTCAACCCAGCCTCGTTACCTCATTTTGTTCAAAATATTCTCATCCGGCGCGTGCTCCATCACGACCATGGCATACAGGGTTCCATCCGGTTTACGGAAAGCGGTGACGATATTGGCCGGAAGGACGTCTTTCAGCTTTGAATCCATGCCTGCCAGCATCGCTTTTCCTTTATGGTCCTCATTGTTATACAACAGCTTCAGCCGCGAAGCAACAGCGTTCGGACCTTCATCCCAGCTGAGCAGCACGGGCGCGTTCCTCTTTAAGATTTTGCAGAGCCTTGATGAACAGATCAGGGTTGGCGAGCAGTTCATCGGCGGCGTAAAGGCCGTGCCTGCGAATAGAAGGGAGCACATCGTCGAACACCCATCGTTCGAATTGCTCGGC
>SFFS01000036.1 GCA_004557805.1 Clostridiales bacterium | reverse complement strand
CCCGGCGACAGAGAGTATGAGAAGCTCAAGCGCTCCATCGCGGAGTTTGGCTATGTGGAGCCGGTGATCTGGAACCGGCAGACCGGGAACGTTGTGGGCGGCCATCAGCGGCTGAAGGTGCTGATTGATCTGGGCCAGCGGGAAATCGACTGCGTGGTGATCGATCTCGACCTTCAGCGGGAAAAGGCGCTGAACATCGCTCTCAACAAAATCCAGGGCGATTGGGACGAGAGCAAGCTGGCTTCTCTCATGGCGGAATTTGACGCTTCGGACTTCGACGTATCGCTCACAGGTTTTGACGCGGAGGAAGTGGACGCGCTGCTGAACAAATTCTATTCCCATGAGGCCACCGAGGACGATTTCGATGCGGAAGGCGAAAAGAAGAAAATCGCGGACGCTGGCGGCCCGTCGACTCAGCCCGGCGATTGCTGGCGGCTGGGCGAGCATCTGCTGCTCTGCGGCGATGCTGCCGATCCCGCCGCCTATGAAAAGCTGCTGGGAAGCGAACAGGCGCAATGCGCCATGACTTCGCCGCCCGCTGATCTGAAGGAATACGCGAAGGACGGCTTGGAGCCGTGGCTGAAGCGCATGGCGGAGGTCATTCGGCTGCTGACACATCATGTCGGGATCATCTGCTGGCAGACCGCCGACCTGATGAAAACCGGCAGTCCGTTCATTGAACCGCTGTCCTTCCATTCCAATCGGCTGTTTGCGGACGAGAACTTCCGTTCGCTGTGGATTCGCGTCTGGAAGATGACCGGCAGCGTGCCTGCCACGGCGCTGCAAAGCACCTCCAACAAGCCCGCGCCGGAATTCGATTATGTGACGGCCTACGCCAGCGACGCGCCCGAGGCGTATAACGATCAGGAATATGCCTGGGTGTCGGCCTACGCCGCCCATGCCTTTCAATTCGTGAAGCGCCTGACCCGCGAGGAACGGCGCAAATGGGGCTATGCGGGCGTGTGGGAAATCGCCGCCATGCGCAGCGACAAGAGCGCCGAGCCGCAGATCCCTGTGGAGCTGCCCTGGCGCTGCCTCAAAATGCACAGCGACCTGCACGGCCTGATTCTCGACCCGTTTGCAGGCTTGGGCACCACGCTGATCGCCTGCGAACAGTCCGGGCGGCGCTGCCGGGCCGTGGAAAGCGATCTGCTGCATTGCGACCTGATCGTGCGCCGCTGGGAGCAATTCACCGGCGAAAAGGCCGAGAAAATCGAAACATAACTTCAAAATTTCTGCCTGTTTTTCGAGGGAAAGAGCTTTCTTTTTCGACGTGTCTCTGGTAACACTCACTCAGCCGGAAGGCACACAAAAAGGAGGCAATCATCATGAACAGACTTTTCGCAGAAACCTACGCCAAGGATCAGGAGATCGAGGCCCGCTACGACGCCGCCGAGCTGAAGAACGATCAAGCGGCCATGGAACAGGCCCGCGCCGACCATTTCGCACTGGAGGCCAGCATTCAGGCGCAGGGCAAGCCCTTCGAGCTGCTCTACAGCCTGTATGCCACGGCCATGAAGGTGGGCAACCAGTACATCGACCTTTCCGAACTGCACGAGTATGGACAGCATTTCATAGTCTCCGGCCTTGACCAGGTCGCGCGCCTGCTCCAGATCCTCCATGTGATTCTGGGGCAGGTTTTGCAATTGGATTAGCCTGCCGGCCCAGCGTCCGGAGCGATTTGCGCCGTAGAACTGGAACATGCCGTGACAGCGGCCATCGGCGCAGACCGCGTTCTGCATCGCTTCATACTTGTGTACGCTGCTCTTGGCCAGCTGCAGCCGGAGCACCAGCACCTCCACCAGGTCCTCTGGCGCTGTTTTCATCATGGTGGCGACATCCTTTTTGCCCAGACTGCCCACCTCCATGCCGTTTTCAATCAAATAGTCTTTCATCTGTGAGACCGAGTTGGGATTGTCCAGCCCGGTCTTTTTTTGCATTTTGGCGGTCAGGTCAGCCTTGGAGAGCTCGTCGATGCGCAGCGCCTGCGCCACCATCTCCCGGTCGATCATGATGCCACGGTCGTTGATTTGCTGGTCCAGGTGATACTCATCCCATACGGCGTCCGGCACAGGGTAATGCCGCAGGCGCTCCTGGATCTGCATTTCCACCTGCACGTCGCGCTCATTGTACTTTTTGAATAGTGCCCATTTGTCCAGCGCATGCTCCGGCAGGTTCCATATGGACGGCGCGGACAAAACGCTCCCGGCCCGCTCCTACGAAGCCCTGCGCAGGCAGCTGCAGCAGGACGTGCGCGCCATGATCGAGCAGCGCGTGAATAACGACCGCGGAAACCTGACGGTGCATGAGCTGACCGACGAGAAATTCCTCTGCGCGTTGGACGCCTATCGCAAGTATTACGCCGCCCGCGACGTGCGGCAGCGGTATCTGGAAACCGGCGAACTGGACAGCGACGGCTTTCACTGCCGGTATGTTTCGGAGGGATGGACGGAGGATTCGTTCCTTTCCTATATCGCCGATCCACTGGCCTACGCGGAGCAGGAGGCGGAGCGCTACTGGTCGGAAAATCAGGAAGCAATGTACCTGCAATTTCTGGAGCAGGATGCGCGGGACGCGGAACAGGCTGCGATTGCGGAGAATCCGCAAAATCCCGTTCACATCGTCCGGCAGATCATGGCCGTCATGAACAGCAGCGGTGCGAAAACCGTGAATGTGACCGTGCGGAAGGATGGGAAAGAACTGACCTTCAAGACGGAGACCGGCGACCTGCGCCGGGATTGCACGGGCGGCTATTCGCACTGGCATATGATTGCAGCCGACCGGCGCAGATTTTTCGAATGCTTTGGCCGGAACGCCGAATACAAACCGGAGGAAATCCTCCGTATCACCTATGGCCGCAGCATATTATATGAAGCAAACGGTTGACGGCCGCAGCCCCGCAAGGGGCTTTTTTCATGCTCACTGAAAGGAGGCCGCATTGGCAAACCCCATTCATAAGACAAAGCACGGCTATTATGTCGCCTCCTTCGCCAGCGGCGGCGATTTTTTGTTTGATGAAATCGACCTGCCGCTGATCCGCGCCCATACCTGGCACCTGGGCAAGCGCGGCTATCCGGCCACGCATATCGGCGGCAGAACGGCCGTGCTGCACCGGCTGCTGTTTCCGGACGCGCAGGAATATGAGATCGATCACATCAACGGCGACAAGCTGGACAACCGCCGCCGAAACCTGCGGCTGTGCACGCATCAGCAGAACGCCTTCAACCAGAAGCGCCGCCGCACCAACACCAGCGGCTATATCGGCGTGAGCTATGCCCGCGGGCGCGGATGCTTCGAGGCGTACATTCATCATCATGGGCGCAAGCATCATCTGGGGCTGTTTCCGGACGCGCTGCTGGCGGCCCGGACGCGGGACTGCGTGGCACGGCTGCTGTTCGGCGAATACGCCCGGCTGAATTTCCAGAAGGGAGGCGGCAGACGTGGCATGCGCTAAAAAGTATCAGCCCACGGAATTCATTCTCTTTCAGAATCAGTTTACGCCGGACGACGTGCTGGACAACTATCCCGTTGACCGGCTGATGCACGACATTGCGCTGGCACTGATGGCCGTGCAGGCCCAGACCACGGACGTGCTGTCCGATTTCCCTACGACGGCGGCGACGGAACCGGTACAGAAGCCGGAATCCTGACGCTGCCGGACTACATCTATTCCACCTACAACGCCCTCATGGAGTCCGGTTGGAAATTCGATGAGATCGACCGAATGGACATGCTGGGATTTCTGCGCATCCGCGCGTGGAGCGCAAAACGAGAGAGCAAAAAGAAAGAACCCCGGCGCGCCTTCATTGATGAAGTGTGGCCCGATTTGAAATAAACGATTGGAGGCGGCAGAATGAGCGAAGTCTTACGCGACCTTGTTGTGTCGCTTTCGCTGGATGGAGATAATTTCTCCCGGAATCTCACGTCCATCAACAAACAGATTCAGGAGGCCGAGAGCGAATTCAGGCGGGCTGCCTCGGGCGTGGACAATTTTGAAAAGTCCGTTTCCGGGACGCAGCGCCAGCTTTCCAGCCTTCAGCAGAAGCTGGCGCTTCAACAGAAAGCCGTCAAGCAATATGAAAGGGCGCTGGAAGCGGCGAATAAGAAGCTGGAAAATGCCTACAGCCGGCAGGGCAGGCTGACGGAATCACTGGACGCGGCCAAGCAGAAAAACGCCGATCTCAGGCAGCAGGTGGCCGCGGCCACAAAGCAATACGAGCGCTTTTCCCGCGAGCTGGGCGAGTCGGATTCCGCGACGCTGGCCGCCAAGGCCAATCTGGACGCGCTGTCGCAGGAGTATGCGGATTCCACCGCTGAGGTCAAAAAGCTGGAGGGCCAGCTGGCGGCCAATACGAAAAGCTTGCAGAACAACGCGGACGCGGTCACGAAGGCCCGCACCAATCTGAACAACGCGCAGGGCGCGCTTCGGCAGACCGAACAGCAGATTCGCACGACCACCGAGCGGCTTGCCCGGATGCAGTCCGCATGGACGAAGGCGGGCGATACGCTGACGACCTTCGGGAAGAAGTGCGCGTCCGTCAGCGCTTCCATGGAAAAGCTGGGCAAGGGCATGACGGCTACGCTCACCACGCCTGTGCTGGCGCTGGGCACGGCGGCGATCAAAGCCTCCATGGAATACGAGAGCGCCTTCGCCTCCGTGCGAAAAACCGTAGACGCGACGGAAGCCGAATATGAGCAGTTTTCGGATGCCATAAAGAAAATGAGTACCGAGGTGGCCGCTGACGCCGCAGACATTGCCGAGGTCATGGCGAACGCCGGTCAGCTGGGCATTCAGAACGATTATCTGGTAGAGTTTACCCGCACCATGATCGACTTGGGCAATTCCACGGACATTGCCGCGGACGAGGCAGCCACGGCCATCGCCCAGTTTGCCAACATCACGAAAATGTCTCAGGCGGATTTCGGGCGGTTCGGCTCCGCGCTGGTCGATCTGGGCAACAATTACGCCACCACGGAATCTGCCATCATGGACATGGCTACGCAGCTGGCCGCTGCCGGTTCGCAGGTCGGTTTGTCACAGGCGCAGATTCTGGGCTTTGCGACGGCGCTGTCCTCAGTGGGCCTCGAAGCCCAGGCGGGCGGCACGGCGTTCAGCAAGGCCATGATCGAAATGCAGGTTGCCGTGGAAACCAACGGGAAATCCCTGAAGGACTTCGCCAGGGTGGCCGGACTGACTACCGAGGAATTCAAGGCCCTGTGGAACTCCGATCCGGCTGGCGCGATTGAGAAATTCATCGTGGGCCTGTCCCAGATGGACGAGCAGGGAGTGTCCTCCATCGTTACTTTACAGGAGATGGGCTTTACCGAGGTGCGCCTGCGGGACACCCTGATGCGCGCCACCAACGCCACCGAGCTTTTCTCCGAGGCCCAGCAGACGGCCACGTCTGCATGGAAGGATAATGTGGCGCTGTCCAACGAAGCCGGTAAGCGCTACGCCACCACAGAATCGAAATTAAAGAATTTGAAGAATACCGCTGTGCTGGCGGCTCAGCGCATTGGCGACGATCTGAATCCCATGGTGCAAAGACTGATCGACGGCGCGTCCGACCTACTTGAGGAATTCATGTCACTGGACGAAAGTCAGCGGCTCATGATAATTAAATTCGCCGCCATTGCCGCGGCGGCTGGCCCGGCGATTCTGGTGTTTTCCAAGATCGTCAAGGGCGTGGGCACGGTGTCCACCGGCATCGGCAAATTTGCGCTGACCGTGGCCAAGGCAGGCGGTGGATGGAAGGGCTTTCTGTCCGTGCTGAGCAAGTCCCCGGCGGCGTGGATTGCCGTGGCGGCGGCTGTCATTGCGGCGACCGTCGCGCTGGCCGACTACGTTTCCGGTGCGAAGCAGGCCCGCGAGGCCCTGCAGGGCATGGAGGACACGGCCCGTCAATGGAAGGATACCGCCGCCGAGACGTTCTACAGCCAGTCCGAAGGACTTTCCTTCTTCGGACTGGATTCCGGCAGCTTTACCCGCGAGACGAAAAGTGCCCGCGAATGGCTGCAGGGCGTGCTGGCCGTATGGTCGGACGGCAAAAAGGAAACCAACGAGATCGTCAGGGAGTGGACGGACTCCTTCAAGGAGCTGACCGCCTCCACCCGCAGCGAGCTGGAGGAAATGCGCGAAACCGCCCAGACGGCGGGCTATACCTCCGTGGCCGATCAGCTTTCCGGCGACATCGACAAGCTGGACGCTATGGACGCGGAGATCAGCCGTCTGCTGAAAAAGCGGCAGAACGGGTATTTCTCCGACAAGGACAAAATCCGTTTGCAGGAGCTGATCGACGCCCGCGAGGCCATTGAGATCAAATACCATCTGTCCGCCGCTGATACGGACGGCTTTGAGCAGATCGGCCAGAAGCTACAGGCAGAAATCGCCCGCGCGCAGGCCGCGGGAAAGCCGGACGCGGACGTGACCGTCTATGAAAACGCCGTGAAAGCCGCCGCCGAGGGCATGGGCGCGATCAATACCCAGCTGGCGGAGCAGTACGACAAGGAATACGTCGCCACCGCCGCCAACGGCTGGAACGCCGTGGTGATCGGCTCCAGGGTGGGATGGGTTTCTGGAAAATATTCCCGGCTCATCTGAACATTGCCGCAGGCAGAAATGTCTGCGGCGCTTTTTCTAACGCTGCAAAAGTACACGATTTCAAGAAAACAAAACTTCAAGAATTCCATGCTGCACAGCATTCCGGCCCATGGCCGATTCTTGGAGGAATGTATGCTCTCTTCTCAAAAAGACGCGCTTCGGCGTATGCGCGAAAACGGTAAGAGCTACGGTCAGATTGCCGCGGCTCTCGGCCTTTCAGAGAACACCGTAAAATCCTACTGCCGCCGCGCGGGCCTGCAAACGTTCGTCGCACGGACAATCTGCCCGCAATGCGGAAAGATCCTGCTTCCAGAAAAACATGGTCGTCGCCACTTCTGTTCGGATACGTGCCGGTATGCCTGGGCTTATTCGCACCGGATACTCGGCCCGCAGAACGCGATTCAAAAACAGTGCGCCGTCTGCAAAAATCCCTTTTTCAGCTATCCGTCCAGCCATCGGAAATACTGCTCCCACGGCTGCTATATCGCCGACCGCTACGGAAGGGAGGCGGAGCGCCATGGATAAAAGGCAGGCCGAACGGAACCGCAACTATCTGGCAGGCGTGGCCATGCTCGCGGAAATGCTGGACAGAGGGCTGATTGACGAAGCCGACTACTCGGCGCTTGAAACAGAATACGCGACAAAATTTCTGCCTCTTTTTCGCTACGAAAAGCCTTGCTTTTCATCGGCCCTTCTTATAACACAGACAGGTGAAGGGAGCGGCTTTGCCGCGACTAACGCAGAGGACAGCCGACAGGCTCCGCAGGCGTGTATCCGGCGAAGCGCTCAGCGCTTTGACGGGCGAAAAGAAGGGAGGGTCATTCAATGAACCGAATCATTCATAAAATCACCCCGGCAGTACCAAAAGCGCCGAAGCTGATGAATGTGGCGGCCTATGCCCGCGTTTCCATGGAGAAGGAAACCATGCTGCACTCCTTCTCCGCACAAGTCAGCTATTATAGCGAAAAAATCCAGAAACATCCCGGCTGGAGTTATGCGGGCGTATACGCAGACCGAGCTTTGACCGGCACGAAATCCGAAAGGCCGGAATTCCAGCGTCTTTTGGCCGACTGCCGGGCCGGAAAGATCGATTTGGTGTTGACGAAAAGCATCAGCCGCTTTGCCCGGAATACGGTCACGCTGCTGGAAACCGTGCGCGAACTGAAGGCGCTGGGGATCGACGTTTTCTTCGAGGAACAGAATATTCATTCTATGAGTGGGGATGGCGAGCTGATGCTGACCATCCTCGCTTCGTATGCGCAGGAAGAAAGCCGCTCAGTTTCGGAAAACTGCAAGTGGCGCATTCGCAAGAAATTCGAACAAGGCATTCCCACCACTTCGCAAATGAACGGTCTGAAATTCGATCATGGGAAAGTCGAGGTCATTCCTCAGGAAGCGGCCATTATAAAGATGATCTTTCATTTTCGACTGGCGGGCATGGGCAAGAACGCGATCAGCCGAGAACTGAACGAACTGGGAATTCCGGCGAAAAACGGCGGTATCTGGCATGAAAGCGTGATTGATACGATCCTACGGAATGAAAAGTATCAGGGCGACCTTGTGCTGCAAAAATACTTCCGCACGGATCATCTGAGAAAAATAGACTGCAGGAACAAAGGGGAACTGCCCAAGTATGTGGTTCGCGACAATCACGAAGCCATTATTCCCCGCGAGGAATTTGCGGCTGTGCAGCGGATCATTCAAAAGAAGGCCGCCGAATTTCCGGAAGGCTATGGTGTTCATAACGAGTTTCCTTTTACCCGGAAACTGGTCTGCGCCCATTGCGGCAGAAACTACCAGCGGCGCTTGAACAATGGAAAGCTGGCGTGGCAGTGCTACACCTATATGGTACGCGGCAAAAAATACTGTCCGGCTAAGCAGATTCATGAAAGCATTCTGGAAAGCGTCAGTGCGCAGGTGCTTGGCCAGCTCAAGTTTGACAACGCGGTCTTTCGAAAAGAAATACGCTGCATCCACGTATATCCGGAAAACCGGCTGGTTTATGAATTCTATGACGGACATACAAAGGAAGCATATTGGAAAGATCCTTCAAGGCGAGATAGCTGGACGCCGGAAATGAAAGCGCGCGCCGCCGAGCAAATGCGCAGGAGGTATGCAAAATGAGCGAAGCAAGAGCCTATATGCCCAAGGTCACGGTGGTGCCCGCAACACTGAACCGCTTTACCGCCGCGCCGATCCACAGCACCCGCAAGCGCCGCGTGGCGGCCTACGCCCGCGTGTCCACCAATGACGAGGAACAGGCCAACAGCTACGAGGCACAGGTCAGCCACTACACCCGCCACATTCAGGAAAATCCGGAGTGGGAATTTGTTTCGGTGTACGCCGACAAGGGCATCACCGGCACCAGCACGAAAAAGCGCGAGCAATTCAATGACATGGTGCAGGACGCACTGGCCGGAAAGATTGACCTGATTATCACGAAATCGGTCAGCCGCTTCGCCCGCAATACGGTCGATACATTGACCACTATCCGCCTGCTCAAAGAGCACGGCGTGGAGGTGTACTTCGAGGAACAGAATATTTACTCGCTGGATTCCAAGGGCGAGCTGCTGCTCACGATCATGTCCTCGCTGGCCCAGGAGGAAAGCCGGAATATTTCCGAAAACGTGACATGGGGCATGAGAAAACGCTTTGCAGACGGCAAGGTGGCGCTGCCTTACAAACAGTTTCTCGGCTATAAAAAGGGCGCAGACGGCGTTCCGGAAATCGTGCCCGAGGAAGCTGCGACAATCAAACTGATCTATCGGCTGTTCATGGAGGGAAAATCGCCTGCGTACATCGCGCGGTTCCTTTCCTCCTGCAATATTCCCTCGCCTGCCGGAAGGCCGCAGTGGCGGCCCGAAACGGTGAAAAGCATTCTGGCCAACGAGAAATACAAGGGCGACGCCATCCTGCAAAAGACCTTCTGCACGGATTTCCTGACCAAGAAAATGAAGGTAAACGAGGGCGAGGTTCCCCAGTATTACGTTGAAAACAGTCATCCCGCTATCATTTCTCCGGAAATGTTCGAAGCCGTACAGGCAGAGCTTGCCAAACGTAAACGCTCCAATCATCGGAATTACACGCCGCATTGCTTTTCTGGACGTATCTTCTGCGACGAATGCGGAGCATTATATGGCAGCAAGGTGTGGAATTCCCGCACGCAATACAAGGCAACGGTGTGGCAATGCAATAATAAACACCTCAGCCATACACATTGTTCTACGCCGAGTCTGCGCAATGAAACCATTGAGGATGGCTTCATCATGGCGATCAACCGGCTGCTGAAAAATAAGGATGAGATTATCCGGGTGTGCGAGAAGGTCATGCGCAAACGCTGTGATACTTCCGGGTTGGAAGAGGAAAAAGCAGGGCTGCAAGCTGAGTTAGAAGTGACCTGCGGCTTGATGGAACGACTCATAGCCATGAACGCCACTACGGCAATGGATCAGGACGAGTACAACCGGCAGTTTGCGGAATATGAGGCCCGTTACAACGAAACTCGCCAGCGCATTGCAGATGTGGAATCTGAGCAGAAACAGCGCATCGCCAAGCGCGGTAAGCTGACAGAATATCTGGAGACTCTAAGGAATCAAGGCCTCATTTCGAGCTTTAATGAAACGCTGTGGTACGGCACGGTGGAGCAGGTGCGCGTAACGACTGAAGGAAATCTGCGCTTTATTTTCCGGGACGGACAGGAAATAACGGTCTGAGCATCCGTGTAATGGTATGCACACCCCATGCGCAACAAACAGCCAGCAAGGCGCTATACACATAGGGGTGTGCATTGTTTTGATATTAGGAATGGGACGAAGCCCCATAGAAAAAACCGCCTACAAGCCGTTTCGTGTACTCCTGCAAAACGAACTCGAATAGGCGGCAATTTTCGGCATATTTGCAGGTATAGCAAAAGACTCACCACATTAGGTGAGTCTTTTTATACCAACTAATGTCGGTATTCATGGTGCGGATGACGGGACTTGAACCCGTACCCGAAACCGGACACGCCCCTCAAACGTGCGCGTATGCCTATTCCGCCACATCCGCAGATGCATCATCTCTGACGCGAGTGTTATTATATGCCTATTTCCGCTCCTTGTCAAGCGAAATATTTATATTTTTTTATTTTTTCCCAGTGTGCCGCAAGGTCTGTAAATATGCGGGGCCCGCCGCCTGTTATGTGCGGGCGGCAGGCCCATGCGGATGATTCTATATTTTTACTCCGCCTTCATCTTCGGCTTAAAGAGAATCGCCATAAGATACCCGAAGAAAATTGCGGCGGTGATGCCGGCTGCGGTGGCTTCCACGCCGCCGGTGAACGCGCCGAGAATGCCGCGGTTCTTCACCGCGCGCAGCGCGCCCTGCGCCAGCGTGTTCCCGAACCCCAGCAGGGGAACCGTCGCGCCCGCGCCGGCCCAGTCGGCCAGCGGCTGCCAGACGCCTACTGCACCGAGAATCGCGCCCGCAGTCACATATCCTACGAGGATGCGCGCGCTCGTCAGCCGCGTTTTGAGGATCAGCAGCTCGCCGATCGCGCAGAGAAGTCCGCCTACGACGAACGCCTTGAGGAATGTCCAGAAAAAACTCCACATGCTTCAGGCCTCCATTCTTTCAAACGCTACCGCATGCGCGATGCCGGGGATGTTCTCGCCTTCGTTGCCGGTGGTCGTGCTCATCAGCGCGCCCGTCGCAACAAACAGCATCCGGCGGATTCTGCCCGCGATCATGTCCGGCAGCAGCTTCGCGCACAGCACCGACGCGGAGCATCCGCAGCCGCTGCCGCCGGCGTGGCTGTCCTGTTCGGGCGCGAAAATCTGCAGGCCGCAGTCGATGTGCTTTTTTTCGGGAAGGCTGGCGCCTTCCTTTTTCAGCAGCTCGCGCAGCAGTTCGGAACCAACCCGGCCCAGATCGCCCGTGACGATGAAATCATAATCGTCCACCGTGCGGCTGGCATCGTAAAAATGCTGACGGATTGTCGCGGCGGCGGCGGGGGCCATGGCCGCGCCCATGTTGTTGGCGTCGGTTACGCCGAAGTCAATGGGCTTGCCTACGGTTACATGTGTCACGGCGGGATAAACGCCTGCGGCCATGTCCTGCTCGTGCAGCAGCACCGCGCCCGCGCCCGTCACCGTCCATTGCGCCGAGGGAGGCCGCTGCGTGCCCAGCTCCAGCGGAAAGCGGAACTGCCGCTCGGCCGTACAGAAATGGCTGCTGGCCGCGCAGACGAGCCTGTCCGCGCTTCCGCCGTCGAGCAGCATCGACCCGACGGCGAGACTTTCCGCCATTGTGGAGCACGCGCCAAACAGCCCGAGAAATGGGATGCCCAGATCGCGGCAGGCGAAGCACGACGCGGCCAGCTGGTTCAGAAGGTCGCCGCCGAGCAGGAAGCGCGCGTTTTCGGGCTTGAGGTTCGCTTTTTCCAGGCAGCGGTTTACCGCCGCCCCAAACAGCGCGCTTTCGGCCTTTTCCCAGTTTTTCTGGCCGAGCGTATCGTCCTCATGCACCTCGTCGAACAGGCTGCCGAGCGGGCCGTGTCCTTCCTTTTTGCCTACGCACGCAGCGAAGCTCTCCACGCGCGGCGGACGCGAAAGGCGCGAAGTCTGTTTTCCCATGCGTTCCGCCATCTTTTACAGCACCTCCACAACCCAGGCGATCAGCCCGATGACGACCGACGAGCCGATGCCGTAGACGAGCACTGGGCCCGCAATCTGGAAAAGCCGCGCGCCAACGCCCATCACAAGCCCTTCGCGCCGGTATTCCATCGCGCAGGAAACGATTGAATTGGCGAAACCGGTGATCGGGACGATCGAGCCGCCGCCGGCGTATTTGCCGATGCGGTCGTATACGCCGACGCCGGTCAGCAGCGAGGCGAGAAACACCAGCACGATCGACGTAAACGCCGCCGCGTCCTCGCGCGAGAGAATCATCGGCCCTGTGCCCGTCATCAGCAGGCACTGCCCGAGAAAACAGATCACGCCGCCCACCCAGAATGAACGGAGCAGGCATTTGCCAAGCTCCGATTTGGGCGTGAGCTTCTGTACAAGTTCCAGATACCACTGATTCTTTTTCGCCTGCTGATTCATGCGTTCTCCTCCTTGTGGCGAATGAGCGCGCCGGGAGCCGGCGCGGGGAAGCGCGTCTCGCGGTCGGCGGGACGCGGCGCTTTGATAAGCCCGCCTTCGGGCATGGTGAAACGGTTTTCCGTCATGAGGCTCCTCCTTCAAACGGACGCGAGAAACGCGCCGAGCGTTTTGCCTGCGGCGAACGCGAAGACAAGGGCGGCTGCGCCGCGCCTGAGCCGGAGCCGCCACGTCAGCGAGGGCAGCAACTCCGCCATTTCCGAAAGCGCGGCGGCGATCATCCCGGTGGCGAGACCGCACAGCAGCTTCGCCGCGCCGCCTGCGCATTGGCCCAGCGGCAGCGCAAGGCGCGTCAGCGTGCAGAGCGAACCGGCGATTCCGCCGCCCGCCAGCGCGAGCGCGCACCAGAAGGCGCTCTGCGCCGAAAACAGATACATCAGCTGCACAGGAATGCCCAGAATCATCCAGAAGATGGCGCTGGGCAGGCTGGCTGCAAACCCGCAGAACCCGGCGGCCGCCATGGCGAGCGCCGCTCTCACGATGGATTCGCCTGCGCGTTCTTTTCCATATCCTCGGCATATTCGCGCAGCTTCACTGTCAGCGGAGAGGCTTCGTCGCGGCGGATGCGCAGATAATACAAAAGCGCGCCGAGCCCCACGCCGGCGGCGTAGGGAACCGCGATCCATAAGGGCGAGGCGGGTTCGCGCCCCGCCACGGCGCGGAAAATCGCCGTCTGCGCTTCCTCCATGTTCACGTCCGTGTGAAACCAGCCGATCGTCAGCGCGCTGCCCGCGAACAACAGCACGCACACCACGGCTGTGCGCAGCGCCTGCCAGCCCCACGCGCGCCGCTTCTCTGCGGCCGTTTTCGCCTGCCGGTGCAGCCAGCCCGTGCCGTCGCCCAGGACGTTGACCGTCTCGTTGGGCGCTTTTTCCGAAATGCGCATGATCAGCGTCAGCGCGTCGAGCGGCCAGATTCCCTCTTCCAGGGGCAGGCTGACCGGTAGCGCGCCGATGGAAAGCGACGCGTCGGCCAGCACGTCGGCCACGTCGGCAAGGGTAAGCATCTGACCCACCCGCGCCGTCACGCGCGGCTTCATACGAAGATAAATCACGCTTCGCGCTCCTTTCCGTTTTATGGCAAGTATGGCCCAAACGGCTTGACTATATACCCGGAACGTGCAATAATGTTCCCGCATTTTTGCAAAAGAAAGGTGGAAAGAACATGAACGATCTTAGTGAACCGCAGCAAAAAAAGAGTCTTTCACAGAAGCTGAAAGATCTCTGGCACTACTTTACGACCTACGAAAAAATCTGGTTTTTCTCTATCGTTATTCTGGCGTGCGCTTTTGCCGTCATCTTCCCTGAAGAGGACGTCAACGGCGTCAACGGAAAAATCATCCTGGCGCTGTATCTGGCCGATACTTTCCTCAACGTGCTTTGCGAACTGCTGATTTCCAAACAGAGCAAATGGAACTTTATCGTTTCGCTGTTTGTTGAAATTACGGAAATTCTGATCTGCGTGGTGCTGGCCTATCGCTTCGCGACGATGGCATCGACGCTGTTCTTCTGGATTCCCATCGACATTATCAGCTTCATCAACTGGAACAAACATCCGGATAAGCAGGACGACGAACTGACGAAGGTGCGCAAGCTCAGCGGCTGGGCCGAAGTGGCGGTCATCGCGGGCATCGTCGTCTGGACGGTGGGCGTGGGCTATCTGCTGACGCTCATGGACCTGGGCACCGACCTGTTCGGCGGCAACCGGACGCTCGAGGTGATCGTGTGTTATCTGGACGCGTGCGCGTCGGCGGTGGGCATTGCAAATGGCATGTTCATTCTGCTGCGCTACCGCGAGCAGTGGATCGCGTGGTATATCTCCACGCTTCTGGAAACGGCGATCAACATCATTTCCGGCCAGTATATCCTGCTTGTTCTCAAGGCGGGCTACCTGACCAACACGACATACGGCTACATCAAATGGACAAAATACATCAGGAGCCGCAACGAGAAGGATACCGCGATTTTCTAAATAGACGCATGAGAGCGCGCAGAGACGCGCTCTTTTTTTATGCGCGCAGGGCGCGCTGCTTTCTCAACGATGATATGGAAAAGAATTTGCAGGAATTGTTGAAAAATACACGTCCACCCGGTATAATGATGAGCGGAAAAATGCAATATCAGCTCCCACAGGAGGCTTTGCATGAATATCGTCAGACCCGCTGCGGCGGGCACTTTGGAATCGAGCGACGCGCTGGTCACCGTCGAGCCCGCGCCGCAGGTAAAAATCGCCGTTTCATCTCCTGTTCAGAAGCAGTTTGGAGAAGCCATTAAGCGCGCTGTGCGCGAAACCCTTCAGGAATTGAATGTAAACGGAGCCGCCGTGACCGTGCAGGATCGCGGCGCGCTGGAATGCACGCTGCGCGCGCGTGTGGAAACCGCCGTGCGGCGCGCCGGGGAGGTGGGCTGAAATGCGGCGCTCCATGCTGTTTATTCCGGGTAACAGCCCGGCCATGCTTCTCAATGCGGACGTGCACGGCGCGGACGCGATCATTCTCGACCTTGAAGACGCGGTGTCGCCCTCCGAAAAGGACGCGGCCCGCGTTTTAGTGCGTAACGCCGTGCGCGCGCTGGGCTATGCGGGGACGGAAATCATCATACGCGTGAACCCTGTCGACACGGCGTTCTGCCGCGAGGATATGGAAACCGTCGTGCCGCTGCGCCCGTCGCTCGTCATGCCCACGAAGGTGGCCGATGAAAACACCGTGCTTGCGTTTGCCAAAATGCTCGACGAGCTCGAAGCGAAACACGGCGTGCCCGCCGGCTCGATCGGGCTGATTCCGCTGCTGGAAACGGCGGAGGGCATTGAAAACGCCTACCGCATCGCAAAGGCCAGTCCGCGCGTGAAGGCGCTGTTCCTCGGCGCGGAGGATCTGAGCGCGGATCTGCGCGCCAGGCGCACGAAGGAAGGCCGCGAAATCGCCTACAGCCGCGGCCGTATTCTGCACGCCGCGCGCGCTGCGGGCGTGGACGCATACGATACGCCTTTCACCGACGTAAACGACGACGAAGGCATGGAAGCCGACGCGGCGCTTGCGCGCGATCTGGGCTTCACCGGCAAGGCGGCCATTTCGCCGCGCCACATCGAGGCGATTAACCGGGCGTTCAGCCCGTCCGAAAAAGAAATCGAATACGCGCGGGAAGTGCTGGAGGCAATCGAGGAGGGCAGGCGTCAGGGCAAGGGCGCCGTCTCGCTCCATGGCAAGATGATTGACAAGCCCATCGTAGACCGCGCGAAGCGCGTGCTGGAAATGGCCGAAGCGCTGGGGGTGAGAGCATGAGCAAACTGGTGAAAACCCTGAAGGAAGCGATGCGGCTGGCCGGCCTGCGCGATGGGATGAGCATCTCGTTCCATCATCATCTGCGAAACGGCGATCATGTCATGAACATGGCGCTGGAGGCGGCGGCCGAAATGGGCCTGCGCGGCCTGACGCTTCAGGCCAGTTCGATTTTTGCGGCGCACGCGCCGCTGATCGATCATATCCGCGCGGGCGTTGTGACCGGCATTGAAACGGATTATATGTCCGGCGAAGTGGCGCGCGCCGTATCCGAGGGGATTCTCGCAAAGCCCGTGCGATTCCGCAGCCATGGCGGCAGGCCGGAGGCTATCGCGTCCGGCCGCGCGCACATCGACGTGGCGTTCGTCGCCGCGCCCGCATGCGACGAGATGGGCAATATGAACGGCGTGGACGGCCCGGCGGCCTGCGGTTCTCTGGGCTATGCGTTCCCCGACGCGCTGTACGCCGATTGCGTCATCGCCGTAACCGACAACCTGAAACCATACCCGCTCACGCCTGTTTCCATCGATGAAACGCACGTGGATTACGTTGTGATTGTCGATTCCATCGGCGATCCCGCCGGAATCGTGTCCGGCACCACGCGCATCACGCGCGATCCGGTGGGACTGAAAATTGCGCGCGACGCGGCGAAGGTGATCGAATACAGCGGCCTGCTCCGGGACGGCTTCTCGTTCCAGACGGGGGCGGGCGGTGCGTCGCTGGCCGTGACGAAATACCTCGCGCCCATCATGCTGCGGAAGGAAGTGCAGGGCTCCTTCGGGCTGGGCGGCATTACCGGTTATATGGTCGATATGCTCAACGAGGGATACTTCCGCCGCCTGCTCGACGTGCAGTGCTTCGACCTGAAAGCTGTGGCCAGCCTGCGCGATAATCCCAACCACTGCGAAATTTCCGCCATGCGCTATGCCAGCCCCGCCGCGAAAAGCGCGGCTGTGGACAGTCTGGACGTGGTGATTCTCGGCGCAACGGAAATCGATACGGATTTTAACGTCAACGTTCACACGGACTCGAACGGATACATCATGGGCGGCTCCGGCGGACACAGCGACACCGCTGCGGGCGCAAAGCTGACGATGATCGTCGCGCCGCTGTATCG
>SFFS01000035.1 GCA_004557805.1 Clostridiales bacterium | reverse complement strand
CGTCAGGCGGAAGATGATCTCCTGCCGCCCGTCGTAGTATAGCCGCACGCGCCCCACGCAGGGCTCCTGCTCGTATTTCTTTTCATCGGAAAAATACGCTTCCTTCACGCGGCGCGCGGCGTACAGCGCGTGGCTGCGCCACGTCGGGCTGCGGCGGAACACGTCCTCCACCTTTTCGCGCTCCCGCGCGGGCAGAGAGGCCACGGCCTGCCGCAGAATGCATTCATCCAGCACACCGCCGCCCAGAAAGTTCTCGCCAAACGTGCCCACGCCGTGCTCGCGCCCGTCGACCACGTACGCGAAATCGAGCGTGGAGGAGCCGATATCAATCACCAGCGTGCTGCCGGAAAGGAAATCCTCCCCGGCGGCGATTCCGCGCGCATTGCGCGCATAGAGGAACGCCGCGCGCGATTCGCTCGTAAGCGTCACGTTCGGAAGCCCCGCCGCCTCGCACAGCGCCCGGTAGCGCTCGCGCAGCGCGTCGTTCCACCCGGCGGGACAGCCCACCGTCGTCTTGCACTCGGAAAGCGGCTCCAGCTCCGTCGCATTTTTCAGCTGAAGCGTTACGCCCTCCAGAAAACGGCGAACGTCGCCGAATGCCTCGTCGGGACTCGTGCGCACGCGGCTCTTGAAGCGGACGGCCACATTCTCCGCGCCCTCGGTCGAAAGCGCCATGGGGCCTACGAGCGTTTCCCCCTGATAATCGGCCACGGCCGAAACAAAACTCATGCTGCCGGAAACAGACAGGATGCGCGGCTCGATCGCATTCTCGCGCGTCAGATACGCCACGCAGCTCTCGCCGTCTCCCAGGTCAAAGCCGATATATTTCATGCGTCCTCCTCCCTCACGGCGGCCAGCCCGCGCAGAACGAGCGTTCCCGTGCCGCGCTCGACGATCGCCGGGCGAATGGTTCTGTTTTCGCTGCGGGAGGGCAGCGTGGAAAATTCGCGCGCATGCGCGCCGTCGTACAGCCGCATTTCGCAGCCGTTCCTGCCAAGAAGGTATTCGATCGTTTTGTCCGCTATGAGGTTGTCGGCGTCGGGCCCTTCGCCGCGGCTCTCCCACAGCTCCTGGCACAGCGCCAGCGCGGCCGGGTCGCCCGCGCCCGCATTTCCGGCGATCTGCCGGTTCAGCGCCGCAAAATCGCCCAGATATCCGTCGATGCTGCGCGCCATCGCGCCGCCCGCCGCTGCCAGCCGGTCGGCGCGCACCTCGGCGCGCACCGTTTCCTGCGCCTGTTCCGGGCGGCCGTTCAGCATGGGCAGCAGCATGGAAAGCGCCGCCAGCAGCGAAAGCCCCGCCGCCAGCCATTCGCCCCGCAGAAGGCTCGCCGCGCACGCCAGAAACGCCGCCGCCAGCCCGGCTATGGCCAGCGCGCCGTTTTCCTTCCGCGCAGGGCGCGGAGGATTCTCCGGCGCGGAAACCGCCGTCAGAAGCCTTCCCGCCTGTTTGGCCTGTTCAAAGAGAATGCCGGCCTCCTGCCGCAGATACTCGTCCGGCTGGGCGGCCATGGTTTCGCTCCGCGCTTTGTCCATCGCGCGCAGATATTCCGGAAGCGCCGCTTCCGGGGCGGAATGCGCAGCGACGGCGTTTTGAAGCGCCGCCGCCTGTTTTTCCCAAGAGGAAATCGCGTTCATTGTGTTTATCTCCTGCGTCACGGAAGAGCGGGCAGCCCTTCCTCGTCGTTTTCCATATCCGCGAGCGGGCGGACGTATTGAAGGAACTCGTCCGTCAGGCCCGCGCCGCCGGGTTTGATCCACTCCAGCGGCACATGCCGCACGGCGTTGGCGATATCGCCGAGATTGCGCAGCACGATCCTGCATGCATAGGGATCGCTGCCGATGCGCTCAAAGGCGGGCATCACGCCGGTATGCCCCGCCATTGCGGCGCGCACGGCGGCTTCGCCCACGGCGAACGCCTCGCGCACGTCCGTCGCGGCGGTATAATGCGCGGCGCAGCGCTGCAAAACGTTCACCTCAACCGCGCGGGCCTTGCAGCCGCAGCGCAGCGCCAGCAGTTCGCACAGCGCGCGCGCCGTGCCGCTGATGTCGCGATGGCCGAAAGCGTCCTGATAGTCGGGGTTCATCGCCGTCGCCTCGCAGACGTAATGGCCGCTCGTCGCGCGGACGCCCTCCGAAACGGCGATGACCAGTGAACGCCTCGTCCGCTGGCGTTCCACCGCGCGCTCGCAGAACTCGTCGAGATCGAGCGGCGTTTCCGGCAGATAAATAAAATCGGGGCCGATATGATTCGCGCCCCATGCCAGGGCGGCCGCGCCGGTAAGCCAGCCTGCGTCGCGCCCCATGATTTCCATGATCGTAATTCGCTTCTGATCGTAAACCAGCGCGTCCTGCACAACCTCGCGCGTCACGCACGCAATATACCGCGCCGCGCTGCCAAAGCCGGGCGTATGGTCGGTACAGGCCATGTCGTTATCGATCGTCTTGGGCACGCCGATAAACCGGATCGGGCTGGAAACGCGCGCGGCGTAGGCGCTCAGCTTCCGCGCGGCGTCCATGGAGTCGTTCCCGCCGATGTAGAACACCGCGCCGATGTCGCGCTCCATCAGGAAAGCGAAAAGCGCTTCGTATACCTCGGCCTTGTCCTCGATTTTCGGCAGCTTCACGCGGCATGAGCCGAGATAGGCCGCTGGAGTCTTTTGCAGCAGCAGAAGGTTCTTTTCGCTCGTAAGCGGCTCCAGATCGATGATTTTTCCTTCGAGAAGTCCCTGCAAGCCGTAGCGCATGCCATAAATTTTTCCGATCCCCGCCTGTCGCGCAGCGGATAGGACGCCTGCGAGACTTGCGTTGATGACGGCGGTCGGCCCGCCGGACTGTCCGACCAGGATGTTTTTTCCCGTATACATCAGCGGTTTATTCTCCTTTTCTGGCGTTCTCGTCTTATGGTAACAAAAACCGAGAAAAAAGTAAAGCATGAAGGGAAACGCGCGGGCCGCGGAGAAAAATATTTGCGAAAATACAGCAGGAAGAATGGAGCGTCCATGAAAAGCGCAATCGTTATCGGCGGATTAAACCTTGACATTTGCGGCATGCCCGACGGCGAGCTCGTCGCGCGCGACAGCAACATCGGCACGGTCGCCATGCGCGCGGGCGGCGTAGGGCACAACATCGCCGCGCGGCTGGCCGAGCTGGGCGTGCCGGTCGAGCTGGCGGCCGTCCTGGGCGACGACGGGGCGGCGCATATGCTTTCGGCGTGCTGCGCCGAAGAAAAAATCGGGCTGCGCTATGCCCTGCGGCTGCACGGCGCGTCGTGCTGCTATCTGAGCCTGCACGAGCGCGACGGCGATATGGCCGCCGCCGTAAACGCGATGAAGCTGATGGAATCGTTCACGCCCGAACGCCTGCCGATGGAGGCAATCAACGCCGCGGCGCTCTGCGTGGCGGACGCGAACCTGCCCGCCGCAACGCTTGAAGCGCTCGCCGCGCGCGCGTCCACGCCCATCTTGGCCGACCCGGTCAGCTGCGCGAAGGCGGACCGCGTGCGGCCGATGCTGCCGCGCCTGGCCGCGCTCAAGCCGAATCTGATGGAAGCGCGCTATCTCACCGGCGAGACAGAGCCCGCGCGCGCCGCAAAGCGGCTGCTGGAGCAGGGCGTGAAGCGCGTGTTTATTTCAATGGGCCGCGAGGGCGCATACTTCGCCGGCGACGGCGAGGAAGGAATGCTCCCGGCGCCCAGGCTGACGATTCATAACGCTACCGGCGCAGGCGACGCCATGGCCGCAGGAATCGCCCGCGCGCTGATGGACGGCCTGCCCGCGCGCCGGTGCGCCGAGGCGGGCCTTGCCAACGCCACGAAATATCTGAAGGAGACGAACGCATGATCGAACTGTGCTTTTCGGAAAGCCTTGCGGGCAGCCTGAAATTCGCCTCGCTGATGCGCAAGGGCGAAACGCTCGCGGGCTGCACGGCGTTCGCCGCGCTCGGCGCCACGCACCGGGAACGCGCGCAGGCGCGGCGCGAAGCGCGCAAGCCCCGGGTCTGGCCGGGCGAAACGCTCGATCTTTCTCCCACCGACGTGCGGCCGCTCACGCTCGCGCTCGATTTCGGGCCGCTGGACGACCTGCCCGAGCGGCGCGGCGCGCTGGAAACGCTGTTCGGCGATTTCCCGGAAGCATGCGAAACGATCCTGCGGACGAACGCTGAAACGCTCCGCCTGCTCGCGGAAGCCAAAAAGGCCGCCGCGCCCGTGCGCGCTTGGATTTCTCCGCACGATCCGGGCGACGTGTGCGGGCTGTATTTCCTGTGCGATTTTCTTGCGGGCGCCGGCGCGCCGCTGTATGTGGTTCCGCTGCCGGCATGCGAAGCGCGCGAGGATTCGTTCTTCGAATATCGCGGCGGCGGAGACGTGCCGCCCGAAGCGCTCGGCGCAGCCGCGCAGAAGACCGAAACGCTCTCCCCCTCCGCGTGGACGGCTTACGCGTTTCTCTGGCGCGCGCTGTGGGAAGAAAGCGCGCCTCTGCGCGCGTATGTCAACGGCCGCATCCTGAACGTACCCGAGGATTTTTACGATTTCGCGCTGCGCCGCAGCATGCCGGAGGGCGAATTTCTTCTCGCGCAGGCCATCGGCCGGGCGCTGAACGAGCTGCCCGGCGTGAGCGACCGCCTACTGTTCCTTCGCGCGCAGGAAATGCGACGGCGCGGCGAAATCATCGCCGTCGCCCCGCCGAAAGACGACCATCCGTACAGCGGAACTTTCCGCAAAAAAGCGCAAGAAAAATCAGGCGCGGCCTCTCACGCGCGCCTATAATAGCCCAGGAGCGGTAAGAAACGGAGGGCGCGCGCATGTACGAATGGCAAAAGCTCATTCAGACGGTCGTGGACGAAATCGATCGCGCAATCGCCGCGCATGATGACGAAGCGCTGACGCTGCGCCGCCTTGCGGCGGTGCTGGGCTATTCCGAATTCCACGCCACGCGCAAATTCCGCGAAATTTCCGGCATGCGCCTGCGCGATTATCTGCGCGGCAGAAAGCTCGCCTTCGCGCTCAAAGAGGTGCGCGACGGCGAACGGAACCTGCTCGATATCGCGTGCGATTACGGTTTTTCCTCGCAGGAGGCCTTTACGCGCGCGTTCCGCGAGGCGTACGGCGTCGCACCGGGCGAATATCGGAAGAACCCGACGCCCGTCGTGCTGCGCACGAAAATCCATCCGTTCGACCGCTACTTTTTAGGACTGGGAGAAATCGGCATGGTCAAGTCTCCGGAAAACGTCAAAATCTATTTCGTTACCATTCCCGCGCATAAATTCCTGTATATCGGCAACCGGGAAAGCAACGGCTACTGGGATTTCTGGCAGAAGCAGAACCAGATCCCGGGCCAGGATTGCGAGACGGTCTGCGGGCTGCTCGACAGCGTGAAGGGCAAGCTCGACGATCATGGCGGCAGCGACAACAACTGCCTCAGCGGCCAGATCATGGCCTATATCAACGATCCGCTGGGCCGCGTATGCGATTGGGGCTTCCACCGCACGGAGTGCTACGGCGTGCGCCTGCCTGCGGATTTCGCCGGCGAAACGCCGCCGCAGATGCAGCTTGCGGACGTGCCCGAAAGCGAATACATCGTCTTTGAGCACGGGCCGTTCGATTACGAGCAGGAAAACCGCACCGTAGAGGAAAAAATCGAAGCCGCGATGAAATCGTTCGACTACGCCGCCGCAGGCTGCCGGCTCGATACCGAAACGCCGGGCCGCGTGATGTATTTCTATTTCAATCCCGCGCAGTATTTCAAGTACGTCCGTCCGATCACGCGCATCTGACGCGAGGGGCCGCGCATATGGAAAGATATATCGCCTTCCTGCGGGGCGTCAATATTAGCGGGAAAAACAGGGTGCCGATGGCGGAACTGAAGCAGGGCTTTGAAAAACTGCATTATGCAGAGGTCAGAACCTGCTTAAACAGCGGCAATGTGATTTTCTCAAGCGATGAAACCGATACGTACAGGCTTACAGGCCGGATCGAGGAAATGATGAAAAGCCGGTTTCATCTGGATATTCCTGTTTTTGTCATATCAAAAGAAGACCTGGAGGACATTCTGCGTCACGCGCCCGGCTGGTGGGGAGATGAAAACAGGGAGATTTACGACAATCTGATCTTCATTATGCCGCCCGCCGCGTTCAAAGACGTATATCGCGAAATCGGCGAGCCGAAAGGGGGGCTGGAAAAGATACAGGAATACAGAGGAACCGTATTCTGGTCTTTCAGCCGGAAGGACTATCAGAAAACAAACTGGTGGCCCAGGACGGCAAGCGCGGATATCAGCTCGAAGCTGACGATCAGGACGGCGAACACGGTCAGAAAAATCGCCGGTATAGAATGAACGCAATAGAAAATGCGATGAATGCAGGAAGAAGCCAGACGGCGCGGCCTTCGCGGCCGCGCCGTTCGCTGCATACAGCCAGATCAGTTCCCCGCCTGACGTTCTCCGTCTTACTCCTCCGGCGGCAGTTCGACGGCGTTGGTGCCGTCCATCCAGAGGCGCTCCATGTGGTAGTATTCGCGCTCCTGCTCATGGAAAATATGTACGAGCACGCTGCCGTAATCGAGCACAATCCAGCGGCCCTCGGCATAGCCCTCGCGGCGGATGGGCTGCTGGTCGGGCATTTTCTCTTCCAACTCGTCGGCCATAGCCTTGACCTGAATCGTGGAGCGGCCGCTGCAAACGACCATGTAGCTGGCCAGCACCGTCAGCTGTTCGATGTCGAGCACGAGCAGATCCTCGGCCCTCTTATCCCGCAGAAGTTTCGCCGCCTCCAGCGCCAGATCCTTCGGTTCCCGTTCCATAGAGTTTCCTCCTTTATTTTTCTCCGTTCAGCGTTTCCGCCCTGTTCTGTTCCATCCATGCGAGCGCCTGCGCCGTGCGCGGATCGAGCGCTCTCCCTGTGCTTTTAACATATGCCAGCTTGCGCCGCATTGCGGCCAGCACCGCGCCGTCGAGGCTCTGCCGGGCAGCGGCGCGAATCTCGTCCACGCCGGGATACGCGCGTCCCGGCTCGATCATGTCGGCCACATACAGCACCTTGTCCAGCAGCGACATCGCCTCGCAGCCCGTCGTGTGTACGCGGATGGCGTGCAGCACGCCCGCGTCCGTCACGCCGTATTCGGCGCGCGCCACCGCTTCGCCCACCGGCCCATGCCATGCGGCTGGAACATCCTGCGGAAGCAGCGCGCGGTCCACGCCGTATGCGGCCGCCCAGGCGAGCATCCGCTCTCGGTCGGAAACCTTCGCGCAATCGTGCAGCAGCCCGGCCAGCCCCGCGCGGGCTTCATCCACGCCGTATTGTTTCGCCAGGCGGCGCGCCGTTTCCTCCACGCCCATCACGTGCTCATAGCGCGAGGGAGCCAGCGTCTGCTGCAATTTCCGGCGCATTTCGCCGTCCGTGAGCAGCCGCGGCGGATGATACAGGCGCTTTGCGCCGATATATTCCACAACCGGCTGCGGCGTCATGCCCTCGACCGACAGCCCCGCGGCGACGCGCCTGCGAATCTCCGTCGACGATACGCCGGGAATTTCCGCTTCCAGCCGCACCACGCGCGCGCCCTCGGGCGCTTCCGGCCACGCGCACCCCGAGCGCCCGAACGCCGCGAACGTACACAGCCCGAACAGCCGCGGCGGATCGCGCCAGGTGAGCAGTTCGCGCAGCGTATCCGCTCCGATGAGCATATAGATTTCTTCGGCGCCCTGCGCCTTCAGCATCTCGAGCGTATCGACCGTATAGGTTTTTCCGGGACGCTCCACCTCCAGCGCGGAAACGTTGAAACGCCCCGCGGCCGCAAGCTCCGTCATGCGCAGCCGGTCGAGCTTCGTCGCGCCGTCGGGCGTTTTGTGCGGCGGATCGCCGTCCGGCATGAGAATCATTTCGTCAAGCGCCAGCGCTTCCAGCGCCGCCTGCGCCATTTGCAGATGACCGATATGAATGGGATTAAACGTACCGCCCAGCAGGCCGATTCTTTTGCGCATCCGTGCGTTCCTTTCCAAATTGCAATGGTTGCAGGTTCAGTATATCCCATCCGCGCCTTTTTTTCAATGTCTGCTTGACACGCGGCAGGCGGGGTGGTATGATGCATTTCGTAAGGTATCTAATTATTCGTATCCTTATGAAAGGAGCAGACCGTTATGAAAGAAATGAACCGTTCGCAGAAGCTGCTCGACGCGCTCGATCAGCTTTCCCGCCATATCAACCGTCAGATTTACCGCCAGAACCACCGCCGCATGGCGATGGGACATGGGCAGGGACGGCTGCTGCGGCTGCTTGCGCAGGAGGGCAGCATGACGCAGGCGGCGCTCTCGGAGCGCGCGCAGCTGCGCCCGCCGACCGTGGCGGAGCTGCTGGAAAAGCTGGAGAATGCGGGAATGATCGCGCGTGCGCGCGATACGGAGGACCGCCGCCGAATGATCGTCTCCGTGACGGAGCGCGGCCGCAGCGAAATCGAATCGCTGCGCGATTCGGGCGCGCAGTTCGCCGAGGATCTGTTCTCCGGGCTGACGGAGAATGAAATCGAGACGATGCTGGCGCTTGTCGAGAAGCTGAACGCGCAGTTCCGCAACGAAGAGGAGCCCGGCGAGCCGCCGCTGCCGCCCTTCGGCGGCGGGCCGCGCGAGGGCTTTCCGCCCCCTCCCCCGCCGTTCGGCGAACGCTGCCCGCACGGGCGCCCCGGCTTCGGCCCGGAGGAGGACTTCCGCCATCCCGGCCCGTTCCGCGAGGGGCACATCCCCCTGGGACACCGGCCGCGCCCTCCGTTCCCGCCGGAAAGCGACGGCGAGTAACGCCAACGTTCCCGCGCGCCTGCGCGGGAATTTACTTAATTTTAAAATCAACCGGTTAACAATTAAACGGTTGACAATTTAAAATCCACGCTGTATAATTCCTCGCTTCCCATTTTGAAGGAAGGAGGATGAGGATGTCTGCCGAATTTCGCATGCTCGTCTGGCAGATTTCGCGCAACGCGCTCGTGCAGCGAATCCTGTGCGACAGGATCGTCGACGGCATAGGCCTTCAGCGCGGGCGCTTCCCAATGCTCGACGTAGTAATGCATCACGAGGGCTGCACGCAATGCGAAATTGCGGAGCTGCTGCACATTTCGCCCGCTTCCGTCGCAGTATCGCTGCGGCGCATGGCGGACGAAGGCGATCAGCGCTGCAAGCGTATTTACCTCACCGAAGAGGCGCGGGAAATCGCGGCCGTGTGCCAGGAAAAATTCGAGGCGCTCGACGCGAAAATGTTCGCCGGTCTCGCCGCGCAGGAGCTGGAAACGCTGAGCAAAATCCAAAACCGGCTGTTTGAAAACATGGCGGGCGAAGAATTCCGGGATCTAAGCCCCTTCTCTGCGCATCTGTACGAACAGCGGAACAAAAAAATGGAGGAAACGGATGCTTAAAAAACTTTGGCAGTTTACGAAGAACTATAAACGGTTCCTTCTGGTCTGCCCGCTGCTGATGATCGGCGAAGTGCTGATGGAAACGCTGATCCCGCTTCTGATGGGTAAGATCGTCGACGTGGGCATCGCCGAAAGCAATCTCGGCTATGTGCTGAAAACGGGCGGGCTGATGATGCTCATGAGCCTTTGCTCGCTGGCCTTCGGCGCGGGCGCGGCGCGTTTTTCGGCCGTAGGCGGCGCAGGATTTGCCAAGCAGCTGCGCAAGGCGCTGTTCGACAAGGTGCAGACCTTCTCTTTCTACAACATCGACCGGTTCAGCACCGCCTCGCTCGTCACCCGCATGACCACGGATGTGAACAACGCGCAGAACATGGTCATGCTGTGCTCGCGCATGCTCTTCCGCGCGCCGTTCATGCTGGTAATCGCCACCATCCTGGCCGCGCGCATCAACGGCGAACTGGTGATGATCTTCTTCGTCGCCGTGCCGGTGCTGGCCGTAACGATCGGCTTCGCCATGTCGAAAGCGCATCCCCGCTTTACGGCGATGCTGAAAAAATACGACGCGCTCAACGCCTCCGTGCAGGAAAACCTGATCGCCATCCGCGTGGTGAAGGCGTTCGTGCGTTCCGATTATGAAAAGGAAAAGTTCGATAAGAGCGTCGACGACGTGCGCGAAATGCAGCTGAAGGCCGAAAAGCTGATCGTCGTAATGATGCCCATCATGCAGATGATCGTGTATCTGTGCATCTGCGCGGTGCTCTGGTTCGGCGGCAACAAGATCGTGCAGGGCACGATGCTCACGGGCGAGCTCATCAGCTTCATCAGCTACGTCACGCAGATTCTCATGTCGCTGATGATGCTCTCGATGCTTCTGCTCAACCTCGTTCTCTCCCGCGCGTCCATCGGCCGTATCGTCGAGGTACTCGACGAGGTTCCGGATATTCAGAACGGCGCGAACGCGCTTGATACCATCCCCGACGGCTCCATCGATTTCGACGACGTGTATTTCAGCTACAAAAAGGGCTCTGAGAACTATATTCTCTCCGACGTGAACCTGCACATCAAACCGGGCGAAACGATCGGCATTCTCGGCGGCACGGGCTCTGCAAAATCGACGCTCGTGCAGCTGATTCCGCGCCTGTACGACGTCTCCAGGGGCAGCGTGCGCGTGGGCGTACACGACGTGCGCGAATACGACATCGAAGCCCTGCGCGACGCGGTGGCCATGGTGCTGCAAAAGAACGTGCTCTTCTCCGGCACCATCCGCGATAACCTCCGCTGGGGCGATAAGGACGCCACGCAGGAGGAAATCGAAGCGGCATGCCGCGCGGCGCAGGCGCACGATTTCATCATGAGCTTTCCCAACGGCTACGACACCGATCTGGGCCAGGGCGGCGTGAACGTCTCGGGCGGCCAGAAGCAGCGGCTGTGCATCGCGCGCGCGCTTTTGAAGCACCCGAAGGTCGTCATCCTCGACGACAGCACCAGCGCCGTCGATACCGCGACCGACGCGAGCATCCGCCGCGCGCTGCACGAGGAGTTCAGCCATATCACCACGCTCATCATCGCCCAGCGCGTCGCCTCGGTGATGGACGCCGATAAGATCATCATCCTCGACGAGGGCCGCATCGCCGATATGGGCACGCACGACGAACTGATGGCGCGCAGCGCCATATACCGCGAAATCTATACTTCCCAGATGAAAGGAGCTGAGGCCTGATGCCGGGACCGGGACCGCGTATGGCGATGGGAAAACCCCAAAACGCCAAAAAGACAATTTCGCGCATTCTTTCTTATCTCAGGCCCTATCGGGCGCGGCTCGTGCTGGTGGCCGCCGGCATTCTGCTCAGCGCGCTGGCGGGCGTGGCGGGCACATATATGCTCCGCCCTATCCTGAACGAATATATCGTCCCCTTCGCCGCGACGGGCAGCGCCGAGCTGGGCGGCTTCGCCGCGATGATCGCCGCGCTGCTGGCCATTTACGCGCTGGGCGCGCTGGCGAGCTACATGTACAGCCGCCTGATGCTGACCATCTCCACCGGCGCGCTGAGCAGCATCCGCAAGGATCTGTTCAACCACATGGAAGACCTGCCCATCCGCTACTTCGACACGCATACGCACGGCGAGCTGATGAGCCGCTACACCAACGACACCGACACTCTGCGCGAGCTGCTCAGTCAGGGCCTTCCGCAGACGTTCTCCTCGCTGATTACCGTGCTTGCGACGATGGTGATGATGATCGTCCTCAGCCCGGTGCTGATGCTGATCGTAATCGCGTCGCTTCTGCTGATTCTGTTCCTCATCAAAACCATCGGCGGCAAGAGCAAAAAATACTTCGCCGGGCAGCAAAAGAGCGTCGGCGCGGTGAACGGCTATATCGAGGAAATGATCGAAGGACAGAAGGTCGTCAAGGTTTTCAACCATGAAGAAGAGGCCAAGGCGCGCTTCGCCGAGCTGAACGATCAGCTGTGCAAGCAGGTGACCGGCGCGAATACGTTCGCCAGCATCCTCATGCCGATCATGAGCAACCTTTCGCACATCCACTACGCCGTCACCGCCGCCACCGGCGCGGCGATGATCCTCGGTGGCCATCTCGACATCGGCTCGCTGACGAGCTTCCTGCAATACACCCGTTCGTTCTTCAACCCCATCACGCAGCTGTCGCAGCAGTTCAACAGCATTCTCATGGCTCTGGCGGGCGCGGAGCGCATCTTCGATGTGATCGATACGCCCGTGGAAACCGACGACGGCTACGTCGAGCTGGTCAACGCAAAGCGCCTGCCCGACGGCAGCCTGACGGAAACCGACGAACATACGCGCCTGTGGGCCTGGCGGCATCCGCACGCAGCCGACGGCAGCGTAACGTATACCGAACTTAAGGGCGACGTCGTCTTCGACCACGTAACCTTCGGCTACGTGCCGGAAAAGACGGTGCTGCACGATGTGTCGCTCTACGCGCGGCCAGGCGAAAAGATCGCGTTCGTCGGCTCTACCGGCGCGGGCAAGACGACCATCACCAACCTCGTCAACCGCTTCTACGATCTGACCGACGGCAAGATCCGCTACGACGGCATCAACATCGAGAAGATCAAAAAGCCCGACCTGCGCCGCTCGCTTGCGATGGTCTTGCAGGATACGCACCTGTTCACCGGCACCGTGCGCGAGAACATCCGCTACGGCCGTCTCGACGCGACCGACGCGGAAGTCGAAGCCGCGGCCAAGCTGGCCAACGCGCACTTCTTCATCGAGCATCTGCCGCAGGGCTACGACACCGTGCTCACCGCCGACGGCGCGAACCTCTCGCAGGGCCAGCGTCAGCTGATCGCCATTGCGCGCGCGGCCGTAGCCGACCCGCCGGTGCTGATCCTCGACGAAGCGACAAGCTCCATCGACACGCACACCGAGGCGCTGATCGAAAAGGGCATGGATTCGCTCATGGCGGGCCGCACCGTGTTCGTCATCTCGCACCGGCTGTCCACCGTGCGCAACGCGCAGGCGATCATGGTGCTGGAAAACGGCCGCATCATCGAGCGCGGCACGCACGACGACCTCATCGCCCAGAAGGGCCGGTATTACCAGCTGTATACGGGCGCGTTCGAGCTGAGCTGACAGAAAGCAAAGCGAAAAAACGCTGCGGAAACATGCGCTTCCGCAGCGTTTTCCGTTTTTTTCCCGCGGCGCAGGCCGCCGCAATCCGGCCCCGGCGCTTTTTCCAATGCAGTACTTTATTTTTTTATGTTTTTCTGTTACAATAGAGTATTGGTGGAGGATTATCCATTCGTTTATATCCGTAAGGAGGGTTCCGTTTTTTGTATACGCTGGCTGTCGACGCAATGGGCGGCGATTTCGCGCCCGAAATCACGGTAAAGGGCTGTCTGGAAGCGCTGCGCGCTTTCGACGATATTCGCATCCGTCTCTTTGGCCGCGAAGAAGAAATTCGTCCGCATCTTTCCGGCGAAGAATACGACGCGGCGCGCCTTGAAATCCTCGACGCACGCGACGTCATCACCAACGACGAAGCGCCCATGCTGGCCGTGCGTCACAAGACCGATTCTTCTCTCGTGCGCGCGGCGATGGACGTGCGCCAGGGCAACGCCGACGCGCTCATTTCCGCCGGGTCCACCGGCGCGGTGCTGGCCTGCGGCATGCTGCGCATCGGCCGCATCGCGGGCGTCGACCGCCCGGCGCTGGCCGCCATCGTGCCCACGGCCGCGGGCGTTCCCGCAGTGATCGTCGACGCGGGCGCAAACGTGGACTGCCGGCCCGAATACCTTCTGCGCTTTGCGCAGATGGGCGATATTTACGCCCGCCAGGTACTCGGCATTCAAAACCCGCGCGTGGGGCTGCTTAACATCGGCGAGGAAGAAGAAAAGGGCTGCCAGCTCACCAAGGCCACCCACGAACTGCTGAAAACGGCCAAGCTGAACTTTACCGGCAACGTGGAGGCGCGCGGCGTGCTCAACGGCGGCGCGGACGTGTTCGTCTGCGACGGCTATCACGGCAACCTGGTCATCAAGGCCAGCGAGGGCGCGATCGCCGCACTTTTCACCATGCTCAAGCGCGAGCTGACCTCCACCTTCGTTTCAAAGGTGGGCGCGGCGCTCTCCAAACCCGCCTTCCGGCGGGTCAAGCGCCGCATGAACGTGAACGAAGTGGGCGGCGGCCCGATGCTGGGCGTGCGCGGCGCGGTAGTCAAGGCCCACGGCAATTCGACCTCGCACGCGTTCTTCTGCTGCCTGCGCCAGGCGCGCCAAATGGCGGCGGGACAGGTTGTGGAAATCATCGAAAAACTCGACGAACAAATCGAAGGAGGAAACGAAAATGTTTGAAACAGTGTGCGCGCTGATCGCCGATCAGCTCAAGATCGACCCCAAAACCATTAAGCCCGAATCCCGCCTGCTCGAGGACCTGAAGGCCGATTCCGCCAACATCATGATGCTGATTATGGACGTGGAGTCCGAGCTGGGCATCATCGTCGACGACGACGCGCTCATGCGCCTGAAAACCGTGGGCGACGTGGTGAAATATCTCGAATCGAAGCAGTAACCATGAAAGAACTGGATTCGCTTCAGAAGGCGCTCGGCTATTCCTTCCGCGACGAGCGCCTTCTGCGCCTTGCTTTGACGCACCCTTCCGCAGGCTGTCCGGAGGATAACCAGCGGCTGGAGTTCCTGGGCGACGCGGTTTTGCAGCTGTGCGTGTCGGTGGCGCTCTATGGGCAGCATCCGGCCGATCAGGAGGGTTCGCTCACGCAGCTGCGGCAGGCGCTCGTTCGCGAGGAAACGCTGGCCGAGGCCGCGAAGCGGCTGAATCTGGGCGAATATCTGCTCTTTGATAAGGGCGAGGCCGCAAGCGGCGGCGGGCACAAGCCCTCCGTGCTGTGCGACGCGATGGAAGCGGTGCTGGCGGCCGTGTATCTCGACGGCGGCTGGGAGCCGGTTTCGGCGCTGTGCGCCCGCGCGCTCAACAACTATGCCGCGCCCCCGCGCGAGAAAAACTGGAAAAGCCTCCTGCAGGAAAAAACGCAGGAGCACGGCGGCTGCACGCCGAGCTACCGCATCGTGGCGGAAGAAGGGCCCGCGCACGCGCGTACCTTCACCGCGGAGGTGCTGCTCGACGGGCGCGTCGCCGGACGCGGCGCGGGCGGCACGAAAAAGCAGGCCGAACAGGAGGCCGCGCACGCGGCCATGAATCAAATCGGATAAACCGGAGAAAAAAAGCTTGAGACTCAAAAAACTGGAGCTGACGGGCTTCAAGTCGTTCGCCGAAAAGACGGAGATTCTCTTTGAAAACGGCACGACGGCGATCGTAGGCCCGAACGGCAGCGGAAAATCGAATATTTCCGACGCGGTGCGCTGGGTGCTGGGCGAGCAGAGCGCGAAATCGCTTCGCGGCGCAAAGATGGAGGACGTAA
The DNA here is from genome assembly GCA_004557805.1 of Clostridiales bacterium. GTDB lineage: Bacteria > Bacillota > Clostridia > Christensenellales > Aristaeellaceae > Aphodomonas. Next base: position 1,892 of record SFFS01000035.1, on the reverse strand, counting down.
TCTTCAACGGCACCGAAAAGCGCAAGCCCCTCACCTTCTGCGAGGTTTCGCTCCTGATGGACAACGAGGACGGCGCGCTGAAAATCGACGCCGCCGAGGTGCTCATCACCCGCCGCGTCTGGCGCAGCGGCGAGGGCGAATATTTCATCAACCGGGCGGCATGCCGCCTGCGCGATATTCAGGATCTGTTCCGCGATACCGGCGTTGGCCGCGACGGCTACTCCGTCGTGGGTCAGGGACGCGTGGACGAAATCCTCTCGCAGAAATCGGAGGACCGCCGCCGCGTGTTTGAAGAGGCGGTGGGCATCGCCACCTACCGCGCGCGCAAGGAAGAAGCCGAAAAGCGCATGGACAACACGCAGCAGAACCTCGAACGCGTGGAGGATATCCTCTCCGAGCTGGAAAGCCAGCTGGGGCCGCTGGAAAAGCAGGCTGAGGACGCCAGGCGCTACCTCGCCCTGCGCGATACGTTGCGCGATCTCGACCTCAACCAGTTCCTCATCCGTCACGATAAGCAGACGCAGCGCGTGGTGCAGTTCCGCGAGGCGCTGGAAACGGCGCAGCAGGCGCTGGCCGAGGCGGAGCCGAAGATCGAGGCGCTGCAAGCGGAGCGCGAAGCGCGCGAAAAGGCCGCCGACGAGCTCTATACCGCCTGCGACGAGGCGAACACCGCCGTGCTCGAAGCCGCCCGGGAAGTGGATACCTGCAAGGGCGCGAACGAGCTTCTGCGCGAGCGCATCGCGCGGTGCAGGGAAGACAGCGAAAAGGAAGCCGCCCTGCGGCAGACGGAAATCGAAAAAATCGCTGACCTGCGGCAGAGCGGCAGCGAGAACGCATCGGAAATTGCGCGCCGGGAAGCTGCGCTGAGCGACGCCCGCATCGCGCTGGAAGGCGCGGAGCGCGCGCTTTCCGAGGCGCAGAAGGCCGCCAACGAATGCGAAGAAACGCTGGAAGCGCACAAATCCGCGCTGATGGCCGCCATGAACCGCGCGGCCGATATGCGCTCGGCACAGGCGCGCCTGAGCGGCCTGAAGCAGAGCCTGGAGAGCCGTCTTGCCGACGCGCAGGCCGACGCGGAAGCCTCGCACGAAGGGCGGCAGGCGCTTCTGGATACGATGGAAGCCGCCACGGCGCAGCTGGCGCGCGTAAACGAGGCCAAGCAGACCATGGACGCGCAGGCGCGCGCGCTGGACGAATCGGTGCGCGCGGCGGCGCAGCAATCGGAGGCGCTGCTGGCCAAACTGAACGAACAGTCCCGCGTGATGCATGAAACGTCGTCGCGCCTGAAAGTGCTGCGCGAGATGGCGCGCGACTACGACGGCTACCAGAACGCCGTCAAGCAGGCGCTGCTCTACGCGCGCGGCGATTCCAGCGTGCGCGGCGTAGTGGCCAACATCCTGCACACGCCCAAGGATTACGAGCGCGCGCTGGAAATGGTGCTGGGCCCCGCGCTGCAGAACATCATCACCGAGGACGAGCACGCCGCGAAGCGGCTGATTAACTACCTGCGCCAGAACCGCATGGGCCGCGCGACGTTCCTGCCGATGAGCACGATCCGCGGCCGCACGCTCAGCTACGACGAGCGGCAGGTGCTCTCCATGCCCGGCTGTGTGGGCGTGGCCAGCGAGCTGGTGCAGTTCGGCGAGGAATACCGCGGCATCGTAGAAAACCTGCTCGGGCGCACCGTCATCGCCGAAAACCTCGATTACGGCATCGAAATCATGCGCCGCGGGCGGCACGCGTTCCGGCTCGTCACGCTCGAGGGCGACGTAATGCATTCCGGCGGCTCGATGACCGGCGGCTCGACGCAGAGCCGCATGACGAGCCTGCTCTCGCGCGAGCGCGAAATCGCCGAGCACGAGACGCGGCTCAAAACCGTCGAGGGCAGCATC
>SFFS01000253.1 GCA_004557805.1 Clostridiales bacterium | reverse complement strand
TCCTTTTGCAAATCCTTATATTTCCTCTATTTTTGTCCAAAATCGATTCAAAACCCCAGTTTTGCCTGACACAAAACTGGGGTTTCTCGACGGTCTGCCCTGAGACAGAGTCTCAGGGGTTTTTTACATACACTCTAACAATCTCACGCCCTGGCGCGGGCAATCCTTGCAAAATCCTCCATCGAAAGCTGCTCCGCCCTTGCGGAGGGCGCAACTTCGCTGCGTTCCAGCAGCGCCTCCGTCTCTTCGCGGGAAAGTCCCAGGCCGCCGGAGAGGTTGTTGTAAATCGTCTTGCGCCGCATCGCGAAACAGACGCGGATCAGCCGCAGGAACGCCGCCTCGTCCGGCACGTCAACAGGCGGTGTTTCACGCAGCGTCAGCAGCATGAAGCTGGAATCAACCTTCGGCTGCGGCGTAAAATATTCGCGCGGCACATACACAGCCTCGTCGATTTCAGCGTAATACTGGCACATCAGCGCAAACGGGCCGTAGCCCTCCTGCCCGGGCTGCGCGCGCATCTTCTCGCCCACTTCTTTCTGCACCATCACGGCCAGAGAGAGCACGGGAAGCCGCAGCGTCAGCAGCTTTTCCAAAACCGGCGCGGTGATGTTGTAGGGCAGGTTCGCGGCGACGCGGCACGGCTGCCCCAGCCGCGCGATCAGCGCGGGAATATCCTGCCTGAGAATATCTCCCTCGACCAGTTCGGCGTTCGGGTACAGTTCCAGCGTTGTCTCCAAATCGCGGATCAGCGTTCTGTCCAGTTCAACGGCGATCAGCTTGCGGCACCGGCGCGCAAGCGCGCACGTCAGCGCGCCGCGGCCCGGCCCGATTTCCAGCACGCCGTCCTCATGCGAAACGAGCGACGCTTCAGCCAGTCCCTCGATCAGCGTCGGATCGGTCAGAAAGTTCTGACCCATTTCTTTTTTGAATCGAAACTGCTCTTTTTTCATTTTTCCTCAATGCCGAAAAGGCGCATGCCGTTTTCCCGCGTCGTCCGGCAGATTTGCTCAAACGTTTCCCCGCGGATTTCCGCCAGCTTGCGGGCAATATATTCCGTGTTGCGCGGATCGTTCCGGCGGACGCGCAGCGGCTCCGGAGACATATAGGGGCTGTCCGTTTCCACAAGCAGCCGGTCGCGCGGACACATCTGCGCAACTTCCGCCAAACGCGGCGCTTTTTTGAACGTCACAGGCCCGTCGAATCCGAGGTAGAAGCCCATATCAAGATAGATTTTCGCCTGCTCGGCGCTTCCGGAATAGCAGTGCACCACGCCCTGCGGCAGCTTTCCGCGCCTGGCGCGGAGAATATCCGTCGCGTCGCCGTGCGCCTCGCGGATATGCAGAATGAGCGGCTTTCCGATCTCGCATGCAGCGTCGAGCTGCCGCGCGAACACGACGCGCTGCGTCTCACGCGGCGAAAGGTCGTAGTGATAGTCCAACCCGATTTCGCCCCACGCAACGCATTTTTTCTCGCGCATCATGGCAAGCAGCTCGTCATGAAACGCGTCGCAGTAGGTATCCGCGTCGTGCGGGTGCACACCCGCCGCCCAATACAGCCACGGGCGCGTCTGCGCCAGCGCGCGGCTCGAGCGCGAGGAAGGCATATCCGCTCCTACGACAACGCAGGGCGTAAAGCCCCGCGTTTCCATGTCGTTTAAAATTTGTTCTCTATCCTCGTCGAAATCGACCGAGTCCAGATGGCAATGCGTGTCGAAGATCATCAGTTCACGTCGCTCCCGTCCGGCACGTCGCCGTCAACCGTCAGCAGGCGGAAGTTTTCGTGATCGCCGCCGCACAGCACCATGCCCTGCGATTCGATGCCGCGCATCTTGCGGGGCGCGAGGTTATACAGCAGCACAACCTTCTTGCCGACCATCTCTTCCGGCGTATACTGCGATGCGATGCCGGAAAGCACCGTGCGCGTTTCCTCTCCCACCTTGAGCGTCAGCTGCAACAGCTTATCGCTCTTTTTGACCTTTTCCGCCGCGGTTACCAGCGCAACCTTCAGAGAAAGCTTGTCAAAATCATCGATCGTGATGATCGGCTTGGGCTCTTCCTTCGGCGCCTCTTCCTTCTTTTCGGGTTCGGCGGGCTTGGCCTGCGAAGCCGCTTCGGCCTTGGCGAGGTCTTCCAGCTCCTTGGGAATATCGATGCGCGGGAAGAGCGCTTCGCCCTTTTCTACCTTTGTCCCGGCCTTCAGGCCGCCGAACGTGAGCGAATCCCAGGTTTTAAGTTCCGGCTCGGTCACGCCCAGCTGCGCGAAGATACGCGCCGGCGTGTTGGGCATAAACGGCCCCACCAGCACGGCCACAATGCGCACGCACTCGGCCAGATGATACAGTACCGTACCCAGCCGTTCGCGGTTGGCCTCATCCTTTGCCAGCACCCACGGCGCGTTTGCGTCGATGTATTTGTTACAATCGCCGATCAGCTTCCAGATATCGGTCAGCGCGACGGAGAACTGCAACGCGTCCATATCCTTTTCGACCGTTGCGGCCAGCGCGTTCGCCGTCGCTTCCAGCTGCGCGTCGAGCTCGGTTTTTGTGCCGCAGGGCGGCACCAGTCCGCCGAAATACTTCTCGATCATCGCAACCGTGCGGCTGACGAGATTGCCCAAATCGTTGGCCAGATCGGCGTTCATGCGGGTCAGCAGCGCTTCGTTGGTAAAGTTTCCGTCCGCGCCGAAGGGCATTTCGCGCATGAGGAAATAGCGGATGGCGTCGACGCTGTAGCGTGCGCAGAGCACGTTCGGGTCGACGACGTTGCC
>SFFS01000252.1 GCA_004557805.1 Clostridiales bacterium | reverse complement strand
AGCGTCAGCGCCGCCAGATCCTGCTGCGAGGCGCGCACCTGACGCGTCAGCCATGCGCTGCTGACCGCCGCCGAAATACCGCCGGACAATAGCAGCGCGGCCACCTGGATCAGCACCACGAACAGCGTCCATTTTACGCGCAGCTTAAGCATGCGTCACCTCCACCGAGTAGCCCACGCCGCATACGGTGACGATTCTGAAATCCTCGATCATCGACAGCTTTTCGCGCAGGCGCTTGATGTGCACGTCCACCGTGCGCTCGCCGGTGTCGCAGTCGACGCCCCAGATTTCGTCCATCAGCTGGCGGCGCGTGAGGATCATGTCGGGGTAGCTCATCAGCATGAACAGCAGCTCGAACTCCTTGCGCGGCAGCGAAATGCGCTCCGCGCCATAGCGAACCGTATGATCGGCCGCGTTGGCGATGACGCCGCCGACGGCCACCTGCTTTTCCGCCTGAATTTTCGCCCGGCGGAACAGCGCGCGCACGCGCAGCCGGAACTCGGAAAGGTCGAGCGGCTTGACCATGTAATCGTCCGTGCCCGCGTGGAAGCCGACTTCCTTATCGGCGATTTCCGATTTGGCTGTTACGATCATAATCGGCAGGTCGCGATAGGCGCCGCGCAGCTCGTGCGTCAGCTCAAACCCGTCCATGCCGGGCATCATTACGTCGCAGATGGCCATATCCACCTTCGCACCGTCGAGGATTTCCAACGCGCGCTCGGCGCTTTCCGCGCCCAGCACTTCGTAGCCGTCGGCGCGGAGCGCCGCGGTCATGATGGTACGCTGGCTTTCATCGTCTTCCACGAGCAGAATGCGGAACATTGCGTTTCCTCCCCCAAGCGATTGGCAAATCAATAAAAACAGTATACCATATTCTGTCAAAACAGGAGCAAAACCTGCGCTGCGCTCTTGCGGCGAAACGGGCGGGATGGTAAAATGAATTATCAAACGCTCATAAAATAGGAAGGAAGGAATCTCCATGCATCACCAAAGGAAGCTCCTCGCGCTGCTTGCGGCCGTGCTTTTGTGCCTCTGCGCGGCGCTGCCGGCATGCGCGGACGTCGTCAAGGGCAAAGTGACCAACGGCGTGTACGACAACGGGAACGGTATCTCGTTTCCTGTGCCCAGCGGTTTTTCACTGAGCAGGCAGGAAAACAAAAAGGCCGGATTTTTCCGCATTGCGTTTTCCGGCCCGAGCGACAAAAACGGCTTCGGCCCCGCGCTGCTGATCGACATCATCCCCGGCAGCATGGACGTGCTGGAGTACACTGCCGAGGATCTGCTCGCCGATCTTTTCGCCGGCTACGGCGAAAATTATAAGGACATGTACCTCATCGCGTCGGAAGGCTTTTCGGAATACGGCGTGGACGGGCGGCGCATCTTTCTTGTTTACCGCGACGGCGGCAGCCAGAACCGCACGAGTTATCTGACGGTCTACGTGTTCTCGACCGACCGCAATATCGTGCGCATCACCTACGACTGCTACGGTGCGCAGCGCACCATGGTGGATGATCTGTACGGGGTGGAAAACCTGTATAACAGCATCATCGTGCCGTGAGGAAAGGAGCGGAAGAAATGAAAAGGAAACTTGCTTTGCTGCTGACGCTTCTGATGTGCGTCGGGATCGGATGCCCGGCCGGAGCGCTTGAAATTAACGGCGCCAGGGGCGCCGGCGGAACCGTGCGCCGCGGCTATTACTATAACGGAAACGTCTCCTTTAAGCTGCCCGGCGCGGCCTGGACGGAAAGCTCTGCCGTTGCCTACGACGATCACGACGAGATCCTGCTGAGCGGCACGGCCGATGTAAACGGCTTCATTCCGTCGATGTATATCCAGATCAACAGCGAGACGTGGGATATCGACGCCGGGTTTGAAGATATTGGCATAGCGAACAGCATTCGCGTGGCGAATCAGACGTTTACGGTGAATGACGAGATTCGCGCGCATTACGATTGCTATCTGGAAAACGATACGGACGGCCGGATGGGACTGGATTATCTGATCTGGTTCAACTGCGGAGATTACGGCGTAGCGATTTACTATTATACGTTCGCCGCGACGCGCAGCGTTCCGGACGACCTGCCCGCGCTGGACGACGTGGTTGCCTCGTTTACAATCGGGCAGTAAAAGAGAGAACGCGCGAGCGCCACGGACAACGTCCGCGGCGCTTTTTTTCAAAAAAGTTTCAGATATTTTCGTTCAAAACAGCAGCTTTCCTCCAGTGGGTACTGAGGACAGGAACTGACAAGTCCTTAGGAAGGAGGAACCGCCGATGTATCAATCCAAAGCGGATACCAGGGCGGCAAATGAGGAAATCATCGGGCTGCTCATGGCAATTAGTACCGTATCGAAACGCCTAGCGCACAAGATGATCCGCGTGGCTCAGGCAAGTCAATCTCAGGAAGGAGGAAAACGCTATGAGCAAAATGAGCGAGATGGATGCCACCATCAAAGAACTGCGGGATATTGCTGCTTCTATTAATGACATTGCCAACTACTTAACCGGCTTGTTCAGTGCCGATGTTGAACACGAAGCAGAACCTGCTCCGGCTGCCCCGGAACCCCAGCTCGCCTTTGAGGATGTTCGCGCCATCTTGGCAGCCAAGTCTCGTGACGGTTTTACCGCTCAAATTCGTGCCCTTCTTCAAAGGTACGGGGCCCAAAAGCTCTCTGAGATTGATCCGGTAAATTACAAGTCGCTGGTCGCAGATGCGGAGGGCCTGACCCATGGGTAAACATGCGCTTCTCTCCGCTTCCTCTTCCCGCCGGTGGCTGAACTG
>SFFS01000251.1 GCA_004557805.1 Clostridiales bacterium | reverse complement strand
GGATCGTCTTTAAAATTATTCGCAACATCTTCCGCGGCGTTCCGCGCTGGTGGTGGATCTTCGGGCCGCGCCCGCATTACGCGCCGCGTCCCCCGCGTCCCCGCGAACCCCATGGTCCGATGGGCGGCCGTCCCCCGATGGGCGGTCCGCGCCCGCCGCGCGCGCCCAGCGCGCCGCGTCCTTCCGCCGGGAGGCCTCCGCGCAGCTCCGGCGGGTTCGGCGGCTTCGGCGGCGGATCTTCCAGCCGTGGCAGTTTCGGCGGTGGCCGCAGCTTTGGCGGCGGTTCCACCCGCGGCGGCGGCGGCGGCCGGAAATTCTAAACGGTTCAATGCAGGCGGCGAGGAGGCTTCTCCGCGCCGCTTCTTTTTTGCCGCGGCTTCTGCACAGGCCGGGCGGGTATGATTTTCGGGCCGCAAAGCGGCCCTATTTTTGCGTTGTCCATGCGGACGGGATATGGTAAAATGTGATAAACAAAACAGGAGGGACGAAAAAATGACGAAATTCATGGACAGGGATTTCCTTCTGAAAACCGAAACCGCGCGCGAACTGTATCACGGCATTGCCGAAACGCTGCCGATCTGCGATTTTCATTGCCACATTCCGGCGCAGCAGATCGCCGAGAACAAGCCCTTTTCTTCCATTACGGAGGTCTGGCTGGGCGGCGACCATTATAAATGGCGCGCCATGCGCATTGCGGGCGTGCCCGAGGAGAAGATTACCGGGAGCGCTTCCGACGAGGAAAAATTCATGGCCTGGGCCGAAACCATGCCCAAGCTGATCGGCAACCCGCTCTATCACTGGACGCATCTGGAACTGCAGCGCTATTTCGGCGTTGAACAGCCGCTGACGGCCGAAAACGCGAAGGAAATTTACGACGCCTGCAACGAGAAGATTACCGCCCTGCGCCCGCAGGATCTGATCCGCGTTTCGAACGTCAAGCTTCTGTGCACCACCGACGATCCGGTCGATACCCTCGAATGGCATCGCCAGCTGCGCGAACAGAACGAATCGGGCGCGACCATCCTGCCCGCCTGGCGGCCGGACAAGGCGCTGAACCTCACCGCCGCGACGTTCCTGCCGTGGATCAGCCAGCTGGCCGAAGCCAGCGGCGAGGAGATTGAAACCTTCGCAGGCCTGAAGGACGCGCTGTTCAAGCGCCTGCGCTTCTTCCACGAAAACGGCTGCCGCCTCAGCGACCACGCGCTCGACACCGTGCCCGCAGGGCCGCTCGACGAGGCGCTCGCCGCGCAGGCGTTCGCCGACGTGCTGGCCGGTAAGGACGTTTCCGCGCAGGCCGTCGACGCCTACCGCTTCGCGCTGATGACGTGGCTTTCGGGCGAATACAGCCGCCTGGGCTGGACGATGCAGCTGCATATCGGCGCGGCGCGCAACCGCAACCCGGTCATGTTTGAAAAGCTCGGCCCGGACACCGGCTTCGACGCGATTGACGATGCGAGCATCGCGCAGAACCTCACCGCGCTGCTGGGCGCGATGATGGCCGAAGCGCCGCTGCCGCGCACGCTGCTGTTCACCCTCAACGATAAGGACAATTACGTCGTGGCGACTCTCGCGGGCACGCTGCAGCGCTCCGGCGCGACGGCGCTGGTCAATCAGGGCCCGGCGTGGTGGTTCCACGATCAGAAGTGCGGCATGGAAAAGCATCTGCGCAACCTGTCCGCTGTAACGCCGCTGAGCGAGTTCGTCGGCATGACGACCGACAGCCGCAGCCTTCTGAGCTACACGCGGCATGAGTATTTCCGCCGCATTCTGTGCAACATGTTCGGCACGCTCGTCGAAGATGGCGAATATCCGGACGACCGCGCGGCGCTGGAAATGCTCATCAAGAAGATCTGCTTCCAGAACGCGTACGACCTCTTCTCCGAGGTGCGATAAAAAAACGGCGAACCCCGTGCCTTCCTCCGCGAAGGGCCGGGGTTCGTTCTTTTTTTGGGGCGGCAGGGCCGCCCGGGACGGAGGGGCGATGCGCGGCGGTCTGGCAGGGCGTATCTGAAATATGAAACGGGCAGCTCTGAAATTCAGAGCCGCCGCGGGCCGACAAAAACTATCGTTTTCTGACGGAGGAGACCCGCCTTCTGGAATTCTTCGAAATTTCCGGAGGGAGGAGCGAAGCGACAGATAGCCCTTGAGGATAGAGCGAAGCGCTCCGCAAAGGGCGTATCCCCGCGCCGCCGGAGGCGAGGACGGACGAGGCGAAGGCGGGAGGGGGTATGCATTTTTGCCGCATTCCATAGCCCCGAAACACCGGGCACGCTTTCAGCGCGGCCGGTGCGAAAATCCGGAGGCCCGACGCAAAACGGAGGCCTGAAGGGGCGAGGACAGAGCGAAGCGCTCCGCAGCTCCGAAACACCGGGCACGGCGTTGGCGTGGCCGGTGCGAAAATCCGGAGGCCCGACGCAAAGCGGAGGGCTGAAGGGGCGAGGACAGAGCGAAGCGCTCCGCAGCCCCGAAACACCGGGCACGGCGTTGGCGTGGCCGGTGCGAAAATCCGGAGGGCCGACGCGAAGCGGAGGGCTGAAGGGACGAGGACAGAGCGAAGCGCTCCACAGCCCCGAAACACCGGGCGCGGCTTTGGCGTGGTCGGTGCGAAAATCCGGAGGGCCGACGCAAAGCGGAGGGCTGAAGGGGTGAGGACAGTGCGAAGCGCTCCGCAGCCCCGAAACACCGGGCACGGCGTTGGCGTGGCCGGTGCGAAAGTCCGGAGGCCCGACGCAAAGCGGAGGGCTGAAGGGGCGAGGACAGTGCGAAGCACTCCACAGCCCCGAAACACCGGGCACG
>SFFS01000034.1 GCA_004557805.1 Clostridiales bacterium | reverse complement strand
TGCCGCAATATACCAAGTATCCACGCGTTCCCACATATTGCGGCTCTTCGCGACCAACATCGCTAAAGCCATGACCGTTTAAATTAGCGGAATATGGAATAACGCCCTCAGACAGAGCCGTCACTGTTAACGTTGCGATAAATAATGTGACAGAAATGAATAGAACGGCCTTCTTCATTTAGCTACCCTCCAATGGTATCAAATATCATATCCCTATTATATATGATTTTTAGAAGCTTTCAAGCGCATTTTTTGAGCTTTTTCGATACTTAATATCATAGCGTTATATTATGAAAATATTCCTTATATTGTCTGTGCAACCTTTCTTTACCGCCAACCGTTCAGAATTCGGATCAGCGCTTCCAGATATCCCGGCATGGCAACGTCCCCCGCCGCCACGGCAGGCAGCGTCCGCACAATATTCCCATCCTTGACCACGCGAATTTCGCCCAGCACTTCGTTCCGGCGCACGGGCGCCTTCACCGTCTCGGGCAGCGCTACCTGGAGCGAAAGCCCCTTTTCAGCGCCCTTCTTCACGAGCAGTTTCGCCGTTTCTCCGGCGGCCACGCCGACTGCGTCTGCGCCGCCGCGTGAAACCGAAACATTCTGTTCCAGCAAGTCGCCCTGGCTGCACACTTCCAGCAGCTGATATGACGCAAATCCGTATTCCAGCAGTTTGCGCGCTTCGTTAAAGCGCGTGAGGCTGGCGGGCGCGCCGAGCACCACGGCAATCAGCCGCATATCGCCCTGCCGGGCCGTAGCGGAAATGCAGTAGCGCGCCTCGTTCGTCGAGCCAGTCTTGAACCCGTCGCATCCCTGATAGAAACGTACGAGCCGGTTAGTGTTCGTCAAATCGGTTACGCGGCCGCCGGGATGCGTCAGCGTGTCCATCCAGACGGTGCTGTATTTAAAATAGTCCGGGTGATTCGCCATCTCGCGCGAAAGCGTCGCCACATCGCGTGCGGTGGTGAACTGCCCCTTCGCCGGAAGGCCGGTGCAATTCTGATAGGCCGTATCGTTCATGCCCAGCTGCGCTGCGCGCGCGTTCATCCGATCGACGAAATTTTCCTCCGTCCCGGCGATGTGCTCGGCCAGCGCCACGGCGGAATCATTCGCGCTGGCGATAATCGTCGAGCGCAGCAGATCTTCCAGCTTATACTGGCTTCCCGCGTCGAGCAGCGCCTGCGAACCGCCCATGCCCGCCGCGTTCTTGGAACAGGTCACGCTGTCGCCCAGCCGCACAGAGCCGTCCTCTAACGCTTCGAACGTCAGCAGCAGCGTCATCAGCTTTGTCACACTGGCGACCGGACGGCGCTCGTCCGCGTTTTTCTCGCAGATGATCTCCCCCGTCGATTCTTCCATCAGCAGATAACTCGGGGATTGCAGTTCGAGCGGCGGCGCAGCTTCAAGCGGCGCGGCCAGCGCCGAAGAAAACAGAATCAGGCATCCCAGCAGCAGACAGACGGCTTTTTTCTTCATGGCATGAAAAACCTCCCGCATCAGTTGATACATTCTGTGCGGGAGGTTTGCGGTTTATGACAATCTTGCGCTTTACAGCTTCATTTCGCGGACGATTCCTTCAATAAGCGTGCTGAATTTTTCCTTGACCCTTTCTCCGGTTTCCAACACTTCCTGATGCGTCAGCGGCTGATCGAGGATGCCAGCCGCCATGTTCGTAATGCAGGAAACGCCCAGCACGCGCAGGCCGCAATGCCGCGCCACGATCACCTCGGGTACGGTACTCATGCCCACCGCGTCCGCGCCGAGCGTGCGCGCCATGCGAATTTCAGCCGGCGTTTCAAACGACGGGCCGCTGAACCACATGTAAACGCCCTCGCGGAGCGAAATGCCGAGTTTGGCGGCAACTTCATACGCGGTTTTCAGGAACTCCGGATCGAACTCGCGCGACATATCCGGAAAGCGCGGGCCAAATTCATCGAGATTCTGGCCGATCAGCGGGTTCAGTCCGCTGTAGTTGATGGTATCGTCAATCAGCATCAGATCGCCCGGCTCAAAGCCGAGATTGACGCCGCCCGCCGCGTTCGTTACGATCAGCGCCTTCACGCCCAGCCCCTTCATCACGCGAATCGGCATGGCGATTTTCTCCATCGGCCATCCCTCGTACATGTGGAACCGGCCGCGCATCAGGCACACGCGCTTGCCGTGCAGCTCGCCGCACACCCATTCGCTCCGATGCCCCGGCGCAGTGGAAACCGGGAACTCGGGAATATCCTGATAGGCGATCGATTTTTCGTTTTCCAGCGAAATACTCCCGGCAAGACCGGAACCGAGAATCAGACCGATTTCCGCTTCGCCGCACGCCTCGCGGATTGCATTCGCCGCAGCGTCGATTTTTTCAATCATCGTCATTTTCTGTTCCTCCGTGCGTTATTTCAGCAGCTCCGCGAACGATGTCCCGCAAAGCGTGTTCTTCAGCTCAAAGCGCTCCAGAATGGTCGCGGCGATATCGCCGTATGTATCGCGCGTGCCGAGCGCCTGCGATTTGACCCCGTGCCCCCAGCACAGCAGCGGTACCATCTCGCGCGTATGGTCGGTGCCGCGATAGGTCGGGTCGCAGCCGTGATCGGCCGTCATCATCAGCACATCATCTTCGCCCATGCGGGCCATAATCTGCGGCAGCGCCGCGTCGAATTCCTCAAGCCCTTTCGCATAGCCCGCCACATCGCGGCGATGGCCGTAAACGGAGTCGAAATCGACGAGATTGACGAAAATCAATCCGTTCATGTCCTTCTCCATCATCGAAAGCAGCGTTTCGATGCAGGCGGGATTACCCGCCGAATGGATGGATTGCGTCAGCCCGCGATGCGCGAAAATATCTTCGATCTTGCCCACGCCCCATACGTCCAGCCCGGCGCGGCTCAGCACGTCGAGCATCGTATCGGAAGGCGGCGTGAGCGAAAAATCGCGCCGGTTGCCGGTGCGCACAAACGCGCCGGGTTTTCCAATGAACGGTCGCGCGATGACGCGCCCTACGCCGTGCTCGCCCTGCAGGAGGGCGCGCGCCTGCTCGCAGATGTGCCACAGCTCCTGCGGCGGCACAATGTCCTCATGCGCGGCGATTTGGAACACGCTGTCGGCGGAGGTATAGACGATCAGCTTCCCGGTGCGCATGTGCTCTTCGCCCAGCTCATCGAGAATCGCCGTGCCGCTGGCCGGGCGGTTGCCCAGCACGCCGCGGCCGGTCGCCCTTTCAAACGCCTCGATCACGTCGGCCGGGAACCCGTTGGGGTAGGTCGGGAAAGGTGTCTTGAGCGGCAGGCCGGCAATTTCCCAGTGACCGGTCGTCGTATCCTTTCCGGCGGAGCGCTCGATGCAGCGGCCGTACAGGCCCGTCGGGCATGCGGCCGGCGCGAACCCCGACCCCGGAATGTTTCCAAGGCCGATCGCCTCCATGTTCGGAAGGCGCGGCTGCGCCTTTTCAGCAATATGTCCCAGTGTGTTCGCACCTTCGTCGCCATACTGGCGCGCATCGGGTGCGTTGCCGCAGCCGACGCTGTCAAGAACGATCAGAATCACTTTTTTGTTTTTCATTTTTTCCTCCTGGCTTCAGGCCTCGCAGACCGCTTCCGCAAGGCGGGCAATACATTCAATGTTCGTGGGCTTTCCGCGCTGCGGATCGATGCTGTTGCCGAAAAGCCGCAGCAGCGTGTCCATGTTGCCGCGCGTCCACGTCGTTTCAACCGCCTGCCGGATGGCGTGCTCCACGCCTCCGGCCGTCGCGCCGCGCAACCGCGCAATCTTCGGATACAGCATCGACGTGGCGCGTTCAAGCAGCCGGTCGTCCGCGCTGCAAAGCGCTACGGCGTCCGAGAGGTATTCGAATCCCTTCAAATGCTCCGGAACGCCCAGCGAGGCAACGCATTGCCGGGCGCTTTCGCGCCGTTTTTCCGCCGCGGAAGCCGACAGACGGGACATCTCGCTCTGCGATTGCAGCGCAATCTCCCGCAGCGTCTGCGATGAAACCGGCTTGGCCAGCGCGCAGTCCGCGCCGAGCGAAAGCGCGCGCGCACGCAGCGGCGCGCCCAGCGCCGTCAGCACCGCCGTATAGGGATACCTGCGCAGGCGAAGCGCGGGCAGTCTTTCCAGAACGGCCAAACCGTCCCATTCCAGCAGTACGAGCGAAATCATCAGCAAATCGAAGCGCGAAGACTGTACGGCTTCGATCACGCCGCGCCCGCTCTCCATAAACGCGACGTGCCAGCCGGCGCTTTCGAGCGTTTCGGCAGCGGCAGCTCCGGCTTTTCTGTCACAATCCGCAACAAGCGCGTACCCCATTTCATTTCCCATATAATAACAGTTCGCCGGAAACGGGCCATTTCCTGCAAAAAGGCGCACGCCCTGATGGCATGCGCCGAAAAAAATTCTATTCGTTTTACACAGCGTCCGCCTGCTCCAGCATCCAGTCGATGAAAACGCCGTAGCCCTGTGTGGGATTATTGACGAAAACATGCGTTACCGCGCCGATAATTCTACCGTCCTGCAGGATCGGGCTGCCGCTCATGCCCTGCACGATGCCGCCGGTTTTCTCCAGCAGCACCGGATCCGTCACGCGCAGCGTCATGCTCTTTTGCGATGCGTTTTCCTGCTGGGCGACGCGCGTGATTTCCACGTCGTATTCGTGAATTCCCGTATCGTCGAGCGTCGTCAGAATCTTTGCAGGGCCGGTGTGTACCGTCGTTCTGGAACCGACCGGCAGTCCGTCTGGATAGAGCGGATTGGTCAGCGGTTCAGACGCTTTGCCGAAAATACCGAATTCGGTATTGCTACGGATATCGCCGATTTCGGCGCGGTCGCGCAGGAAGGTGCCCTGCAGCTCACCGGGATTTCCCCGCTCGCCCTTGCGAATCCCCACCACATTCGAGCGCAGGATCGTCCCCTCTCGGATGGGCAGGATAATTTCCGTATCGAGGTCGGTTACGGCGTGACCAAGCGCGCCATAGCTTTTCGTCTGCGGATCATAGAAGCTGAGCGTCCCCACGCCCGCCGTGCTGTCCCGCACCCACAGCCCCAGGCGGTAGCGCCCATCGAGCGCGTCCTTGGCCGGTGTGAGCGAGGTCTCTTTCGCCACGCCGTTGCGCGTAAACCGCACGTTCAGCGGGGATTCTCCGCCGCGGGAAACGAGCTCGCTCAGATGCGCGGCGCTCTGCGCCGTCTGGCCGTCAATTTCCAGAATCACGTCGCCTGCGCGCAGCCCGGCCGCCCGCGCAGGGCTGTCCGCATCGGTCAATCCGGAAATGCCGACGACCAGCACGCCCTGCGTATTCATCGCCGCGCCGATGTTCTCCCCGCCGGGATACAGCACGCGCTCCTCCTGCACGTGCATTTCGATCTTTTTGACAGGAAGCCCGAACAGCGAAACCGTCAGTTCGGACGTGTTTCTCCTCTCGCCGATTACGCCGAGCACAGCGTCCGAAGAGGAAAGCACCTGCATGGTTTCATCCGCGGCAGCAAGCGAATACGGCCACTCGACCGAAAGCTGGCATAGTTCGCCTGCCCGTACCTGCACCGCATCGGGCAGCGCCGCAACCGCCTGTGTTTGCGGCGCATAATTTCCGGCAATAATAAGCGCGGAAAGCAGCACGCCGATCCATTTTTTCATCCTTTTCACGCCATTCATGAAAGCGCCTCCTGCTGTTTTCTGCAAATAGAATGGGGCTTCCGGCGCAAAACTATACTGGCGCAAAAAGGAAAACGCCGTCCCACAGGCGGGACGGCGCGCAGCTTTTGTATAACCGCAGATCCTTTTCTTTTGTGCAAAAGAATCCATAGTCGGTTTTAGTGGCTGGAGAGATTCTTTCAGACCGGCAGTCGGTCTGTTATTTTACGGGGATAAAGCAGTTTTCGGGAACGATGGGCGCCGGGTCAGCCCAGGAAAGCTGCCATTTCGGCATTTCAAATCCGGTTCTGTTCTCATTCGTGCAGGGATTCGCCGGAAGCTCACGAGCAGGAACGAGCACGGACGCGTCGATTACGGTCTGCGCCGCTTCCTTCTTCACGTTCGGCTTTGCGGCCATGGCCGTACCGATTGCGAGGTATTCGCTCTTCATGTAGCCGACCTTCCCGCAAACGGATACCTTGCACCATGTGGGCTGGTAGTCGAGGATCGTCACGGGCGTGCCGCTGGCGAACTTGCCAAGCGAATCCGCGCAGGTGCTTGCATAGGTGCGAAGGTTCAGCTTGCCGCCATGATAGGTGCGAACATACGCGCTGCCCATGCAGGGCGCGGACGCGCCGTCGCTCGTGCGGACGAAGAACGAATGCATGTACCCAGTCCTGCCACAAACGTTCACCGCGTACCAGTCGCCTTCGCGGCCGATGATTTCAACCTGCGTTCCGAGACTGATCCGCGCAAGAATTTTGCCGAAATACGCGGGATGCTCGCGCAGATTGACGTAGCTGCCGCCGTTGAGGTTGCGAACGGTTCCGGTCAGCGGTGCAGCCGCAAACGCCGGGATCGCCGCCAGCAGCAGAGCAGCTGCCAGCATCACGCAAAGAAAGCTTTTGTAAATCAGGGACGAACGGGTTTTCCTCATGGAACAAACCTCCTTTCAAAGCGGATTGTTTCCGCATTATGTTGGACGTTCCATTCTCTCCGCAAGTTCCCTGATTTGATTATTTTTTCATATCCAATTTTTTCCAGCGATCTATTGCCTTTTCGGAAAAACAAAACGGAGAGCCGCAGCCCTCCGTTTCTGTGTAAACCTTCGATTACAGAATGTACTTGTCCTTTTCTTTCGGCTGGGTGGCCATTTCGTCGCGCTTCTTGGCGAATTTTTCGGCCGGATGGCCCAGCACCGCAAACGACGCCAGCTTCGATTCTTCCACGCCCGGCTGATTGAACGCGTCGATATCGAGGAACTCGCCCATATATGCCGTCGTCATTTCGAAGAAATACAGCAGCTGACCGATCGTGTTCGCGTTTACCTCGGGCAGCGTGATCGTCTGGCTCATGCGGCCGGCGCGATACAGCGCATATTCCGTGCCCACACGTTCCGCCTGGATCAGCTGGTTGTGGCTCTTTCCCCCAAGGAACGCCACATCGGGAATCTCCTCGCAGCCATGCGGAATCTTTGTCTCCGCACGATAATTCTCGACCTTCAGGAAGGTCACGACCTTGTCGTACGGCCCTTCCGTATAGAGCTGCAGCTGCGAATGCTGGTCCGTTACGCCCAGCGATTTGACAGGCGTCTGCCCGACGTTGACAGCCATGCCCTTGCGGGTTACGTTTTTGCCGAGACTCTCCGCCCACAGCTGGCAGAACCAGTCGGCGATATAGCGCAGGCTGTCGGCATACGGCATCATAACATGCACGTTTACGCCCATTTCTTCCGAGCAGATGTATTGCAGCGTGGCTTCCAGCAACGCCGGGTTCTTCCATACGTCGGAGGATTTGCAGGCTTCGTCCATCATCGCGGCGCCGCGGAGCATCGCACGGATATCGATGCCGCACACGGCGGCGGCCAACAGGCCGACCGGGCACATTTCAGAGAAACGTCCGCCTACGCCGTTGGGGATGACGAACGATTCAAACCCTTCGCTCTTGACAAGCTTGATGAGATTGCCGCGGCTTTCGTCGGTAGTAGCGATGATATGCTCCTGCCAGCCCTCGCCCACTTCGCGCTTGAGCAGATCGGACACGATCAGATACTGGCTCATCGTCTCTGCCGTCGCGCCGGACTTGGTGATGACGTTGAAGCACGTCGTCTTCGGGTCGATCACGTCCAAAAGCGCCGCCATGCGCTCGGGATCGACGTTATCCTCGACATACAGCCGAGGGCCGTTGCGTTTGGCCTTGGGTAGTTCGTTGTAGTGCAGATGGTTCAGCGCCTGCTGAATGGCGATCGGGCCCAGCGCGGAGCCTCCGATGCCCAGCACGACAAACGCGTCGAACTTTTCGCGCACATGCGCGGCTACATTCAGCAGCTTTTCAACGACTTCTTCCTGGTTGTAAGGAAGCTCCGTCCAGCCGAGCATCCCCGTGCCGCGCTTGGCGGCCACGTTTTCCTGCGCGCGCTTGGCGAACACGGCCAGCGCGTCCACTTCGGCAGGGTTCACGCCGCACTGCAGGCCGAGCATATCGGCCATCATGTGATTTACATCCAACCTGATCAGCTTGTCTTCCATGGGAAATCATCCTTTCTTCAGGTCGTTAACGGAAAGCTGGATGGCAGAAAATTCCGCCATCCAGTTGCAACCGTTTTTATGGGAGACGGCCGGATTTCGCCGCGCTTTGCGCGGTAAAAATCAAACCGTAACCTCGCTTATGGATTATTCCGCGTCCTTTTCGATGCGGATCTGCTCCTCCACCGTCTGGTTCGTGACGGGGGTGTAACCCGGCAGCGGCACGATCTTTTCGTTGATCGCGTCGAGGATCCAGCTGGCCTGCGGGAAGAAGTAGGTCTCCAGCTCATGAGCAGGCGTGATCCAGTTCTTCGCGCCGATCACAACCGGCGGCGCGTCGAGCTCGTCGAACGCCATCTCGGTGATGTTGCGGGCCATGTCGTTGAGGAAGCTGCCGCGCTGGCAGGCGTCGCTGACCAGGACGATGCGGCCGGTCTTCTTCACGGAGGCGAGCACCTTCTCGTAGTTGAACGGCACGAGCGTGCGCGCGTCGATGACCTCGGCTTCCATGCCGTACTTCTCTTTCAGTTCCTTCACCGCATCGAGCACACGGTAAAGCACCGCGCCGATGGACAGGATGGTGATATCCTTGCCCTCGATCTTCACATCGGGATCGCCGAATTCAACGGTGTAGAAGCCTTCCGGCACGCCGCCCTTGTGGAACTGTTCGCCCACATCGTAAATGCGCTGGCTCTCCAGGAACACAACCGGGTCGGTGCCGACGAGCGCGGCGTTCATCAGGCCCTTCGCGTCGTACGGCGTGGCCGGGAACGCAACCTTCAGGCCGGGGATATGCGTGCAGAGGCTGGACCAGTCCTGCGAATGCTGCGCGCCGTATTTGCTGCCGACGGACAAGCGCAGCACCAGCGGCATCTTGATGATGCCGGCGCTCATGGCCTGCCACTTGCTCATCTGGTTGAACACTTCGTCGCCCGCGCGGCCGAGGAAGTCGCAGTACATCAGTTCGGCGATGGCGCGGCCGCCGCACATGCAGTAGCCGACGGCAGTGCCGACGATGGCGCCTTCAGAAATCGGCGCGTTGAACAGACGCTGATACGGGATGGATTCCATCATGCCGCGGGAAACGGCGTAAGCGCCGCCCCAATCGCGCACGTCTTCGCCATAGAAGCACAGCGTCGGATCCTCGTAGAAGCGGGTCATAATCGCTTCAAAGAGCGCCTCGCGGAATTGGAACACCTTGTTCTTGGAGACGGGCTTGCCCTCCGCGTCGAACGCCCAGCGTTCCTTGCGCGCGATGGACTGCACGCGGCTGTTATCCTCATACTTGGTAAGTACGTCGGGCGCGCGGCCGGGATCCATGCTCGGGCGGACTTCGTTGGAATACATAAGATCGGCGATAATGTTGTGATTCTTTTCCAGATCGATGCGCGGGCTGATTTCCAGATCGATGGCCTTCTTGTAGGCCTTTTCAATCGCGGCGCCGGCTTCTTCCAGGATGGCTTCGCATTCAGCGTCAGTCGCAACGCCGGCCTCAACCAGCTGCTGACGATAGGTGATCAGCGGATCCTGCGCCATCCAGGCGTCGATCTCTTCCTTGGTACGATAGTTGTTGCTGTCAGACGGGCTGTGGCCGCTGAAGCGGTAGGTCACCACGTCGAGAAGCGCCGGGCCCTTGCGGTCGAGGATGGCTTCCTTCTTGCGCTTGGTCGCGTCGATGACGGCCAACGGGTTGAAGCCGTCCACACGCTCGGCCAGCATCTCGCTCGGGGTGATCGCGCCGATGCGCGCCACGTAATCGTAGCACATGGTTTCGCCGCGGGTCTGGCCGCCCATGCCGTAGCTGTTATTGTAGATGTTAAACAGGATCGGCAGGCCGCCCTTCATTTCGTCGGGCCACAGCTGCGTCAGCTGATCCATCGCCGCGAAGTTCATTGCTTCCCACACGGGGCCGCAACCGATGGCGCCGTCGCCGAAGTTGCCGACCACGATGCCCGGCTTGCGGTTGACGCGCTTGAAGAGCGCCGCGCCGGTCGCGATATCGGCGGAGCCGCCGACGAGCGCGTTGTTCGGATAGATGCCGAAGGGCATGAAGAACGTATGCATTGAGCCGCCAAGGCCGAGGTTGAAGCCGGTCTCACGGCCGAAGATTTCGGAGATCGCGCCGTAGAGGAAGAAATCCATCGCCAGCTCCTTCACGGAGTTCTGGCCGCCCTCAACGCGGCTGAGGATCTTGCCGCAGAAATACTCGCGCATGATCTGTTCCAGCTCCGCATCGCCGAGCTTCTCGATGGAGGAGAACGCCTTGGCAAGCAGTTCGCCATGGCTGCGGTGGCTGCCGAAGCAGAAATCGTTGGTATCGAGCACATACGCAGTGCCGACCGCAGCGGCTTCCTGCCCCATAGACAGGTGGGCGGGGCCGGGGTTGTTGTAGGCGATGCCGTGATATTCGCTGCGGGTCTTGACCAGATTCAGCATGGTTTCGAACTCGCGAATGTACGCCATATCACGGAAAATCCGCTTGTAATCAGCGTCCGAGAAACCCTCGCCGTCCGCCTTGGACTGCTTGACGGTCTTCTGATACTGGTTCACGGGAATATCGTTGAACTTGATAAAACCAGGCTTGCGCAGTTCAACCGGATCAACAAATTGAGACTTAGGCATGGTTCAGGCTCCTTCCATATCTCTCGTTTTTGTTCGCTATGTCAATCCTCGAAAGCCCAGAGGACCTCGCGGATGATTTCGGAAACGGTGGGATGCGGGAACACGATTTCTCGCGCGTCGACCACGCGCAGCTCCGTCTCGATCATCTCGGCGGCACCCCAGATGATTTCCGACGAGTACGTGCCGAGCATGTGCACGCCGATCACGTTGCGGTGCTTCTTATCGACAAGGATCTTGCACAGGCCGTCGCCCTCGTTTTCAGCGACAAACCGGCCGGCATAGCGCATCGAGAGCTTTTTGCACTCGTATTCAATGCCGGCGGCTTTCGCCGCTTCTTCGGACATGCCGACCGACGCCACTTCCGGATCCGTATAGATGACGGACGGAATGGCGTGATAGCGCATGGTGTCCTTCTTGCCAAGCATTGTGTTGACGGCTACTTCGCTCTCGCGGTAAGCCGTATGCGCCAGCATGGAGACTCCGTTCACGTCGCCCGCCGCATAGCAGTTGAGCACGTTCGTGCGGCACTGCGCGTCGGTTTTCACGCCCGCGCGCGTGGTTTCCACGCCGATATTTTCCAGCCCAATGCCCTGCACGTTGGCGCGGCGGCCGATGGAACAGAGCACCTTGTCCGACTCGACGGCTACGGTTTTTCCGTCGCGCTCAAAGTTCACCCT
The DNA here is from genome assembly GCA_004557805.1 of Clostridiales bacterium. Lineage (GTDB taxonomy): Bacteria > Bacillota > Clostridia > Christensenellales > Aristaeellaceae > Aphodomonas. Next base: position 5,891 of record SFFS01000034.1, on the reverse strand, counting down.
GCCGTCTCCCAGCGAAACGACCTTCGCGCCCAGTTCAAACTTGACGCCTTTGGCCTGATACGCCTTCAAAAGCAGGCCGCTGATTTCTCCGTCGGTCGGCCCGGCGATATGATCGAGCATTTCAATCACGGTCACCTGACTGCCTGCCGTCTGATAATACGCCGCCATTTCCAGGCCGATCACGCCGCCGCCGATGATGGTCAGCTTTGCCGGGACTTCCGCAAGCGCCAGCACTTCGCGGTTGGTCAGCACCCAGCCGGCCGCATAGCCTTCGCGCAGTCCCGGAATCGGGGGCATGACAGGCGAGGAACCGGTGGCGATGAGCAGGTTTTTCGCTTCGTAGGTCTGCCCCGCCGCTTCCACGGCGAAACCGCCCTGCACAAAGCCCTTGATGACGGCCTGCTCCTTGACGACGGTGACTTTGTTCGCCTTCAGGCCGGCGCTTACGCCGCCCACCAGCGTTTTGACGACCTTCGCGCGCCGCTTCTCAACAAGCGAATGATCGAGCTTCAGATCTCCGGCGATTACGCCGAATGCCTCACCGTGCTTGGCATGGCTGTAAATTTTCGCAGAATTCAGCAGCGCCTTGGAAGGAATGCATCCTTCGTTCAGGCATACGCCGCCGACTTCGCGCATTTCGAAGCACACTACGTCCATTCCGGCGCGCCCTGCGCGCTCGGAAGCGAGATACCCCGCCGGGCCGCCGCCCAAAACGATCAGATCATGCATGGTAGCTTCCGCCTCCCAACAGCATCTGGATATTCTCCAGGTTGCGCTTCAGGTCGCGCAGGAAGCGACTGGCCGGAGAACCGTCCAACGCGCGGTGATCGTACGTCAGCGACAGCGTCATCACCTTGTAGAACTCAGGCTGTCCGTCCTTTCCCGGACGAACGCGGTCCTGCAGCGCGCACACGCCGAGGATGCCGGTCTGCGGCGGGTTGATGACGGGCGTAAAGCTTTCCACGCCGTAAACGCCGACGTTGGAAACGGTAAAGCTCGCGCCGGTGAGCAGATCGGGATTGATCGAGCCCTGCTTGCAGGCGTTGGCGAGTTCTTTGGTTTCCTTCGAAATTTCAAGCAGCGATTTTTTATTCGCATCGCGCAGCGTCGGAACCATCAGGCCGCGGGGCGTGTCCACCGCGATGCCCATCTGCACGTTGCGGAAATACTTGATCGTATCGCCCATGAAGTGCGCGTTGAGCACGGCGTGCTCCGGCTGCATCAGCGTGCGGCTGACCGCGTAAACGACCAGATCGCCGATGGTCACGCCGTTCATGCCAAACGCCTCGCCGCTTTCCTTGCACATCTTCCGCAGCGCGAGGATCTGCGTTGCGTCGAACGCCAGCGTATGCGTAACCTGCGGGATTTCGGACAGCGACTGATGCATCTGCCGCGCGATAACCTTGCGGATATTCGGCAGCTTTTCTTCCCAGGTTTCCGGCTCCGCAGCGGCAGGCGCGGCTGCTTCGGCAGCGGCGGGCCTGCTGAGATCATGCAGCGAAACGCGGCCGCCAAGACCGGTGCCTTCCATGCCGGGGACGGCTTCGCCGCGGGCGGCGGGCGTAACGACCTTCCCCTCGTCGATCAGCTTCTGCACGTCGCGCGCGATCACGCGGCCGTGCGGGCCGGTCGGCATGGCAAGCGACAGATCGGCGCCGGACTTTTCCGCCAGCGCACGGGCGCGCGGAGAAATCTTGCCCTCGGCTCTTTCTCCGGTAACGGCGGCCGGCACGGCCTCAACCTTCTTTTCTTCCGCCGCTGCGGCGGCCTCTTCCGCCTTTGCGGGCGCAGCTTCGTTCTTCATGAAAGCGGACGGATCTTCCCCCGCTTCGCCGATCACGGCGACGTTCTCCAGGCACGGCACGTCGTCGCCTTCTCCACGCAGAATGGCGAGCAGCACGCCCGCATCCTTCGCTTCCTCGTCAAAGGCGGCCTTGTCCGTTTCATAGGAGAAAAGGATTTCGCCGGGCGTTACCTGATCCCCTACTTTTTTGTGCCATTTGGTGATGATACAGCTTTCCACGCTCTGACCTTGGCGCGGCATGATAATCGGGACCATCACGCGTTCCTCCTCTTTTAGTATGGTCGGCCAACAATCCAACTTTAAGTATACCATTGCGCTGATGAAAGCGCAACCCCAAAAAGCCCTTTCAAAGGCGTTTTGCCGGAGATTTGTGGTTTTTTTATCAACTGCTGTACAGCGCGCACGCGAGCGGATACAGCCGCTTCGCGGCCGCTTCTTCGTCTGCGCCCTCGGCTTCCAGCACAAGCGTCTGCGCCTGCGGTATGCCCAGTGAAAGCACGCCCATCATCGATTTGGCGTTGACGATCTTATCGCCGTCAACAATGCGAACGTGCGCTTCGTATTCGCATGCCGCGCGGACAAGCTCCGCCGCGGGCTGCGAGCGGAGCGCGCATCCCTTTTCGATTTCAATCACCCGACGAACCATGGTTTGCCTCTGTCTCCTTTCCTTCGAGAGACGCGGCAAAATCGTCCAGCCGGCGTAGCCGGTGAAAAACGCCCGACTTTCCCAACGGCGGAACGAGCATCGCGCCCAGCTCCTCCAGGGTCGCCTCCGCATGCTCGGCGCGCAGCACGGCGATTTCGCGCAGCGCGTCCGGCAGCGCCTGCAAGCCCACGGTCTGCCGGATTTTTTCGATCGAGCGGAGGTTCCGGTCGGCGGTTCCCACCACCTTTGCAATGTTCGCCGCGTCGCAGTTTGCGGCCCGGTTGGCGCGATTGCGCGCGTCTTTCATAATTCTTACGTTCTCTATCTCCAGGATTGCGGCGTTTGCGCCGATCATGGAAAGCAGCCGGATCAGCGATTCGCTGTCCCGGATATAGACGATATCGGCTCCCTTTCGTTCCGCGACGCCCGCGCGAATGCCGCAGAAGGCGCGCAGAAAGCGCATGACGGATTCGGCCGTGCGTCCGCCTGCCAGGAGAAATTCCATCTGATAGCCGCTCTCGGGCGCGGCGATCGTGCCGCACGCCAGGAACAGCCCGCGCAGAAATGAAGCGCGGCAGCATTTTTTCAGCAGGCAATGCTTGGGAATGGTCATTTCAGAAAAACTGATGTCGCAGCCGTGCAGTACCTTTCGCGTGCATTCGGCCGTCAGCCGCACCTCAAAGGCCGTGCGTCCGCCCAGCCGTGCGGCGCGGACGATGCGCAGCACGGGCTGCTCGGCGAATTCCGCGCGGATAATCTGCACGGCGCGGCGCGCCGAAGCGGCGTGTTCCGTGCGCATGCAGAAGCACACGCCCTCTCCGCCCACAAGCACGGGCGTTCCGCATCCGAGCGCAAAGCCGGTCAGCTCCGCGCGGCGGCAGCAGCTTTTCAGTTTGTCAAAATCGTCCGCGCGGGCGACCGCATCCTTCGCGCGGGCGGAAAACGATTTCATAGCCGTCTGACATGCTCCTGTTCCAGTTCAATATCGCGATGGCTCACCGTGCAGGCGAATCCCTTTGCGCGCAGGCGAACGCCGAGTTCCTCGGCGATTGCGACGGAGCGATGCATCCCGCCCGTGCAGCCCACGCCGATAACGAGCCTGCGCTTGCCCTCGTGCTCATAGTTCGGCAAAAGGAACGTCAGCAGGTCGGTTTCCTTTGCAAGGAATTCCTGCGTGACCGGCGCGCCGAGAACGAAATCGCGCACGCCGCTCTGCAGCCCCGTCTGCTGGCGAATGCTGTTGATGTAAAACGGGTTGGGCAGAAAGCGCACGTCGATCAGCAGATCCGCGTCTTTGATAATGCCGCGCTTGAAGCCGAAGGACATGATTTCCGTCTGAATATGCGGCGCTGCTTCTTCTTCGGAGAAGAGCGTTTCGGCCAGCTTTTCCCGCAGCTGCGCAGGCGTTATACCCGTCGTGTCGATGATGAAATCCGCTGTCTCGCGCAACGGCTGCATCCGTTCGCGCTCCATCGCAATAGCGGCTGACAGACTGCCCGCCTGCGTGGTGAGCGGATGTTCCCGCCGCGTCTCCTTGAAGCGGTTGAGCAGCGTCTGGTCGTCCGCTTCCAGGAACAGCACGCGCAGATCGGTGCCGTTTTCGCGGATGGCCGCGATCATCTTTTCCAGCGCGAACGCGTCAAAAAGTCCCTTGCTGCGCACATCGGCCGAAAAAACGACCCATTCCGCGCAGTTCTGTTCGCCCCAAACCTCGATGAACCGCGCCGCCATGGTCGGTGGCAGATTGTCCACGTAGGGGCAGTCTCGATCCTCAAAAAAGCGCAGGCAGGTCGATTTTCCCGCGCCCGAAAGTCCCGTCAAAAGAATGTACCGCATCAGATAATTCGCACCTCCGGCTCAAGCGTTACGCCGCTCGTTTTGTATACGCGTTCGACGACGAGCGCGGAAAGATCTAGAAAATCCTGCGCTGTGGCGCCACCGGCGTTGACGAGGAATCCCGCGTGCAGCGTGGAGACCTCCGCGCCGCCGACGCGCGCGCCCTTCAGCCCGGCCGCCTCGATCAGCGCGCCCGCGAAATGACCCTCGGGGCGCTTGAAAAAGCTGCCTGCGCTCGGAAGAGTTACGGGCTGCTTTTCGCGCCGCTTCGCGGCGAAGGAACGCATGGCCGCGGCGATCTCCGCTCCGTTGCCCGGCGCAAGCGAGAAAACGGCTTCCAGCACGATTTCTCCCGTTTCCATCATCCGGCTGCGGCGATAGCCGAGCCGCAGCGCCCCCGCCGGAACGCGCGCGACGGTTCCGTCCGGCGCGAGCAGCGCCGCTTCCTTCAGAACGGCGGAAATCTCGCCGCCGTATGCGCCCGCATTCATGTAAACCGCGCCGCCGCACGTGCCCGGGATGCCCGAAAGCGGCTCCATCCCGGAAAGCCCGGCCCGCTGCGCCGCCAGCGCCGCGGCCGTCAGCGCCGCGCCCGCGCCCGCGCAGACGCATTCGTTCCGCACGGTAACGCCGCCCATCCTTTCGCCGATGTGCACGGCCATTCCGCGAAACCCCACGTCGCGCACGAGCAGATTCGAGCCGTTTCCGACAATCAGCGTTTCCAGCGCGTTTTCCTTCGCAATGCGCAGGGCGAACGCAAGCTGCTCCGCGCTGTTCGATTCAACGAAAATATCCGCCGGGCCGCCGACGCGCAGCGTCGTGTATTCACGCATCGGCACGTTTTCGCGCGCCTCAATTCCTTCCGCGCGCAGCGCGGACAAAACAGGATTCAACAGACAGACCCTCCGCAAAAAATTCTTTTGCAATTAGTATTCTACCGCGCCGCGCGGTCATTCGTCAAACAAAAAAGCCCGAAAAACGGGCTTTTTTTCTCGCTCAGTTCGTCAGCGCCGCAGCCTGCTGCTCCAGCGCGTTGATCTGCGTCCAAAGCGCCGCCAGCGGCTCGTCCATCGCCTGACCCGCCAGCGTTTTCGTTTCGCATTGCCCTATGGCGGTCATCGCCGCGTCGATCGTCGTCTGCGAATACAGCTGCCGCCCCAGCAGCGCCTGTGAGAGAAGGTTGATCTGATCCAGCCCGTAGAGGTACTGCTTCATATCGCCCAGCAGCTGCGTCGTATAGGAACCGCCTGTGCGCGAAAGCTGCGTGGCGGCGGTACGCGCGCTTGAAACGTCGTTGCGGGAATAGGATACGAGCGTATCCGACAGTCTCGTATCGCTCGTTGAACCGGACAGAAGCACGACGGCCAGCACAATATCCAACAAAACGGCGGCGGCCAGCGCGAGAATCAGAATATCGCGCGTTTTCTTGCTCATGCCGGGTTTTTCTTTTCGAAACCAGTACACGGTTTCACCCCTTTCTCGGCGACTCTACTATAACATATCGCCGAAAAAAATGCAATCGTCCGCGCCTGCCGGACAATTTCGCCCGGCGCGGCGGTACTTTTTTCTTCTTGCCGCTCATATGTTCGCGATGAAACGGAGGTG
>SFFS01000250.1 GCA_004557805.1 Clostridiales bacterium | reverse complement strand
ATACGCCGATCGCCATAATTCCCCATATCAGGCCCTGCGCCGCCGCTCCGGGCAAAGAACCCAGCCACTCCATCATTGTTCATTCACTCCTTCACTTCAGTTCAGCGCTTCGTAGCCTTCGGGAATCGTCACGCCCAGCTCTTCGCAGATGGCCGCGTTGAACATCTTCGTCGCGGGGGCGTATTCGATGGGCATTTCGGAAACGTCGGCTTCGCCGGTCAGGATCTTGACGGCCATTTCGCCGGTCTTGCGGCCGAGGTCGTAGTAGCTGATGGACAGCGTCGCCACGCCGCAGCCCTTGCAGATGCCCTGCTCGCCCACAACGACGGGCACCTTCGCCGCGAGGACGATATTGCCGATGGTTTCGGTGCAGGAGGCGGCGGTGTTGTCGGTCGGGATGTAGATGACGTCACTGTCGGAAGCGGCCTTGGTGGTAACGGCGGAAATATCGTTGGAATCGGCGAAGGAGAAGCGCGTGCATTCAACGCCCTTTTCCGCGAGGTAATCCTCGACAACCTTCACCTGGTATTCGCTGTTGGGTTCCGCCGAGCAGTAGAGCAGGCCGACCTTTTTCGCATCGGGGAACAGTTCGAGGATCATATCCGCCTGTTCGGTCAGCGGAGCCAGATCAGACGTGCCGGAGACGTTGCCGCCGACGACGCCGTTGAAGTCGCTCAGCCCCAGCGCCACGCCGTATTCGGTGATGGCCGTGCCGAGAACCGGGATGGCGGCGGTGGCGTTATACGCCGCCTGAAGGGCGGGCGTCGCGTTGGCAAGAATCAGATCGACCTTCTTGGAAACGAAGGAATTGACGATGGTGTTGCAGGCGGCGCTGTCGCCGGAAGCGACCTGCTCGTCAAAGGTCACTTTGTCGCCCAGCGCTTCGGTCAGCGCGTCCTTGAAGCCCTGCGTGGCCGCGTCGAGCGCATCGTGCTGCACGAGCTGGCAAATACCCACGGTAAAGGTCTTTTCCTCGCCGAGCGCGGCGGCCGGAACGCACATCGCCGCAGCCAGCAGTGCGGCCAGAATCGCCTTCATGATCGAACAACGCTTTTTCATGGTAATTTCCTCCATTGCTTTTATTTTTATGGGAGCCGGGATTTTTCCGAACCCTTTCAGGGGCTGCGGCTCCGCCTGCCGGGCTGATACATCGTCGTCATTTCCGTTCCCTCCAACAAAAAAGCAACCGCATGGATTTGTGATCCCATGCGGTTGCGGTGTTCTGAGCTTCTTTCGGGAGAAGATTCAGTTCATACGCTCTGCCGTTTCGGTGCATCACAAATCGCCTTTACTTCGTAATAAAAGTAAAAGCGGTAAGCAAAGGCGTAAACGGCGTTGCGCTGCGTCACGGCTCGTATCTCCTCTCGAAATGATGGACGGATTATAACACGCATAAATGCGTATGTCAACCCATTTTGAATTTTTTTTGTTTTTTGAATCAAACCCGTTAATGCCGTCACACCGGGCGTGCCTTTATTCTTCGTGCAAAAGCGCGAAATATATGGAAATTATGGGCTCTGTACATTGCTGAAGCGCTTCGCGTTCTTTGCACGGCATGCAGCTTTTCTGCGCGTTCCTGCAAATCCACGCTTTTATTCCGGCCTTCCGCCCACGTCGCCCCAGCTGAGGAAGCCCTTGAAATACGCGCGGTCGGCCGCCTCCGTAAAGGCGATGCGCTCGCCGGTCTGCGCGTCGAAGGCGATCTGGAAGTTATCGCAGGCCGTGCGCTTATCGCCGCGCTCGGCGTCGAACCGATCGCCGTAAAGGCCGGCGGCGGGCTCGTCCGTCGGGTTGACGAGCAGGCGGCAGTCGACGATCCACGCGGGCTTGAGATAGAACGGCACGTTGGCGAAATCGATATACTGCCCGCGCACGTGTACCGCGCCCGGCTCGTTATAGACCAGATAGCCGAACTTCACGTCGAACAGATCGCACATGCGGCCGGTGGCGATTTCCTTCTCGATATTCGCGCGCACGGTTTCAAAGCCGCACAGCGGCACGTCGTCTGCCAGCGTTTCCAGCACGTCCATCGATTCGATAAAGATCGAAACCGGGCGCTCCTGAATGCCGGAATAAACCGCATGCATCTGCGTGAATACCTCCGGCTCGTCGCTGACGCGGCCGTTCTGTCCCGGTTGGCTCATCGTCGTCAACACGTGCGCCAGCACCGGAATATTCGCAAACTTGAGGTTAATCGTCAGAAACAGCCGACCGGGAACCGCATCCTCCTCCGTGCCCACGAAGAAGCGATGCTTGACCTCCAGCTTCTGAGGCAGATCGAAGTCGAAGTGATCCGGATCAAAGCCGAAACGCGCGATTTCGTCCTTCGTCTCCTGCGCAATTTCGCCGTAGGTTTTTTCGCAAAGCGGGATATACTTGTCCTCCGGGCGGATGTTCTCATAAAGGTTAACTTCAAACGAAGTGCGCTCGATGCGCCTGCCGTCCCTGCTCTTGGGAATCATCGCCACGTCGGAATCGTAGCTGCTGAGAACCAGCCCGTCCGGCTGGCTTTCAACGGTATCCCAGCCGCTTTCCTCCGCCGTCAGCGCAGGCTGCACGTCGATGTATTTCATCTTGAAAACGGGCGTGCTGTCCGCCTCGGGCATATAAATGTTCGCGTCCACATTCAGCGTGCGCCAGGGCGTTTCATACGTCTGCGTCCAGCGGGTTTCGGTGCGCTCGCGCAGCTGCCCGAGCGTGTAATATTCCGTCGTTTCGGCGGTTCCGCCGATGGGGGCCGCCAGCGCGGCGGTCAGCGTCAGCGCGGCCAGCGCGCGCGTTGCAAATCGTGTCATAAGTGTC
>SFFS01000249.1 GCA_004557805.1 Clostridiales bacterium | reverse complement strand
TCCAAGAAAAAATCCTCCTTTGCCGTGCGTCGTTTCCTATTTTACAGGCGCGCGCTTTTACGCGTCTCCTTTATTATACCACGATCGGCGGGAATTTCAAGAGGGAAGGCCGCGCGTCCGTTTTGAACAAATGAAAATCCATCCCTTCATATGCGGGCGCTGTGAACGGTAAAACGGCGGCCATTCGGGGAAAAACGGCGCGCCGCTCTGAAGGGGCGTGCATAATCGCGCCCCCGCGCGCCGGACGAAACGCGCCCCGACACGGAAATTTATCAATGGGGTTGTGCGCGGCGCGCTGTTATGTTATAATAAGCGCGTAATCAGGGTGTGTTTCGCAAGGGAAAGCCGCAATTTCGAGCGGATTTGCCAAGGCTCCCGAAGGAAGCCGGAATCATAAAGACTTCCAACCTCGTTTCAAGGCTTTCAGAAGCGGAAATGGCGGCTTGAGGAATTTGGAAACACGCCCTGGGAAAAACGGAGGATGAGACGCATGAATTATCGTTGCTTTCTCGATGATCAGCCCCTGTCCGTGCTCTCGGCGGCGGTGTATCCCGCGCCCTACAACGACGTAAAGCGCACCGAGTACGTCATTGCTCACGGAGACGGCGGCCAGACGATGCGCATCGTGAGCGAAAAGAAGGTTGAAAGCGCCGTGATCCGTCCCCTCAGCCTGGGCTGGACGGCGGATGTGCGCGAGGATGGTCTTTACATCGACCTGAAAAAGCCGGCGAACATCTCTGTGGAGATCAACGGCGGCTATGACGACGCGCTGCTGGTGTTCTATGCCCCCGCGCGCGAGGAAAGCGTCCGCGAGGGCGATCCCCATGTGCGCTATTTCGCGCCCGGCGTTCACGAGGCCGGCGTGATGGACATTTGCGAGGACAATACGACGGTCTATCTGGCCGAGGGCGCGTATGTCCACGGCAAGCTGAACGTCCACGACTGCGCGGGCTTTACGCTCTGCGGCCGCGGCGTGTTGAGCGAGGAAAAATACGACGCGGACAAGCCCTATGGGCGCTGCGTCGATCTGATCGCCTGCCGCGATGTGGAGCTTCGCGACGTGACGCTGACCCACAGCGTGCGCTGGACGTGCCGCGTGTTCGGCTGCGACGACGTACACATCGACAATGTGAAGATCATCGGCTATCGCGGCAACAACGACGGCTTCGACATCTGCGGCTCGCGCAATGTGCTGGTGGAGCATTGCTTTACGCGGACATGGGACGACTCGCTGGTTATCAAGGCGTTCGACACCGGCGATCTGGAGAACGTCACCTGCCGCGCCTGCACGCTCTGGAACGATTTCGCGCGCCCCATCGAGGTGGGCGTGGAGCTGCGCGCCGACCATGTGAAAAACGTGCTGTTCGACGACATCGACGTGATCCATTCGCCCACGGGCTATCCCGTCATGGGCATCCATCACGGCGACCGCGCGCTGGTGAGCAACATCACGTTCCGCAATATCCGCATCGAGGACGTGCCGGGCGCGCAGCTGTTCGACGTCCGCATCACCAATTCCGTCTGGAACCGCGACGACCGCATGGGCCGCATCGAGGGCATTCACTTTGAAAACATCGAGCTGGTGGGCAAGCCCGGCATCGCCTATCTGCCGGAAATGTCGCGCCTTCAGGGCTACAGCGACGAATGCGACATCCGCGACGTGTCGTTTAAAAACATCCGCTTCCTCGGCAAGAGCGTGCGCTCGGCGGAGGAGATGGGGCTGATCGTCATGGATCATGTTCATGACGTGCGCTTCGAGAGCGATCCCGCCTGCCCGCCGCTGGGCCACGCCGCCACGAAGGTGACGGTGAAAACGCCCTTCGTCTGGGGCGAGGACGGATTGTACCGCGGCGCGGTGCGCGTGTCGGCTGAAAACCACGGCGACGTGCCGGTGAATGCGCGTATCTGGCTGGTCGTTTCGCCGGTCAACACGGCCTCCTACGATCAGGAAAAGCGTCTGCTCAGCCTGAACGCCGGCGAAAGCGCCGCCTTCGACTGGAATGTGACGCTGCCCGCCGGACGCTATGTCCTGCGCGTGCAGTCGGACGACGCGGCGGTCGAGCCGGGCTGGATGCTGACCACGCTCGAGCTGAAGCTGAATAGTGCGCCCGTGCGATATTCGTTCGTCAATTATTACGGCGACCGGCTGGCCGATGTGAAGCTCAGCGTGCGCGACCGGCATCTGCTGATCGCCTCCGACGCGCTCTATCGCACCGACGCGAGCATGACGGTCTATTCGGCCATGCCCGCCGAGGAATTCGACGGCGAGGTCAAGTTCACCGTTGAGGAAACCGACTTCGGCGAAGCGCCGGCGGTGCTTATGGGGCATCACGGCCTGGAGCTGGCCCCCCAGCTGCGCTGCCCGGCCGAGATCACCTATGTGTTCAAGAACGAGCCGCGCGTCAGGGAGATCCGCAAAAACGTCGTCTCGCCCAACGCGTCGGGCGCGCGCTGCCTGTCCTTTGCCGATCTGGGGCTGGACGAGGACACGCGCGCGTTCTGGCTGGAGATTGAGCTGAAAATCCCCGAAACGGCCAAATACCGCTATCCCTACACGCTGTTCCACTCGGTCAAGCCCGGCGAGATCGCGCATATGTTCGCGCACGTCACGCTGGACTAAGTGAATCTTTTCGGCGCTCTCCGCTTCCGATGAGGCGGAGGGCGCTTTTTCTGCGCTGAAACGGCGGCGCACGCCGATGCCTGCTGCAAAAAATGCCGGAAAAGCACGTTTGCAATGCGGAACACGGCAAAAAGTGAATATTAAATTTATTAGAATTGCAAAAACGGCGCTGAAAACTGTTGACAAGCC
>SFFS01000033.1 GCA_004557805.1 Clostridiales bacterium | reverse complement strand
TTCGCCGCACTTGGGACAGGTTTCAGAAAAGTCTTTCCAGCTGGTATGATACGTTGCGCCGCAATTCGGGCAGACACGGCGGCCCGCCATGCGCCAGACGATCGCCTCGGGAGGAACCGCCAGATAAATGACATGGTCGATATCCAGAATTCCGTCCAGAGTTTCCGCCTGTTGCTTCGTGCGCGGAAATCCATCAAGGATCAGGCCGTTCTTTACGTCCGGGAGCGCAAGGCGCTCCTTGAGCATCGAAATGACCAGATCGTCCGGAACAAGTCGGCCGGCGTCAATATGACCCTTGGCAGCCTTGCCCAGCTCAGTATCCTGCTTGATGTGACCGCGCAGCATTTCACCCGTCGAAAGGGTCGGGATGTTCAACCATTCGCTGATGCGAGCAGCCTGTGTACCTTTGCCGGAACCCGGGGCGCCGAGAAAGATCAGATTCATGGGGCATCCTCCTTTCGTTGGTTCGCGGCCGGGACGGCAGTCCCGGCCGCACTCAGATCAGATTAAAGGAATCCCTTGTAGTGACGCATGAGCATCTCGCTCTCGATCTGCTTCATCGTCTCCAGAGAGACGGACACTGCGATCAGCAGGGAGCTGGCCGCGAACGGCAGGTTGATGCCGCCCCAGATCGAAATCATCGTCGGGATGGTCGCCAGCAGCGCCAGGAAGATGCCCTCGAAGAGGATCAGCCGGTGCGAAGTGCGGGCGAGGTAGTCGACGGTGGGCTTGCCCTGACGGATGCCGGGGATCGTGCCGCCGTTCTGCTGCACGTTCTTGGCGATATCCGACGGGTTGAAGGTGATGCTCGAATAGAAGTACGCGAACAGGACGATCAGCACGGCGAGAACCAGCTGATACCAGCCGCTGTACATGAACGAATTATTCCACCACTGCGCGACCTTCGAAGAGGACCAGAAGCCCATGATCGTGCCGGGGAACTGGATGATGGAGAACGCGAAGATCAGCGGGAGCACGCCGCCGGGCCAGCACGCCGATTACGAGCAGGATCGCAATGATCAGCGCCTTGACGCTGAACGCGGTCACCAGCGTGGTGATACCGGACACGCACCACTTGAACAGCGACGCGATGATACCGGCAAAGATCAACAGCGAGATGCCGTTGCCCACACCGTTTTTGGTGATACGCTCGCCGATCCACATCGACAGCGCGGTACCGGCGGCCATCGAAATACCGATGACGCAGGATGTGATGAAAGGAGAACCGAAGGTTTCGGACTTCATCGCGCCCATGCCGACCACGAGGCCGACAGCCTGGATGAAGCCGAGCACGACGGTGGCATAACGGGTGTACTGCGCGATCTTCTTGCGGCCTTCCTCGCCTTCCTTCTGGAGGTTCTCCAGATAGGGGATGGCGACGGTGAGCAGCTGCATGATAATGGACGCGTTGATGTACGGCGTGATGCCCATCGCCATGATGGTCATTTCGCTGAACTGGTTACCGGTCATGGCAGCCATGAAGTTCAGCAGCGAGAAGTTCTGCATCGTTGAGGCAACCTTGGCGGTGTCAATACCGGCAACCGGGATGACGCCGGCAAGGCGGTACACCAGCAACATGGCGAGCGTGTAGAAAATCTTCTTACGAAGTTCCTTGACCTTCCATGCGTTGCGTATCGTCTCAAACACGTCAGATCACCTCGGCTTTCCCGCCCGCAGCCTCGATCTTTTCTTTGGCAGAGTTGGTGAACTTCGCGGCTTTGACGGTGAGCTTCTTGGTGATTTCTCCGTCACCCAGCACCTTCAGGCCGTCAAACGGCTTCTTGATGAGGCCGTTCTCGATCATGTCGAAAATATCGACGGTAGCGCCGTCTTCGAAGATTTCCAGAGCGGAAACGTTCACAGTGGCGTATTCCTTGGCAAAAATGTTGGTGAAGCCGCGCTTCGGCAGACGACGAACCAGCGGGAGCTGGCCGCCCTCGAAGTACGCGCCCTTGCCATGGCCGCTGCGGGCCTTGGCGCCCTTATGACCCTTGCCGCTGGTCTTGCCCAGGCCGGAACCAGTGCCGCGGCCCAGACGCTTCTGAGCGGTAAAGGAACCCGGGGCGGGGGTCAATTCATGAAGTTTCATCCTGACGCCTCCTTACTGCTCAATCTCTTCCACGGTGACCATGTGCTTCACGACGAAAATCATACCGCGGATCGCGGGGGTGTCGTCATGAATCACGCTCTGATGCAGCTTGTGCAGGCCGAGCGCTTCCACCGTGCGGATATGCTTTTCAAGGCAGGCGATCGGGGACTTGACGAGAGTAATTTTCAGCTTCTTCATCTTTTCCCGCCTCCTTAGCCCAGAATCTCTTCCACGGTCTTGCCGCGAAGCTTCGCGACCTGTTCAGCGGTGCGGAGGGACTTGAGGCCTTCCAGCGTCGCCTTCACCGTGTTGATGGGGTTGTTGGTGCCGTAGGACTTGGTGCGAATATCCTTCACGCCGCAAAGCTCGAGGACAGCACGCGCCGGGCCGCCGGCGATAACGCCGGTACCTTCGGGAGCCGGGAGCAGCACGACCTTGGCGGTGCCGAAGTGGCCGACGGTCTCGTGCGGAATGGAAGTGCCCTTCGTCGCGATGGTGACGAGGTTCTTCTTCGCAGCTTCGGAAGCCTTGCGAATGGCTTCGGGAATTTCCACAGCCTTGCCCATGCCGACGCCGACGCGACCCTTCTTGTCGCCGATGACGATCAGCGCGGAGAAGCGCATGTTGCGACCGCCCTTAACCGTCTTGGTTACGCGGTTAACGGCAACGAGCTTCTCTTCAAACTCCGGGGGTTCTTCCATGCGGTCGCGGCGGTCGCGGCGCGGACCACGGTCGTCCCTGCGGGGCGGGCGGTTGTTGTTATCTCTCTGAAAATTCTGTCTGTTTTCCATAATCAGAACTCCAATCCGGCTTCACGAGCGCCTTCAGCAACTGCCTGTACACGGCCAGTGTAAACATAGCCGCCACGGTCGAACACGACGGTCTTATAGCCCGCCTGGATCGCACGCTCAGCGATGGTCTTGCCGACCAGCTTCGCGGCGCCCTTCTTGTCAAGCTCATCCAGCTGGCCGCGGATAGCGGGGTCAAGCGTGGAGGCGGAAACCAGGGTCACGCCCTTGGTATCGTCGATGAGCTGCGCATAGATGTGCTTCAGGCTGCGGAAAACGCAAAGCCGAGGCGATTCGGTGGTACCGGAGATCTTCTTGCGGACGCGCTCATGGCGGATCACGCGGATCTCATTCTTGTCCCTCTTAGTGAACATTCGCGCTCATTCCCCTTTCTATTACTTACCAGCCTTGCCTTCCTTACGGCGGATATGCTCGTTCTCGTACTTGATGCCCTTGCCGAGGTACGGCTCCGGCTTACGGATCGCGCGGATATCGGCCGCGAGGTTGCCAACCTGCTGCTTGTTGATGCCCTTGATGACGATCTTCGTCGGGGCGGGGGTTTCGAACGTGATGTTCTCGGGAGCATCGAGGATGACGGGATGGCTGAAGCCGATGTTGATGGTCAGCTTCTTGCCTTCGGCCTGCGCGCGGTAACCGGTGCCGACCATTTCCAGCGTCTTGGAGAAGCCGTCGGTCACGCCAACAACCATGTTGTGCACGAGGGCACGATACAGGCCGTGCAGAGCGCGATGGTTCTTGTCGTCGGACGGACGCTCAAGGATCAGCTGGTTGCCTTCTTCCTTGATGGTGATGCCGCCCTTGACCTGCTCGGAAAGGGTGCCCTTGGGGCCCTTCACCGTCACGGTGCCGTCCGCAGCGATGTCAACCTTGACATTCGCGGGGATGTCGATGGGTTTCTTACCGATTCGAGACATGGATTTTCCTCCTTGCGGAATAGCCCTACCCGGCTCGAAGCCGGAGGCCCTACCGTTATTGGGCGCTTTCGCGCCTTCGCCGGAACAAAACCCGGCGGGTCAGCGGTCACCTGCCGGCAAAGGCCGGTGGTTTGCTCCGCCTGTCGGTCGGGATAAACCTAACCGTGTCCAGCTGCCCGAAGGCAGCCGGGCGATCTATCGCAAGGCCTTTCGGCCTGACGAACGGGTCACGCTCAAAGAGCGTTTTTTATTTCCGCGCACTGCGCGGAAAAATTATCAGCGCCGCTTACCAGATGTACGCGAGCACTTCGCCGCCGATGGCAGCCTTGCGGGCTTCCTTATCGGTCATGACGCCCTTGGGGGTCGACAGGATGGCGATGCCGAGGCCGCCGAGCACCTTCGGGATCTCGTCCACCTTGGCGTACACGCGCAGGCCGGGACGGCTGATGCGCTTGAGGCCAACGATGACCGGGCGCTTTTCGGCGTACTTGAGGGTAATACGGATATCGCCCTGCACGCCTTCATTGATGAATTCCACATTCTTGATGAAGCCTTCGTCGAGAAGGATCTTCGCGATGGACTTCTTCATGTTGGAAGCCGGGATGCTAACGGTGTCGTGGCCCGCGATCTGCGCGTTGCGGATTCTGGTCAGCATATCGGCGATAGGATCATTGATGAGCATGATTTTACCTCCTTTTACCAGCTCGCCTTGCGAACGCCGGGGATCTGGCCGGCGTAAGCCAGCTCGCGGAAGCAAATACGGCAAACGCCATACTTGCGGAGCACCGAATGCGGACGGCCGCACAGGCGGCAGCGGGTGTAAGCGCGGGTGGAGAACTTCGGCTCCGCCTTCTGCTTAAGCTTCATGCTGAGTTTTGCCATTTCTTTCTCCTCCCCCTTACGCCTGTTCGAAGGGCATGCCCATCAGCCGAAGCAGCTCGCGGGCTTCCTCATCGGTATGCGCGGTGGTCACGAAAATCATTTCCATGCCGCGGATCTTGTCAACCTTATCGTATTCGATTTCCGGGAACAGCAGCTGTTCACGGATGCCCAGCGCGTAGTTGCCGCGGCCGTCGAAGGCCTTGGCGCTGACGCCATGGAAGTCGCGGACGCGCGGCAGAGCCACGTTCATCAGCTTGTCCATGAACTGGTACATACGCTCGCCGCGCAGGGTCACCTTCGCGCCGATGTTCATGCCCTCGCGGACTTTGAAGTTCGCGATGGACTTCTTGGCCTTGGTGATGACGGGCTTCTGGCCGGAGATGGTGGTCAGATCGCCGACAGCGGCTTCCAGACCCTTGGGGTTATCCTTGCAATCGCCAAGACCCATGTTGATGACGATCTTCTCAACCTTCGGGATCTGCATGACGTTCTTGTAGTTGAACTTCTGCTGCAGCGCGGGGATCACTTCGGATACGTATTTATCCTTCAAGCGGTTTTCCATCTGCTATACCCTCCTCAGTTCTCAAAGGTCGCGCCGCACTTCTTGCACAGGCGAACCTTCTTGCCGTCGTCGAGGATCTTATGGGCGTTGCGGGTGGCCTTGCCGCACTTGGGGCAGACAAGCATCACTTTGGAAGCGTAGATCGCGGCTTCCCTCTTGACGATGCCGCCAGGCATACCCTGACCGCGGGACTTCTGATGCTTGGTCACCATGGCCACGCCTTCAACAACGACCTTGCCGGTCTCGGGCATCGCCTTGAGAACCTTGCCCTTTTTGCCCTTCTCGTCGCCGGAGATTACAACGACAGTATCGCCGGAGCGGACGTGGAGCTTTTTCATTTTGTTCATACTCGTCTTCACTCCTTACAGCACTTCGGGCGCGAGGGAAACGATCTTCATGTATCCCTTTTCGCGCAGTTCACGCGCCACGGGCCCAAAGATACGGGTTCCGCGCGGTTCCTTGGCATCGTTAATGATGACGGCGGCGTTGTCGTCAAAACGGATGTAGCTGCCGTCCGGGCGACGCTTCGCCTTATGCATGCGGACGACGACGGCCTTGACCACATCGCCTTTCTTGACGGTGCCGCCGGGGTTGGCGGACTTGACGCTGGCGACGATCACGTCGCCGATGCTGCCGTCTCTGCGGAAGGAGCCGCCCATAACGCGGATGCACATGATCTCCTTCGCGCCGGAATTATCTGCTACCTTCAATCGGGTTTGCGGCTGAATCATGCTGCTCCCTCCTTACTTAGCCTTCTCGATGATTTCAACCACGCGCCAGCGCTTTTCGCGGCTGAGCGGACGGGTTTCCATCACGAGTACGCGGTCGCCCACGCCGCACTCGTTCTTTTCGTCGTGCGCCTTGAGCTTCGTGGTACGGTTCATAATCTTGCCGTACAGGGGATGACGAACACGCGTGCGGATTTCAACGACGACGGTCTTGTCCATCTTATCGCTGACAACCATGCCAACGCGGGTCTTACGAATGCCTCTAACTTCGGCCATGGATTGTTTCTCCCTTCTCCTCAAGCCTTGAGCTCGTTCTGGCGGATCAGCGTCTTGGCGCGCGCGATGTCGCGGCGGACGTTCTGAATGGCCATGGTGTTTTCAAGCTGACCGGTGGCAAGCTGGAAACGAAGGTTGAAAAGTTCAGACTTGAGCTCCTTGACCTTGGCTTCGAGCGCGGCGTTATCCATCTGCCTCATTTCGCTGGCCTTCATTTCGCTTCACCTCCCGTGAACTGTTCTTTGCGCATGATCTTGCACTTGATGGGAAGCTTGTGGGAAGCAAGGCGGAGCGCTTCGCGCGCATCGGCCTCGGGCACGCCCGCGATCTCGAACAGAACGCGGCCGGGCTTGACCACGGCCACCCAGTATTCCGGAGAACCTTTACCGGAACCCATTCGGGTCTCGGCCGGCTTTTCGGTCACGGGCTTGTCGGGGAAAATTTTGATCCAGACCTGACCGCCACGCTTGGTGTAACGGGTCAGCGCGACACGGGCCGCTTCAATCTGCTGAGAAGTGATCCAGGCCGGCTCCATCGCCACGAGGCCGATGTCGCCATAGGCGAGGAAATTGCCGCGATGGGCGGTACCCTTCATGCGGCCGCGGAACACGCGACGCCGCTTGACTCTCTTGGGCATCAACATGGTTTATCTTCCTCCTTCGGCACGGACGGGGGTCTTTTTGCTCTTGGGAAGGATCTGGCCCTTGTAGATCCAGACCTTCACGCCAAGGCGGCCGTACGTGGTCTTCGCCTCGGCGAAGCCGTAATCGATGTTCGCGCGCAGGGTCTGCAGCGGGATGGAACCCTCATGATACCCTTCCTTGCGGGCGATGTCCGCGCCGCCAAGACGGCCGGCAACCGAGGTCTTGATTCCCTTCGCGCCGCCCTTCATCGCGCGCTGAATGCTCTGCTTCATCGCGCGGCGGAAGGAGATACGGCGTTCGAGCTGCTGCGCAATGTTCTCGGCGACGAGCTGCGCGTCAACTTCGGGGTTCTTGATTTCCATGATGTTGAGGGAGCACGGGCAGCCGACGAATGCTTCGATTTCCTTCTTCAGGGCTTCGACGCCGGCGCCGCCCTTGCCGATGACAACACCGGGCTTCGCGGTGAAGAGCGTCACGCCAACCTTGCCGGCGCTGCGCTCGATATCGATGCGGGAGATGCCGGCAGCATTGTGCTTTTCCTTGAGCATCTTGCGCAGACGGTAATCGGACTCGAGGTAGTTGGCGAAATCCTTCTTCTCCGCGTACCAGCGGCCGCTCCAATCCATGATCACGCCAACACGCGCGCCATGGGGATTAACTTTCTGTCCCACAGTGGTTCCTCCTTCTCCCTCTTACTTCTTGCTGTCCAGCACAACAGTGATATGGCTCGTACGCTTGAGCATCGGGCTCGCGCTGCCGCGGGAGCGGGCGACATAGCGTTTCAGCGTGGGGCCGGGGTTGGCGTAAACTTCGGCGACGTAAAGGTCTTCACGGCTCAGGCCGAGGTTGTTCTCCGCATTGGCAATGGCGGAGTTCAGGAGCTTGAGCACGACAGGCGCCGCAGCCTTGGGGGTGTACATCAGGATGGCGGCGGCCTGGTCAACCTGCTTGCCGCGGATCAGATCGATCACGATCTTGACCTTGCGCGGGGAGATGCGGATGTATTTCGCAATCGCGCGCGGCCTCTTGTCGGCGCCCTGCTTGCGGGCTTCCGTCTTTTCACGGGTTCTGGTGGCCATTCATCTCATCTCCTTCTTCTTACTTGCGGCCGGTGGCCTTCTCACCGGCGTGGCCGCGGAAGGTACGGGTGGGGGCGAATTCGCCCAGCTTATGACCGACCATTTCCTCGGTGACGTAAACCGGCACATGCTTGCGGCCGTCGTGCACCGCGATGGTGTGTCCAACAAACTCGGGGAAGATGGTGCTGGCGCGGCTCCACGTCTTCAGCACGGCCTTCTTGCCGGACTTGTTCATATCGTTGATTCTCTTCAGAAGGCGTTCGCTTACGAACGGTCCCTTCTTCACGGATCTGCTCATTGCTTTGCCTCCTTACTTTCCGTTGGCGCGCTTGACGATCATCTTGTTGGAGTACTTCTTGTGCTTGCGCGTCTTCAGGCCGAGCGCAGGCTTGCCCCACGGGGTGACAGGCGCGGGCATGCCGACAGGGCTCTTGCCTTCGCCGCCGCCGTGCGGGTGATCGCACGGGTTCATGACGACGCCGCGGACGGTCGGGCGGATGCCCATGTGGCGCTTGCGGCCAGCCTTACCAATGCGGACGTTCTCATGATCGGTGTTGCCGACGGTGCCGATGGTGGCGCGGCAGTTCATCGCGAGCTTGCGGACTTCGCCGGAGGGCAGACGCACCTGCGCGTACTGGCCTTCCTTGGCCATCAGCTGGGCGGCGTTGCCGGCGGAGCGAACCATCTGGCCGCCGCGGCCGGCTTTGATCTCGATGTTGTGGATCAGCGTGCCGACCGGGATGTTGGCGATGGGCAGGCAGTTGCCAGGCTTAATATCGGCGGTTTCGCCGGAGATGACGGTGTCGCCGACCTTCAGGCCGAGAGGCGCGAGGATGTAGCGCTTTTCGCCGTCAGCGTAGCAGACCAGCGCGATGAAGGCGGAACGGTTCGGATCGTATTCGATCGCGGTCACCTTCGCGGGGATGTTGTCCTTGTTGCGCTTGAAGTCGATGATGCGGTACTTGACTTTGTTGCCGCCGCCCTGGTGACGGACGGTGATCTTGCCCTGGTTGTTGCGGCCGGCGTTCTTCTTCAGATACTCGGTCAGCGAACGTTCAGGAGCCTTCTTGGTCAGTTCTTCATAGGTCAGAACGGACATGAAGCGCCTGGCCGGGGAAGTCGGCTTATAAACTCTAATGGCCATTCGTTTCCCTCCCTATTACTGCGCGGCCATGCCGTCGAAGAATTCGATCGACTTGGAATCGCTCTTGAGCGTGACATAGGCCTTCTTGATTTCCGGGGTGCGGCCGGAGAAACGGCCCTGGCGCTTGATCTTGCCCATCGTGCGCACAGTGTTGACCTTTTCAACCTTCACGCCGAAAACTTCTTCAACAGCCTTCTTGATTTCGGTCCGGTTGGCCTCGATGGCGACTTCGAACACGTACTTCTTATCGGCAAAGCCTTCGTAAGACTGTTCGGTCAGCACCGGGCGGCGGATGACGTCATGTACGTTCTTCATTACGCGTACACCTCCTCGACCTGGCGGACGGCGTCCTGCGTCATGATGAAAGCATCGTGGCGGAGGATTTCGTAGACGTTGATGGTGTTCACCAGCGCGACGGTCACGCCGGGGATGTTGTGGGCCGCACGGAGCAGGTCCTCATCCTTTTCGGCGACGAGCACGAGCGCCTTCTTCGTCGCGCCCAGCGCGCGAAGAACCTTGACCATTTCCTTGGTCTTGGGGGCCGCAAGCTTGAGGCTGTCGAGCACGATGATTTCATCGGCCTGCGCCTTGGAGGTGAAAGCGGACTTCATCGCCAGGCGGCGAACCTTCTTGGGCACGGCGATATCGTAATCGCGGGGCTTGGGAGCGAAGACGACGCCGCCCTTTTTGAACTGCGGAGCGCGGTTGCCATGATGGCGCGCGTTGCCGGTGCCCTTCTGGCGGTAGATCTTGCGTCCGCCGCCGCGAACCTCGGTGCGGGTCAGGGCGCTCTGCGTGCCCAGACGGCGGCCGTTGAGGATTGCGCGGACAACCAGATGCATTGCGAAGGGATTGACCTCGGCGGCGAACAGCTCGTCAGAGAGTTCCACCTGGCCGACAGTCGCGCCCTGGATGTTTTTCAGGTTGACGGTAGGCATGTATTCGTTTCCTCCTTCCTCAGCCCTTCACGGCTTCGCGCACGATCAGCGTTCCGCCGTTGGGGCCCGGCACGGCGCCGCGGACGAGCAGCAGATTGCGCTCGGCGTCAACGCGCACCACGGACAAGTTCTGGATGGTGACCTTCTCCACGCCGTAGTGGCCGGCCATATGCTTGTTCTTGAACACGTGGCTCGGATCGGAGTTCGCGCTGAGGGAACCCACGCCACGATGATACTTGGAACCGTGCGCCATGGGGCCGGTGTGCTGGTTCCAGCGCTGAATGGCGCCGGTGTAGCCGTGGCCCTTGCTGATGCCGGAAATGTCGACCTTGTCGCCTTCGGCGAACACGTCGCACTTAATCACCTGACCCACTTCGTAGGAAGCGGCGTCTTCAAAGCGGAATTCGCGCAGCTTGCGGCAGGGCGCCACGCCAGCCTTTTTGAAGTGGCCGGCTTCAGGCTTGTTCACAAGCTTCTTCACGCGGTTTTCCGGGATCTCGTCAAAACCGACCTGAACGGCCTCGTAGCCGTCGGTTTCAACGGTTTTCTTCTGCACCACGGGGCAGGGGCCGGCCTGGATGACGGTGACAGGGATCAGCCGCCCATCGGGCGTGAACACCTGCGTCATGCCGACTTTCTTGCCGACGATAGCTTTCTTCATGACCTCTTAACCTCCTGTTTACGCTCGAATCACAGCTTGATTTCGATTTCCACGCCCGCCGGCAGATCGATCTTGGTCAGCGCGTCCACCGTCTTGGGGGTCGGCTGCAGGATGTCGATCAGTCGCTTGTGGGTGCGGCGCTCGAACTGCTCGCGAGAGTCCTTGTACTTGTGGGGAGCGCGCAGGATGGTGACGATCTCCTTTTCGGTAGGCAGCGGAATGGGGCCGGACACCCGGGCGCCCGTTCTCTTCGCCGTCTCGACGATGCGCTCTGCGGACTGGTCGATGAGGCTGTGCTCATAGGCCTTGAGCTTGATGCGAATTTTCTGGTTGGCCACGTCTTTTCCTCCTTTTTTTCAGGCCTCCTGCACACCGTGCCGGGTGTTTCCTGAAAGGATGCAACCCGAACGTGTGGGAGCCTGTCGCCCGATTTTTCGGACATGGTCCGCGGTAATTCTCCGACGGCCAATCGGTAACTTACCGCTTCATCCCAAACGACAGCCCTATTAGTATAAACGAAACCCATTGAAAATGCAACTGTTTTTTTCGATTTTTCAAGGATTTTCCTCACTTTTTGCTGCTTTTGACGCTGGAAATGTTTTCCTGCGCGTCCAACGCGCGAAATTTGCGCTCGACAGCGCCGCAAAAAGAACACGCCCCCGGGTGTTTCATTGCGCCGCGTTTTTCTGATTGCCGCGCCGGGCGCGGCATGATATAATCTTTCCGTTCAAAAATCTGCTTTACGGAGAAAAAATTTTTATGAAACTGACTGCGAAGCACACCGCGCGTGCGTGCTATCTCGGGCTTGGCACGCAGGCTGTCACGAACAATCTGCCCCCGCTGCTGTTTCTGGCGTTTCACAACCAGTTCGGCGTTTCGCTGGAAAAGATCGGCCTGCTGATTTCGATCAACTTTGTCGTACAGATGATCGTCGATACGCTCGGTTCGCTGATCGCCGACCGGCTCGGCGCGCGCAGAGCGATGATTTTCGCCCATCTGTGCGGCGCGGCCGGGCTGGCGCTGCTGGCGTTTCTTCCTTATATTATAGAGCCGTTCCTCGGGCTGACGCTCGCCGTGACGATCTCCGCAATCGGCGGCGGGCTCATCGAAGTGCTCGACAGCCCGATTATGGATTCGCTTCCCGGCGATGAAAAGGCCAAGGCCAT
Source organism: Clostridiales bacterium (assembly GCA_004557805.1). GTDB lineage: Bacteria > Bacillota > Clostridia > Christensenellales > Aristaeellaceae > Aphodomonas. The sequence continues at coordinate 6,492 of SFFS01000033.1, read as the reverse complement.
GAGCCTGCTGCACTCGTTCTATTGCTGGGGCCACGTGGCGGTTGTGCTGCTCTCGACAGCGTATTTCTCCGCTTTCGGCATCCGCGCATGGCGCTGGCTGGCGCTGGCGTGGACGCTCGTCCCGCTGACGGGCGCTGCGCTGTTCGCCGTCGTTCCGCTCTCGCATTTTGACACGATGTCGCAGCATGTCCCGGCGCGCGCGCTGCTGAAAAACCGCGTTTTCTGGCTTTTCCTTGTGCTCATGATCTGCTCGGGCGCCTCCGAGCAATCGATCAGCCAGTGGTCGAGCCTGTTTGCCGAGGCGGGCCTTGGCGTGGGTAAAACGCTGGGCGATCTGCTTGGGCCGTGCATGTTCGCAGTTCTGATGGGTGCGTCGCGCCTGCTGTACGGCGTAATCGGCGAAAAAATCGACGTGCGGCGCGGCCTGTTTCTATCGTCGCTGCTGTGCATCGTCAGCTATCTGCTGGCCATCCTCTCCCCTTGGCCGCTGCTGGCCCTCGCCGGCTGCGCGCTGGCAGGCTTCTCTGTCGGACTGATGTGGCCGGGCACCATTTCGCTGGCCGCGCCTGCAATTCCTTCAGGCGGCACGCTGCTGTATTCGCTGCTGGCGCTGGGCGGCGACGTCGGCTGCGCGGCCGGTCCGGGGCTGGTCGGGCTGATTTCGGGCCGCATTGCGGCCTCGGGAGGAACCTCCGAAGCCGGGCTGAAGGCCGGGCTTGCGTTCGGCCTGATCTTCCCGATCCTGCTGGCGCTGGGCTGCCTGACGCTGAAGCGGAAAAGGCTGAACACCTAACACAAGCAAAATAAGAGAACCTTCCGCGATTGGAAGGTTCTCTTCTATTATACATGCGCCTTACAGCGAGAGAATCTGGTTCGTCAGCAGCGTATGCGGATCGATCGATTTCGTCTGTGTGAGCGCCTCTTCGATATCGATATCCACCACGCGTTCGCCCTTATAAGCGATGATGCGGTTGACAACGCCCTTCATCAGGCATTCGACGGCATGCACGCTCATCTGGCTGGCGATCACGCGGTCGCGCACGGTGGGACTTCCGCCGCGCTGAATATATCCGAGGATGGACACGGCCGGCGTGATGCCGATCTTCTGCTTGATCTGCGCGGCCAGGCTTTCGCAGGAGCACGCGCCCTCGGCGACGACGATAATAAAATGCGTCTTGCCGCGGCTGCGTCCGGCGAGGACGGGCTGGATCACGTCGATATCGAGATCGAACGGCTTCTCGGGAATCAGGCAGATTTCCGCGCCGTTTGCAATGGCCGCGTTGATGGCGATATATCCGGCCTGACGGCCCATAACCTCAATGATGCTGCACCGCTCGTGCGAATACGTCGTATCCTTGATCTTGTCGATCGCATCCTTGACGGTGTTCAGCGCGGTATCGAAGCCGATGGTATAATCGGAGCAGCCCACGTCGTTGTCAATCGTCGCGGGGATGCCGATGACCGGAATGCCCAGCTCGCTCAGCAGCTTCGCCCCGGCGAAGGAACCGTCGCCGCCGATGACGACGATCGCGTCGAGCTTGAACACGCGCGCGATGGACGCCGCCTTTTCGCGCCCCTCGGGCGTGCGGAATTCCGGGCAGCGCGACGTATGCAGCACCGTGCCGCCATGGCTGAGAATTTCGGAAACGGAGCGGAGCGTCATCAGCTCCATCTGACCGTCGAGCAGACCGGTGTAGCCGTTTTTGATTCCGTATACTTCCATACCGTAATAAATGCCCGCGCGCACGACGGCGCGCACGGCCGCGTTCATGCCTGGCGCGTCGCCGCCGCTGGTAAGAACGCCAATACGTTTAATCGCAGATTGATTCTCCATATAGATCTCCATTCAAATCAGTCTGTTGATATTGTATCACGCGCGGCGCGTTTGACAAGGTCGAAACAAAATTTATTTTTCCGAAAAATATCGCGATCAATGCTGTGCATATTGACAAATCCTGCATTTTTGCTTATTCTGTTTTTATACATATCCGGAAAGGAGCGTTGCCGTGAAACGGCGCTTTCTCGTTCTGCTTTTCGCCGTGCTGCTTCCGCTGACCGCGCGCGCCGCGGGGCTGGCGGGCCTGCTCGCGCTGCCGGCCGTGCCCGATCCCGCCGAGACGCTGGAACAGGAACCGGCGCTCTACCGCCTTGCATTCTTCGAGCAGGGACGGCAGAAATTCGACGCATACGCGTTTTCAATGCCCGGCGATCCCGCCGCTTTTCTCGATGCATACGGCGCGCTCTGCGCGGAAAACGGCTATACCGTCGAAGAGGATGTTTTCGACGAGCAGTATCTGTGCTACCGCATCGCGCAGGGCGACCGCACGGGCGGCATGTTCGTGATGGATTATGAGGGGAAGATGCTCTTTCTCTCGCTGCGCGAGACGAACTACCGTCCGCTGCCCACGCCTGCTCCGGATCCAACGGACGCGCCGGAAAGCCCGCTCGACGCGCTTCGCCGGCTCGTCGACAGAAAAACGGCCGCGCCCACAAGCCCGCCTTCACAGCCCGATTCGGGCGGCCGCTGGGAATGGCAGACGCAGACGGTAACCTGTCCGGAGTGTCACGGCTCGGGCCGCTGCAGCCTCTGCCACGGCACCGGCACCTATCGCATATACGGCCAGGCCGTTTCATGCAGCGCCGCCTGTTCTTTCTGCGGCGGAACAGGATCGTATCAGACCCGGCAATACGTCTATATTCCCTGAATTCAAAGGAGGCACTTATATGAAAAAAACTGCATTTCTCGCAACGCTGTTCCTGCTCGTATGCCTGTGCGCAAGCGCGCTTGCGGGCGGCGTAAGCGGTCTGCTCGGCGGCTCCGCGCCTTCCGCTTCCGGCGCGCTGCCCGATCCCGCGGATGCGCTTTCCGACGGGGCTTACGCCACGCAGACGGAAAAGAACTACGACTTTGGCGGCGGCTATTACTGCAACGTGTTCTCCTACCCGCAGCCGGTCAGCGTAACGAAGTTCGTTCAGGACTACTCCAAGCTTGCCGAAGCGGCGGGCTATTCGATGAAGGAAACCGTTCTGGACGGTTTCGACGCTTACGCCGTCAGCAACGGCGACGGCACAACCGCCTATATCCTTCCCAAAGCGGGAAACGACATGCTCTTTCTCGTTGAAACCGGCATGGATTTCACCCCCACGCCGCGCAGGAACTTCCTGTCCGTCGAGCGGAACGGAAAGCTGCGGGAATATGAAAAGTACACGACCGCGGGCACGCCGCGCTACTATTCGCATGGCTATTATTCATTCGATTTCCTCCGCGACGGCAGCGACAACAGCGACACGCTTCTTTTCCGGCTTCCCAACGGGTTCGACGTGGGCGATACGTTCTACGTAAGCAAATCCTCCGGTCTCGTCAGCAACCTGTATTTTTCCGAAGACCTCAACTCGCATTATTTCCTCATGGGCACAGGGGAATACCATAACGAGCTCAAGGGCTCCGGCGATTATTTCCTGCTGACAATCACCGGCAGGGAAAAGACGAACTTCGGCGAGCGGATTTCCGCCACGTTCGAGGGTTCCTTCAACTACGGCAAAACCGTGTTTGAAAACGGCGTCTTCAGCGTCGACTGTTACGATTGACGCTTTCCGTCTGTCCGCCCGCCGCGCGTCCCGCGCGCAGCGGGCTTTTCTTTTTCCCGTCAGGCAAAAAGCCTTGACAGCGCTGCGGTTTTCTGGTATACTCGCTTTTGCTGTCAAGCGGAATGCTTTTACACTTTGTCAAGGAGGCCCGAAATGGAAAAGCGCGTGCAGACAAGCCTGCTCCTTTCCTTTTACGGCCCGCTTCTGACAGAGCGGCAGCGCGAAACGCTCCGCATGCACGAGGAGGACGATCTTTCGCTGTCCGAAATCGCGCAGGAGGCGGGCGTGACGCGGCAGGCCGCGCACGACGCGATCCGCCGGGGAGAAGATCAGCTCTTCCAGCTGGAAGCAAAGCTGGGGCTGGCCGCCCGGTGGCAGCGGATATGCGGCGGGCTACGTGAAATTCAAAAGGCGCTCCGCGCCGAAGATATAACCCGCGCCGCCGCGCTGGCGGACGAGATGCTGCGGGAGGAGGAAGCAGAGGATGGCGTTTGAAGGGCTTACCGAGAAACTGCAGGGCGCGCTGAGAAAGCTGTCCGGCCGCGGGAAGCTGAGCGAGGCGGACGTAAAGGCCGCGATGCGCGAGGTTCGCATGGCGCTGCTGGAAGCGGACGTAAACTTCCTTGTGGCGAAGGATTTCGTCAAACGGGTGACCGAGCGCTGCGTTGGGCTGGATGTGCTGGAAAGCCTGACGCCTTCGCAGCAGGTCATAAAAATCGTCAACGACGAGTTGACGCAGATGATGGGCGGCGAGGTCGCCCGCCTGACGTGGAGCCCGGCTCCGCCGACGATATTTATGCTCTGCGGCCTGCAGGGCACCGGTAAAACCACGATGTGCGGCAAGCTGGGCCGCATGCTCAAAAAGCAGGGCAAAAAGCCGCTGCTCGTCGCGCTGGACATTTACCGTCCAGCCGCTATCGAGCAGCTGAAGGTCGTAGGCAAAAGCGTAGACGTGCCGGTGTTTGAACGCGGCACGCAAAGCCCGGTCAAGACCGCGCAGGAGGCCATCGAGCACGCGAAGTATTACGGCTTCGACACCATCCTGCTGGATACCGCCGGCCGTCTGCATATCGACGAAGCGCTGATGGACGAGCTGGCCGAGGTCAAAGCCGCCGTCAGGCCGCAGGAGATTCTGCTCGTAGTCGACGCGATGACCGGCCAGGACGCCGTAACCGTCGCCGATACGTTCAACAAAAAGCTCGCCGTGGACGGCGTGATCCTCACCAAGCTCGACGGCGATACCCGCGGCGGCGCCGCGCTGTCCGTGCGCGCCGTAACTGGCAAGCCGATCAAGTTCTGCGGCATTTCCGAGAAGATGGACGGCATCGAACCGTTCTACCCGGACCGCATGGCCAGCCGCATTCTGGGCATGGGCGATATGCTCAGCCTGATTGAAAAGGCGCAGGAGTCGTTCGACGACGCTGCCGCCGCAAAGCTCGAGAAAAAGGCGCGCAACGCTACCTTCGACCTGGAGGATTACCTCGAGCAGATGCAGCAGATGAAGAAAATGGGCTCGATGAAGGACATGCTGAACATGCTGCCCGGCATGGCCGGCAAGCTCAAGGACGTCGAAATCGACGAGAGCGCGCTGAAAAAGCCCGAAGCCATCATCCGTTCGATGACGCTCAAGGAGCGCCGCAACCCGGATATCCTCAACGCCTCCCGCCGCCGCCGCATCGCAGCGGGCGCGGGCGTCACCGTGCAGGACGTCAACCAGCTGGTCCGCCAGTTCGAGCAGGCCAAGCAGATGATGAAGCAGATGATGGGCAGCAACAAGTTCCTCCGCCGGAGGATGAAGTTCGGCCGGTAACGGCCAGTCAGAGCGCGGATTTCAGGCTTCGCCTGTTTTCCATATAAATTGCAAAGCACAGGACTTTAGGAGGTTTACCATGGTCAAGATCCGTCTGAAGAGAATCGGCATGAAGAAGATGCCCTTCTACCGCGTTGTCGTCGCCGACAGCCGTTTCCCCCGCGATGGCCGCAACATCGAAGAAATCGGCTACTATGATCCGCGTCAGAACCCCGCCGTTATCCACATCGACAACGAGCGCGCTCAGTACTGGATCAAGTGCGGCGCGCAGCCGACCGATACCGCCCGCGTGCTGCTGAAGAAGAGCGGCGCCATCGAAGGCTAAGAGCCATTATAAGGAGTCAACATGGCAGAGCTGGTACGCTTTATCGCCCGTTCCCTGGTTGATAACGCCGACGCGGTCGACGTGCGCGAGGTCGAAGGCCCCGACGCTACGGTGATCGAGCTGCGCGTGGCCCCGGAAGATATGGGCAAGGTGATCGGCAAGCAGGGGCGCATCGCGAAGGCGATCCGCTCCATCGTCAAGGCCGCCACGCCGAAGGACGCAAAGCCGGTCTTTGTCGAAATCGTATGATGGACAATACGTTAATCGTCGGGGAGGTTCTGCGTCCGCAGGGCCTCCGCGGCGAAGTAAAAGTGAAGCCCCTGACGGACGATCCGGACAGGTTTTTTGACTTGCGCCGCGTTTTTCTGCGCGGCGAGGAAAAGCGCTGCCGGTGCATCCGCGTGCACGAAGGATACGCCTATTTGCAGCTCGACGGGATTTTCAGCCGCGAAGCGGCCGAAGGCATCCGCGGCGAATTGCTGCATATCCGCCGCGAGGATGCGGTGAAGCTGCCCAAGGATACGGATTTTATCTGCGATCTGATCGGTTGCGAGGCCGTAGACACGGAGGGTCGCATGTGGGGCAAGCTGGTGGACGTTTTGCAGCCCGGAAGCTGCGACGTCTACGTGTTCCGCCGCGACGACGGCCGGGAGCTGATGATTCCCGCGCTCAAGCGCGTGGTTCTGCAGACCCGCCCGGACGAAAAGCACATCCTGCTCGACGCGCAGGGCGTGCGGGAAACCGGCGTGACGGAAGATACGGAAAACGC
>SFFS01000032.1 GCA_004557805.1 Clostridiales bacterium | reverse complement strand
CGGGCTTCTGCAAGACCTGCATTCTCACCACGCACCGCCCGAGCGTGTTCACCGTGTGCGATAAGATTTACCGCGTGCGCAGCCGGACGGTGGAAATGATTAAATCCGAGCGCGACCAGGAAGTTGAGTTTTAAGGCGTACCTGATAAAGAGCAAGAACAAGCCCGGAGGCTTCAAACGCCGCCGGGCTTTTGTATGTTCAAAAACGGTTTTTCAAAGATTACAATCCAGCCTGAGGGCAACTCCAAAAAGCCTGCCTCTCCATATACGATTTCAAAGGGAAGAGACACACCTGATTTTCAGCGCATTGCGCTGAAAAAACGCTTACGCCAGCTTTTCGAGGATGTGCCTGAGACTCCCGAGCGATTCGGCCAGCGACCGGAATTCCGGCGCGGTCAGCGCTTCCGCCCAGCTGCGAACCTGGTTGGAAACGGTCTCATGGATGCACTTGAGCTTTTCGCGCCCTTCGTCGAGGATCACGATGTTTACGACGCGGCGATCCTGCGCGTCGCGGATCCTGTCGACGTAGTGGCTTTCGATCAGCCGGTCGACCAGCGGCGTGATGTTCGGCTTGGCGATGCCCAGACGCTGCGAAATCTCGGAAACGGACATCGAGCCGGATTCGTCCAGCATGCTCAGCACCTGTACGTGCGAGAGCGGAATGCCGCATTCGTTCTGGATAACGTCCATGTGCAGAAGCTTTTTGCGCAGAAGCGGGGTAACGCAGAAAAGATCCTTGCTTATGCCGTCAACCAACGTCGGGTCAATTACTTTTTTTCGACTCATTCATTTCCATCTCCTCTGAAAGGTTTTACGACGTACAAAATATAAGTTCTTACCAGTATCATAACGGAAATTACTCCAATATGCAATCGATAAAGTGTGAATTTTTTGTTATAAATATGAAGAAAACGACGTTTTTTTCGACGGCAGGGGCAGGATTCCGGAGCTGATGCAAGAATATCTATCTATCATCCGTTTTATAACGTAGTGACGCGTTCGCCAGTATAAAAAGATCGGTGGGTGAAAGCATGCAAAAACTGTTGGCCCTGTGGAACGGCTTCTTTCCCGACGGACTGTTTTATCTGCTGACGCTGGTGGTGTTTATCATCGGCTGTCTCAAGTGCATCCGGCCCATTTCGCGCAACGCTTCAGCGCTTGAGCGTGCGGCGGATATGCTCAAGGAGGGCGCGAGCGCCAAGCTGGCGCGGCCCGTGTGGCAGGATGTGAAGTTTCTCGGCAAGGGCGCGCAGCCCGTCTGGCACAGTTTCCTCAACTCCATGAGCGCCGTCGGCGAGAACGCGCAGGCGTGCGACGTGGCGGATTACGTCAACGGGGAGACGATAATCGACGGCCCCGGGCGCGCGGGTCTGGCGGATCTGATCCCCGGCTTCTGTACTTCGCTGGGCATTCTGGGCACGTTCGTTGGGCTGTCGCTCGGTCTTTCGGGCGTCGATCTGATGGATACGGCCACCTACGCCGATCTGACCAACGGCATTTCGCTGGCGTTTTATACCTCGATCGTCGGCGTGATCGCGTCGCTGACGTTTAATTTCATGCACCGCTTTGCCATTGGCCGCGCAAGGCGCGCCATTGATCGTTTCGTCGACGCGTTTTACGCCTGCGGCGTGCCGCAGCCCGCGGAGCCGGGCGCACAGCTGCTGGCATATCAGCGCGAGCAGGCCGACGCGATCACCGGCTTCACCCGCGCGCTGGGCGAGCGCGTGGCCGATCAGATTTATCAGGCCGTCAGCGCTGCGATGGCGCCGATGCAGCAGTCGATGGACCGCTTCATGAACGCCGCGACCCGCGCGCAGGTGGAGGGCATGGATTACATCGTGAATCGTTTCGTCGAGCGGATGGACGCGACGCTTTCCGGCCAGCTCAAGGGGCTCGCCGGCATGCTCGACGAGATGAACGCCGCGCAGCGCAGATCCGGCGAGGAGACGATCAAAACGGCCGAGGCTGTCAGCGGGCTGGCCGAGCAGATGAAGCAGCTGCAAAAGGAAACCTCCGATACGCTGGGACGCTTCACGTCGTTCGTCGACGCGGTGGACAAGGCGTATCACCAGATCGACCGCACGCAGACGGATACCGTCGAATTGCTGGATGAAATCGCCGACGCGCAGTCGAAGCAGGCGCGCTATCTGTCGGCCCTGCAGGAATACCAGACCAAGCTGCAGGCGAGCTTCCAGGATTATACCGTCTGGACGGACAAGTTCGTCTCGTCGATGGAGGATAAAACCAAAGCGCAGAACGAAGCGCTCGAACAGGTGGCGGGCGATATGCGCCAGAGCGCCGATATGCTCGGCAGCGCGTATAAGACGTTTGTGGAGAGCATCGAGGTCGGCCTTGCCAACGCGCTGGGGCTGTTCGATGAGAATATGCAGAACCTGGTGCGGCAGATCACCGGCGCGCTGGGGCAGATCGACCGGACGATGCGCGATGTGGAAGCCTCGATGCGCCGCGTGAGCGGAAAAGCCCCCGCCGCAAAGCCTGCGGGCGGAGAGCGGGAGGTGAGCTGACGTGCTGGCTAAGCGGAAAAAGCGCCACGTCGCCAGCTCGAACAACAACGCTTACTGGATGAGCTATTCGGACATGATGGCGGCGCTGCTGCTGATGTTCATATTGCTTCTGTTTCTGTCCTTCAACCGCTATCTTTCCCTGCAGGAGACGAAGCAGGCGGAGCTGGCCGAAAAGGAAACGCAGCTGACCGAGCAGGAGGACGCGCTCACCGCGGCGCGGGAAGAACTGGCCAGGCAGCAGGAGGAGCTACTCTCCGTGCGCACGCTGCTGAACACAAAGCAGCTGGAATTGGGTCAGCAGCAGCTGGAACTGGATAACAAGACCTCCGCGCTGAAAAAAAGCGAGGACGAACTGTCGGCGAGCCAGCAGAGCCTGGCCGATAAGCAGGCGGAACTGGAGCAGTCGCTTGCGCAGCTGATTCTGCAGCAGGCGAAAATCGAAGAGCAGGAAAGACTGCTCGCGCTCTCGCAGGATGAAATCGACGACGCGAAAGCGCAGCTTGACGCATATTCCGCGCAGCTGGATCAGTTTTCCAGCGAGCTGGAGCAGCGGCAGATTCTGCTCAGCGCCAAGGACGCGGAACTGCTGACGGAAAAGCTGCGCGTGACCGATCTGGAAACGCTGCTGAACAAGCAGGCGGCGCAGATTGACGAACTCGTCGGCGTGCGCGCGCGCATCATTGAACAGCTGCGCGACGCGTTTGCACAAAAGGGCGTGGAAGTGAACGTCGATACGCAGACCGGTGCGATTACGCTCAAGGACGCGGTGTTTTTCGATACGAACAAGGCCGTTCTCAAGCCCGAGGGCCGCGCGGTGCTCGAACAGATCATTCCGGTTTACTTCCGGACGCTCATGAGCGACGGCAATGGGGAATACGTTTCCGAGATCATCATCGAGGGCCACACCGACAGCGACGGCACCTATGCGCATAACCTTGACCTTTCGCAGCGCCGCGCGCTGGCCGTCGTTACCTTCTGCCTGGACGATTCGTTCAACGGCCTCACGAAAGAGGAAAAGTTACAGCTGCGCGATATGATTACGGCCAACGGCCGCTCTGAAAGCCAGCTGATCTACAACGCCGACGGCACCGAAAACAAGGAAGCCTCGCGCCGCGTGGAAATCAAATTCCGCCTCAAGGACAGCGAAATGATCGACAGCATGCAGAACATCTTCTCATCCTCTGAAGCGCAGCCGCAGGGCTGACGCGGGATGCGCAATTCAGGGCCGCAGGGCGGCCCTTTTCTTATGCGCCGCGCCAGTGAAGAACGCGCCGCTTTTGCGCTGGCGCTGGCGATTCGTGGGGGGAAGCGCGGACTGCATTTTTGTGCAGTGCGGAGTGAATCGAAAGCGTGTGGCGCAGCCACAGGGCTGACGCGGGACGTGCAATTCAGGGCCGCAGGGCGGCCCTTTTCTTATGCGCCGCGCCAGTGAAAAACGCGCCGCTTTTGCGCGGGCGATTCGTGGGGAAAGCGCGGACTGCATTTTTGGGTGCAGTGCGGAGTGAATCGAAAGCGAGAGGGCGCAGCCGCAGGGCTGACGCGGGATGCGCAATTCAGGGCCGCTGAGCGGCCCTTTTCTTATGCGCCGCGCCAGTGAAAGCGCGAGCCGCATTTGCGCTGTGTGAAGCGAAGCGAAAGCATGCGGAAAGGGAACTGCGTCCGCTGGAGCGCGGCCCTTTTCCTGTGCGCCGTTTCAGCAAAAAAACGCGCCCTCCTTCTTTGACAAGAAAGGGGGCGCGTCGCTGCGCTCCGGGTTTTATTCCGTCCGCAGCGCGGTGACGGGGTCTTTCTTCGCCGCCTTGCGCGACGGGATCAGGCCGCCGATCAGCGTGAGAATAACGCTCAGGATGACCAGAATAACCGCGCCCTGCGCGGGCAGAATCGCGTTCACATCCGGCGTGCCGGTGAGATGATGGATGATTGCATTGCCCGGAAGGAGCAGCAGCAGCGTTACGCCGATGCCCAGCAGTCCGGAACACAGGCCGATGATGAACGTTTCGGCGTTGAACACCTGCGAAATGTTGCGGCGCGAGGCGCCGATGGCGCGCAGAATGCCGATTTCCTTCGTCCGCTCGAGGACGGAGATGTAGGTGATGATGCCGATCATGATCGACGAGACGACCAGCGACACCGCCACGAACGCGATCAGCACGTAGGAAATGACATTCACGATCGTCGTGACCGAGCTCATCAGCAGACCGACGTAATCGGTGTAGGTGATCTGGTCCGCGTCGGCCGCGCCGGCGTTGTAGCGGTCGATGCAATCGGAAATGGCGTCCTTCGCCTCGAAGCTGTCGGCGTAAATGCTGATGGAAACGGGCGCGTCGGGACTGACTACGCCGAAAGCCTGCATGTTTTCATCGTAGCTGCCGGTGGAGATATTCGCATCGTACAGCGCGACGAGCGTGGCCTGATCCGGGTTTTGCAGATACTGATCGAACATCGCGGCCAGCTGCGTCTCGTCCATCTGGGCGAGCATGGCGGACTGGCCCGAGCTCTGCATCATCTGGCTGCACAGCGCCGCTTTTTCCGAAACGCCGAGGGAGGCGAGATAAGCCGCCGCGTCGGCGGCCTTCGCAGCGTCGTCGGACGGGGCGAATTCCAGACCGCTGAGGATGTTCTTCTCAGCGCTTTCGCGCTGCGCGGTGACGACCGCGCTCTCGTCCGTATGCGCGATGAGATAATCGGTCAGCGCCTGCGTGTAGCCGACGGGGTTCATTACATAGCCCGCCGCCTGGTCGCTCTGCGGCCGCACGACGCCCACGATTTTCAGCTCAATCGCGCGGTCAAGCAGATTTTCCACGTCGGCGGCGGTTTCGGCCGCGAAGCGGTAGGTTCCGTCTTCGTTTTCAGTGTACTGATCGCATGCCGCGAGCAGATAGAATTTCTGTTTGCATGCGTCGGCATAGCTCCAGCGGACGGATTCGGTTTCCAGCTTTTCGCCGTTGGAGAAGGATTTCATCATGGCCGTGTAATCGGCGGAGGGCAGCAGGCCGAGCTCGTAGAGCGTCGTCTGCTCGATTTCGTTGTTGCGGTCGAGAATCAGCACGACTTCATCGTAATTCTGCGGCCAGGAGCCGTAGAGCAGATCGTAGCTGTCACGGATGGCGGAGCCGACCAGTTCGCCGTCCGTTCCGGGCAGCAGCTGGCCGAAGTTGCCGGAGGTCATCATGCTGCTCATGGTGGAGGTGGCGGCCATCTGGCTCATGCCGCTCATCATCTTCTGCTGCGCGCCGCCGATGGTTACGCCGTTGGTGGTGACGAGCGTGCCGTCGGGGTCGCGCGTGTAAACGTTGAATTTTACGCCGTAACTGTAGGTAATGCCGTTTTCGCCTACATACTGATGGATTTCGCTCGCCGGGTCGTCAAGATATTTCTTGAAGGCGGTGAGGTTGTTTTCCGTCAGGCTGGTGGTCATCATCGAGGCCATTTCCACGCCGAGCGTGTTGGAATATACGCCGTCGAGCGCGTGATCGGCCTCGCGCGCCGTCGAAACGGAACCGCCCTTGAGCAGGCTGGAAAGGTCGATCGTCTGCGCGTCGATGGTCAGCGGATAGGAGGTCATCGCCTCCTTCTGAATATCGTCGATGTACGTATTTACGCCCGTGGAAAGCGAGAGAATCAGCGCGATGCCGATGATGCCGATGGAGCCCGCGAACGCGGTGAGGAACGTGCGCCCCTTCTTGGTGCGCAGATTGTTGAACGAGAGCGCGAGGCTCGTAAACACCGACATCGACGAGCGGCCCATGTTTTTGTGCTTTGGCGGCGCAAGCGCCGCCGTATCTACGAGATACGGATCGGAATCGCCGACGATTTTGCCGTCGCGCAGGTTGACGATGCGGGTGGCGTATTTTTCGGCAAGATCCGGGTTGTGCGTGACCATAACGACCAGCTTGTCGCGCGCCACTTCCTTCAAAAGCTCCATCACCTGTACGCTTGTTTCGGAGTCGAGCGCGCCGGTCGGCTCGTCGGCCAGAAGGATGTCCGGCTCGTTCACCAGCGCGCGGGCGATGGCTACGCGCTGCATCTGGCCGCCGGAAAGCTGGTTGGGCCGCTTATGCAGCTGATTCCCCAGCCCCACGCGCTCCAGCGCCTGCGCGGCGCGCTTTCTGCGCTCGGCGCGGCTCACGCCGGAAATGGTCAGCGCAAGCTCCACGTTGGCCAGCACCGACTGATGCGGGATCAGGTTGTAGCTCTGGAACACGAAGCCGATGGTGTGGTTGCGGTAGGAGTCCCAGTCGCGGTCTTTGTATTGGCGGGTGGAAATGCCGTTGATGATCAGATCGCCGCTGTCGTAGCGATCCAGGCCGCCGATGATGTTCAGCAGCGTCGTCTTGCCCGAGCCGCTCGGGCCGAGGACGGCCACAAACTCGTTATCGCGCAGGTTCAGCTGCACGTTGTCCAGCGCCCGCTGCACAAGGTCGCCGGTTTTATATGTTTTGCAGATGCCCTGAATTTGCAGCATGTTCTTTTCCTCCACTTAAAAATTCCCGCATAGTATATGCGGGAATTGATAACTGAAAATGAACAAAAGGGCTTTTCAATGAAAAACGACGCCGTTTTTTTCCGTTGCGCGCACCAGCAGCAGGGCGGCCAGCAGGCTCAGCGCTTCGTAAACCGCCGCGGTATACCAGATGAGTTCCGCGCCGAACAGCGTGGGCAGAATCAGAATGACCGAAACGGTGAACACGAAGCTGCGCAGCAGGTTCAGCGTAACGGCCGCGCCCGTGCGCTTGGTGGAATACAGGTAGGCGGAAAGAATCGTATTCAGCGACATGAAAACGAAGTTGATCGCGTATTTGGGCAGCTTCTGCACGGTAAATGCCAGCGTTTCGGCGTCGAGGCCGAACAGGCGGCAGATATTGGGCGAGACGATCAGGAAGAGCAGATACAGAAGCAGACTTCCGACGAACGCGATCAGCAGGCTGACGCGGAAATAGAACTTCAGGTCGCTCTCGTTCTTTTCGCCGTAGGCGTTGCCGATGAGCGGCTGCGCGCCCTCCGAAACGCCGTAGAACACAGCGACGGAGAACGAGGCGATATAGCCGATAACGGAGAATGCGTTGACGGCGATTTCGCCGATCATCCGCAGCATCACGTAGTTCAGGCACAGAATGGACACGGGCGAGGCGAACTGCGCGATGGATTCCGGCGCGCCGCGCATCAGGATTTTGCGGAACAGCTTCGCATCGGGCCGGAAACGGCGGATGCGCAGATCGCCCTTTTTCAGCACGAAGTGCGAAAGGAGCATCAAAAAGCCCACGGTCTGTGAAATGCCGGTGGCAATAGCCGCACCCTTGAGCGCCATCTGCATCGGGAACACGAACAGCCAGTCGAGGAAGATATTCAGCGCGGAGCAGACGGCCGTGGAGACCATGACGAGCATCGACGCGCCGTCGTTGCGGCCGAAGAACTGCAGCAGGATGGACAGCCCCGCAGGAATGATGAACACGGAGTACCAGAACGTATAGTCGGTTACATAATCGATATACGCTTCGTTCGCGCCCAGCAGGTAGCCCAGCTGCCGCGTGAAGCATACGCCTACGACCGTCAGCACGACGGAAACGGCAAAAATGGCGGCGAACGCATGCAGGAAGGCGAGATTCGCGCCCTCTTTATCGCCGCGGCCGAACCGGATGGCCGTGACCGTCGCGCCGCCGACGGCTACGAGCATATACAGCGCCGACAGGATCAGAATATACGGCAGCACGATATTGACCGCACCCAGCGCGGTCGCGCCTACGCCGTTGCCGACGAAAATGCCGTCGACGATCGTGAACAGGAACATGCAGACCTGGCTCAGGACCGAGGGCAGCACCAGCTTGAGCAGTTTTTTCATTCGGGATCCATTCATTTGCAGGGGTTTCTCCTTTCGTCGTCTGCGGCGAGCGCTTTGCGGCACTGGCGGAGCGCGCCGAGGTGTTTTCGGGTCAGGCGGATATATTCGCCCCATTCTTCTTTTGTAAAAGCGGAATAGGCGGCGTTTTCCAGGCGGATTACGGAATCGAAGCGCTCGTCCATATACTGACGGCCGCGTTCGGTCAGGAAAATCTGCATTTCGCGGCCGCGGCCGGCCTCCATGCGCAGCAGTCCTTCCTGTACGAGACGTTTCATGGCCGAATTGACGGTTTGCTTCGGACAGGCCATTTTCCGGCAGATATCCCGCTGCAGGCAGCCGTCGCCCAGCTCCGTGACGGCATAGAGGATATCGAACGCGCAATCGGACAGGCTCAGCGAAAGCGCAAGTTCATGGTAAAAATCCTCGATGCTTTTGACCAGCGAGTTCAGTTCGCTGATTGATTCAAACAGCTGCGTCATACAACAGCCTCCTCATGCGACAAGTCCGAAACCGTACTTGTGGGAGTATAGTACGATTTCGGACTTATGTCAAGCACTTTTTTTCAAATGCGGCGGACGATCGTTTTTCGGCGCGCTGCGCCGGAAAAAACGCGCCCCGAAGCGCCCGCGCGGCGCGGCGATCTGATAGAATGGGGCGAAAGATTTTTTTGCAGGCGAATCGGCGCGGCCCGGCGCGCGTCTAATGGGTGCAGGCGCTTTGCACGCAAGGAGGTTCTACATGACACGAGATGATTTTGCCGCGCGGGTTACGGCGGCGCAGGGGCGGCTTTGCCGCGTCGCGCGCGGTTATCTGCGGCAGGAGGCGGATTGCCTCGACGCGATTTCCGAGGCGATCGCCCGCGCGTGGCATAAGCTGCCCACGCTGCGCCAGGAGCAGTATTTCGATACCTGGCTGACGCGCATTCTCATCCGCGAATGCGTAAACATTCAGCGCAGGCAGAAGCGGGTTACGCCCGTGGACGAGCTGCCCGAAAGCATGGCGGCTGCGGATAGCGGCGGCGAGGCGCTTTGCGCCGCGCTGGACGAGCTGCCGCAGAAGCTGCGCACGGTGGCGGTGCTGCACTATATGGAGGGATATACCGTTGCAGAGACGGCGCAGATTCTGCGCGTGCCGAAGGGAACGGTGTGTTCGCGTTTGAAGACGGCGCGCGAAAAGCTGCGCGTGCTTCTGGAGGAGGGATTGGAATGACGCAGAACGATTGGCGGGCGGCGTATCCGCTGCCGGAGCGGCTGGAGGGGCGCGTCGCGCGCGTGCTGGCCGGGCTGGAAGAAGCGCCCGCGCGGCGGTTTCCGCTCAGGGCAGCCGCGGCCGCGCTGGCCATACTGCTGACGCTTGGCGGCGCGGCGCTCGCTGTGTTTGAAAGCCGCACGGCGGAACTGCTGGGCCGGTTTTACGGCGAAGAAACAAAAAGGGAGCTGCTCTCCGGCGATCTGGCCGAGGTGGGGCAGAGCGTGCGGCTGGGCGACGCGGTCTATACGCTCGACGACGCGATTTATAAGGACGGAACCGTCTATGCCAGCGGCGTCATCCGCCCGGCGGAGGATGCGAACGTCGTGCTGCTGGCGGAGGATTACAGCGTGAACGACCCGGCGGGCTATCTGCTGTTTTACGGCGAGGAGGAAATCCCGGACGACGCGCCGACATACGCCGAGCTGGCGCAGGAGCGCGGCGCGAAGATTCTGCACGTCGATGCGATTGCAAACGGCGTGCTCGAGGAAAACGGCGAACTGAACGCATCGTCCATCGGTTACGACGTGCTGCCGCAGCGCGACGGAACGGTTCGCTTCTTTTTCGAGTTTGAAGGCGGCGAAAGCGAAATCGTGCGCGCGGAAAAATACGAGGTGAGCGTGTATATCGCCAACTGGGAGGTAACGCCCGAGGGCGAATGGCTGCGCGAGGAACCGGAAAATACCTGGCTGTATGAAGACTGGACGGTGACGGTAGAGCCGCAGATGAAGGAGGATGGAAAATGAAAAAACTGTTTGCGCTGCTGCTGGCGTTGTGCGCGCTGTGCGGAACGGCTCTTGCCGCGGAACCGCTGCGCGTGCTGGACGGCTGGTTTGCGGCTGACCGGTACGAGAAGCGCTACCCCGAGCGCGCGCTGGAAAGGATTGAGCCCCTTTACGACGAGACGGGCGAGGGCAACCAGAACGAGCTGCTTTTTGCGGGAGAATGGGACGCGGCGGTGATTGAAACGAACGGGACGGATTTATCCGCGCTCTGCGCGGAAATCCCGCTGCTCGACCTGACGGACATTGCGCCCGAAAAAGGCGGAACGATGTATCCTGCGGTGAAGCGCGCGCTGACCTGCGAGGGAAAACTGATCGGCCTGCCGATGCACATTTTCGGCTGCACGATGAGCCTGGAGTTTTCCGACGAGCTGCTTGCGCGGCTGGGCCTTGCAGACGCGGAGAAGCCCGAGACGCTTCGCGGCTTATCGTATCGTGCAAAAATCTCGCTGGGCCTTGCATACGCGGAGAAGCCTGAGACGTTTGCGGAGCTGGCCGGGCTGGCGGAGCGCTATATGGCGCTGCCGGCGCAGACGCGCCGGGGCACGGCGTTCGACGCGGACGTGCGCGACGGCTGGCTGCGGTATTATCTGTCTTACATGATCCGCTGCTATCAGGCGCAGTGCGCGGACGCGAACGGCGAGACGGACTTTGATACGCCGCTGTTTCGGGAAAACCTTGCGCAGGTGGAGCGGCTGAACGCGGCGCTCTGCGCCGATACAAAGATTCTCCGCGGCAAAAACGGCGAGCTGCGCAGCCTGACGTGCGCGAACAGCGGGCTTGGCGGGGAAATGCACGTGCGCGAGGGCGATACGGCCGTTCCGGCGCGGATGTACGCGGTGATCGTCAACGCGAACTCGCCGCGCCGAGAAGAGGCGCTCGACTATGCACGCGCGGCGATGGACGAGGCGGAAAGCGAGTTTTTCTATGCGGTCGTCGATTATGACGCGCGGCTGCGCGAGGCATACGACCGGCTGATCGCGGCGCAGATCGAACAGGGCGAGGCGCAGAGTGTGATCGACCGGCTGGAAAAGCTGCGCGACGCGGGCGACCCGCTGCATTATTACACAAAGGAAGCGCTTGAGGCCTACGCGCGCGACGTCGCGCCGCGCCTGACATTTCCGCATTACCGGTGGCTGGACGACTGGAACGCGGCGGGCGATTACGCCGCCGGGCGGCTGGACGCGGACGCGCTGATCGACCGGCTGAACCGGCTGATGGAGAAATAAACCTTGTGGCGCTTGCGCGCGCGATGGTGTATAATGGCGGCGGAGTCAGAATGAAAATGGGGAGGCGGCCGCATGTCGGATATTACCAAGCGCGCGCTGGAAGCGTCGCTGAAAAACCTGCTGCTCAAAAAGCCGCTGGATAAAATTACCATCAACGATATCGCCGAGGACTGCGGCATCAGCCGCATGACGTTTTATTATCATTTCAAGGATATTTACGATCTGGTCGAATGGTCGTGCATGGAGGATGCGCGCAGGGCGCTGGAGGGAAAGAAAACCTACGATACCTGGCAGCAGGGCTTTATGCAGATTTTTGAAGCCGCGCAGGCGAACCGGCCGTTCATCATGAACGTTTACCGTTCGGTCAGCCGGGAACATGTGGAAACGTATCTGTACAGGCTGACCTACGAACTGCTGATCGGCGTGGTGCGGGAGCAGGCGCAGGGGCTGAACGTTCCCGAGGAGGATCAGGAGTTTATCGCGCATTTCTACAAGTACGCGTTCGTCGGGCTCATGCTCGACTGGATCCGGGATGATATGCGCGGCGATCCGCAGGCGATCGTATCGCATCTGGGGAAGGTCGTCCACGGCAGCGTCCGCGCGGCGCTGGAACGCCTCGACCGGGGAAGCATTTAAACAAAACCGCAGATTTGATAAAAAAAGCATCATCTCCGCCGCCGTGTCAGGTTTTCAGGCACGGCGGCGTTTCTGTTTATTGCGGCGCGAAAGCGCCCATTCTATAATGAGCCCGTCAAAGGGAAAGAGAGCCGGGGCGCATCTGGAAAATCCGCGTGGCTGCCGTATCTTCCTTATTCAGATAAGCCCTGAGCAAAAGTCAGACAGGAGGAAATCAGAATGTATTATTCCAGCGGTAATTATGAAGCGTTTGCCCGTCCCCGCAAGCCCGAAGGGGTCGATCACAAGTCGGCTTATATCATCGGCAGCGGTCTTGCCGCGCTGACTGCCGCCTGCTACCTCGTCCGCGACGGCCAGATGAAGGGCGAGCATATTCACATCCTGGAAAAAGAACAGCGGGCCGGCGGCGCGTGCGACGGCTGGAAGTTTGAAAACACCGGCTATGTCATGCGCGGCGGCCGCGAGATGGATAACCATTTCGAGGTCATGTGGGATCTGTTCCACTCCATTCCGTCCATCGAAACCGAGGGCGTGAGCGTTCTGGACGAATACTACTGGCTCAACAAGGCCGACCCGAACTATTCGCTGTGCCGCGCTACCGAAAAGCGCGGGCAGGACGCGCACACCGACGGCAAGTTTGATATTTCCGATAAGGGCGCGATGGAGATCATGAAGCTCTTCCTTACGCCCAACGAGGACTTGCAGGACAAGCGCATCACCGACATTTTCGACGACGAGGTGTTCAAGAGCAACTTCTGGCTCTACTGGCGCACGATGTTCGCCTTTGAAAACTGGCACAGCGCGCTGGAAATGAAGCTGTATCTGCAGCGGTATATCCACCATATCGGCGGGCTTCCGGACTTCAAGGCGCTTCGTTTTACGAAGTACAACCAGTACGAGTCGATGATCCTGCCAATGGTGAAATACCTCGAAAAGGCGGGCGTACAGTTCCATTTCGGCGTACAGGTGGTCAACGTGCTGTTCGACTGCACGCCCGAGCGCAAGCTCGCCAAATCCATCGAAACCATCCGCGACGGCAAAGCGGAGAGCATCGGTCTGACCGAAAACGATCTGGTGTTCATTACCAACGGCGGCTGCGTGGAAAACTCCTCCATGGGCAGCCAGGATACGCCCGCGCCCTATAACACGGAGATCAAAGCCGGCGGCGGCTGGGATATGTGGCGCAAGATTGCGGCGCAGGACCCTGCATTCGGCCATCCGGACAAGTTCTGCCATGACCCGGAGCAGACCAACTGGATGAGCGCCACCGTGGAGACGCTCGACCAGCGCATCATTCCCTATGTCAAGGCGATCTGCAAGCGCGATCCGTTCACGGGCAGGGTCGTTACCGGCGGCATTGTGACGGTGAAGGATTCTTCGTGGCTGATGAGCTGGACGATCAACCGCCAGCCGCAGTTCCGCGAGCAGCCGAAGGATCACTGCCTGGTGTGGGTGTACGCGCTCTTCACCGATAAGCCCGGCGATTTCGTCAGGAAGCCCATGCGCGAATGCACCGGCAAAGAAATCTGCATGGAGTGGCTGTATCATATCGGCGTGCCGGAGGATCAGATCGAAGAACTGGCGGCGCACAGCGCCAATACCGTCCCCGTGATGATGCCCTACATCGACGCGTTCTTCATGCCGCGCGCCTATGGCGACCGGCCGAAGGTCGTGCCCGACGGCGCGGTGAACTTCGCCTTCCTCGGCCAGTTTGCCGAAACTCCGCGCGATACCATCTTCACGACCGAATATTCCATGCGCACCGGCATGGAGGCGGTGTATACGCTGCTCAACGTCGATCGCGGCGTGCCGGAGGTATGGGGCAGCGTGTTCGATATCCGCGACCTGCTCAATGCCACCGTGCAGCTGCGCGACGGCAAAAAGGTGACGGAGATGGACGCGAACCTGCTCGAAAAGCTCGCCTTCAAGGCGCTGATGGGCAAAATTTCCGGAACCGAGGTTGAAAAGCTGCTCAAGGAGTATAAGGTCATCTGATTTCGCAAAACGAAAATCAGGCGGATATGCCGCGCCTCCCGAATCGTTATGGTTCGGGAGGCGTTTTGCTGGCGGCGGATCGATCCGCGGCGCTATGAATCGGAAGAAACAATTTTTGCCGTAATCAATCGTTCGGCCGCGTGCGCGGCCATTGAAAAGACGATGCAGCCGGACCGGTAGAACACATAGCCGCAGCCGATGGAAAAAACGAACGAGGCGAGCAGATCGGCGGCAAGCGCCTTTGTAAGCGGCTGCTTTAGAAGAATTGCCTGCGCGCATATTCCCGCGCACCAGACGAGCGCGTTGAGCGGAACGCACCAGGCCGCGCCGCATCCCCAGGCGGCGAGCAGGTTCATCACGAAGGACTGCATCATCAGCCGCTGCGCGATTTCGACAAACGCGGTTTCCATGCACATATACGCAAGCTGGCGCTTTTCAGCGCGCCGGCGGTTTCTTTCGCTCAGAATCTTTATCAGACAGGTCAGCAGAAGCGTCGCGGCGGAAAGCCCCCATAGTCCTGCGTCCGACAGAGCCGATAGATTGAGAGAATACGAACCGCTCCGGCGGAGAATCAGCGCGATTGGAACGCATGAAGCCATAAGGGGCGAGAAATAAGCGAGACGGCCGCGCCCCGCTTTGAAAAAAACGGCGTTCAGCCCCAACTGAACGCCAAACCAGACTCCGCACAGGAGAAAGCCGAGAAATCCCGCAAGCAGATAATACATCTTCAAAGCGCTCCCTGCCAGTTTTCTCATGAATGTGGATTCCATTGAAGGGCGCCGGGGATCCGCACGGTTCTGCCCTTTACGCGGAGGAACCTTCTTTTCCGCGCTGCGCATAGGTTTTGGGCGGACAGCCCGCCAGCTCGCGGAAGCGGCGGGAGAAATAGAGCGGATCCTCAAACCCGACGGAATATGCGACTGATTTGACCGAAAGGTCGCTCGTTTCCAGCAGCAGACGCGCCTGCTCGATGCGGAAATGCGTCAGATAGCGCGCGGGAGAAATGCCCATCTGCTCCTCGAAGGCGCGATAGAGCCGGCTGCGGCAGACGCCCACGGCGCGCGTGATGTCGGTGATGGAGATGGGCCGCGAATAGTTGTTGGCGATGAACGCGCAGGCGCGGCGCACGTGTTCGAGGCTGCTGCTCTCAGCGCGCTGCTCGGCGTGCTCCGCCGTTTCCACCAGATACGCCAGAAACGAGCACAGGCAGCCCGTCATGCGGATGGACTCGTGCGTGCGCACGCCGCTTGCATGGACGATTTCGAGCATCAGCCGCGCAGGCGGCTGCGGATCGTCGAAATGGCGGATCGGGGTTTCCAGCGTCAGCCCGGCGCGCGACGACATCGCCGCCGCGTCGATCCCCTGAAAGCCGACCCAGCAGTATTCCCAGGGATCGTCCGCGTCGGCGCGGTAGCAGATGGTTTCGCCCGGCGGCGCGAAAAAGAGATCGCCCGCCGCCAGCGGGTAATCCCGGCCGCAGAGCGTGTACACCCCTTTCCCGCGCAGGATGAGGTGGATGAGATAATGGTCGCGCACGCCCGGCCCCCAACAGTGGCCGCTGCGACATTTTTCCGTGCCGGTGTTGTATACGGTCAAAAACGTGATGCCATGCCGCTGCGCCTTAAACGAGCGCTTGTTCTGATTTTCTTCCATAAACGACAGTATATATGCTTTTGCGCGGAAATGCAACATTTCTCCATGTTTTTGCGGGGGATATTATCTTGTGCCGAGAGGGAAAATGAATATAATGGGCTTGAAAGAGAAGAAAAGGGGAGAGCGTCATGAAGATTCTTGTCACCGGCGGCGCGGGGTATATCGGCAGCCATACGTGCGTGGAACTGCTCAACGCGGGTCACGAGCTGGTCATCGTCGATAATTTCTGCAATTCCAGACCGGAAGCGCTGGAGAGCATCCGCAAAATTACCGGAAGGGATTTTGCGTTCATCCAGGGCGACCTGCGCGACGCGCATGTGCTGGACGCGGCGTTTTCGGGCGACCCGGCCGACGCGGTGATTCATTTCGCCGGCCTGAAGGCCGTGGGAGAATCCGTGGCGAAGCCCGTTGAATACTACGACAACAACCTCACCGGCACGATGGAGCTTCTCAAGGCCATGCGGCGGCACGGCGTGAAGCGCATCGTATTCTCCTCCTCGGCGACGGTTTACGGCATGAACAATCCCGTGCCGTTCCGCGAGGGAATGCCCACGAGCGCGACCAACCCCTACGGCTGGACGAAGGTGATGATCGAGCAGATTCTGGCCGATACGGCGCATGCCGCGCCGGATATGTCCGTGTGCCTGCTGCGCTATTTCAACCCCGTCGGCGCGCATGAGAGCGGGCTGATCGGCGAGGATCCGAACGGCATTCCGAACAACCTGGTGCCGTATGTGTCGCAGGTGGCGGCGGGGCTGCTGACGCGCCTGCGCGTGTTCGGCGGCGATTACGACACCCCCGACGGCACCGGCGTGCGCGATTATATCCATGTGGTCGATCTGGCGCGCGGGCATTTGGCGGCGCTCGATTACACCATGGAGCATACGGGCTGCGAGGTGTTCAATCTCGGTACGGGCAAGGGTACGAGCGTGCTGGAAATTGTGAAGGCCTATGAAGCGGCGTGCGGCCGCGAAATTCCCTATGAGGTCGTCGCGCGGCGGCCGGGCGATATCGCCTCGGCCTACGCCAACACCGAAAAAGCGGCGCGCGTGCTGCGCTGGAAGGCGCAGTACGGCGTGGAAAAAATGTGCGAGGACGCGTGGCGGTTTGCGAGGCAGCGCTACGGCGTATGACAAAAAGGCGGCCTGGCCGCCTGATAAAATTCAGCGGCGCGCGGTGGATTTTTACCGTGCGCCGTGTTATTATATCAGGTATATCTGAAAAATTCCCTGAGATTCCAGCTCGGCGCCTTTTCCTTTTTCAGATACCCCCTGAGAGATTTTTGCATTTGAGGTGGAAACATGCTCGACGTCTGCCTGTTGGGAACGGGCGGCATGATGCCGCTGAAGGACCGCTATCTCGCCTCGGCGCTTCTGCGCCTGAACGGCCACAGCGTGCTGATCGACTGCGGCGAATGCACGCAGGTGGCGCTGAAGGCCGCGGGGTTCACGTTCAAGCCCATCGACGCGCTGTGCGTGACGCATCTGCACGCCGACCATATCAGCGGCCTGCC
>SFFS01000248.1 GCA_004557805.1 Clostridiales bacterium | reverse complement strand
TTTTCTCCCGCCAGCCGGACTGTGCGGCCAATTTATATAAAAGACGCGGAAATGCAGGAGAAACAAACCGGTTATTTATCGGCCGGCTCTCCCGAATCGCCTCGGAAAGACAACTAACCGCCTCTGATACGGGTTTGCGCGGACCATGCCCCGCCGGTACGTTCCGCAGGGAAAGCAACATCCCGCCGCCACCGACGCCAATGCCGCCGCACTGCGTGCGCAGGCGATGAAGTCGGGCGACACGATCTTCGCGGTCCGCGAAGCCGAAGTGCGGGGCGCGGAGTGGTTCGTGCCGGCGTCGCTGGCTGCGGAACTGCGCCGCGAAGCGTTGGCGGCACTTGCCGGAGCGCGCCGCGAACGGCGGCCGGAACACCGCATTCTGCCCGAGAATCCCGCCGCGAAATACCCGTCGGAACGGCTTGCGGCCGAGGAGAACGTCACCAACCGGCTGGCCGAGGCGTTCTACCGCGACCACGGGGTGCGGCAGATCGAACGGGGGCTGGACCTCGCGTCGACGACCGCCGGGCATGTGGTCTTGCGTTCGGCCTACTGTATCCGCCGCGAGATCGGCGAATGCCTCCGGGAGCATCCGCGGCTGCGCGGCGACCTGTTTCTGGAACACGGCGCCTACCGTTACCGGCTGGCGTTCGACTGCGAGGCCTGCGAAATGTCGTTGGTCGATCCGCTTGAAAAGCGGGAGCCGGAAGGTGTGTAACTATTTATAAAATAATGTATGCAGGAACAGCTGACGCCCGATTTCGGGGATTATGAACTCCTCGACACGGGGGATTTCGAGAAACTGGAACGTTTCGGGCGTTATGTGACGCGCCGTCCCGAGCCGCAGGCCATCTGGAGGCGTTCGCTCGCCGAAGAGGAGTGGCGGCGCACGGCCGACGCTTCGTTTCGGCGCGATGCGCGCAGCGACGAGCGGGGCGAATGGCGTCTCGCGCCCGGAATGCCCGATCGCTGGGTGGTGGAGTATGCCTATAAGCGGATGCGGCTGCGCATGCGGCTGGGGCTTACGTCGTTCAAGCACGTGGGCATCTTCCCCGAGCAGGCCGCCAACTGGAATTTCATCTACGACAACTGCCGGGCTTTGGCCGGAGACGGACCTACTGATGGCGAGCGTGTTGCGGCTGTCGGTTCGGGCGTTGCGCGAGGTGGCGCCCCCAAGGTGTTGAACCTCTTCGCCTATACGGGCGGGGCGACGCTCGCGGCGCGGGCCGCCGGGGCCGAGGTGACGCACGTCGATTCGGTCAGGCAGGTGGTGACCTGGTCGCGCGAGAACATGGAGTTGAGCGGCCTGGAGGGCGTGCGGTGGATCGTCGAGGATGCGCTGAAATTCGTCCGGCGCGAAGTGCGCCGCGGGAGCCTTTACCGCGGGATCATCCTCGATCCCCCGGCTTACGGGCGCGGGGCCGACGGCGAGCGGTGGATTCTGGAGGACAACATCGGCGAGATGCTGGAGTGCTGCGCGCAGCTGCTCGAACCCCGGGGGGCGTTTCTGGTGCTGAACCTCTACTCGATGGGCCTCTCGTCGACGCTGGCACGCACGGCTGTGAGGCAGGCGTTCGGCGCGCCGCGCGAGGAGCAGTGGGGCGAGCTGTGTTTCACCGACCGGGCCGGCAAGCAGCTGCCGTTGGGAACCTATTACCGGTTTACGCGGTAGGGTTTGCGGGGGGGGCGCGGGGGATGCGCTGTGTTTTTGGCAGCCGTCCTCAAGTCGGAATCCCGTGTCGCGTTCCGCGGCGCAGGCGTAAGACGCCGGTTCTATGAATACGAGCGCAGAACGGCAGTTGCAGACTGCGAAATTGCAGCGGCCGAAAAGGGCATAAGAAATCGGTTTCAACTTGCCGGGGCAAGTTGGCAGGCCGCAGCTCCGCCCTGCGGAGGCCCGCCGGTTTTAGGAGCTCCCGGAGGCTTCGTTCCTTTTTCCTTTCGGTTCTGCGCCCGTGAGTTTAGACGGATTCTATCAACCTTAAAACACGTGATATGAGTATTCTTGCAGTGATATTCGGAATTTTGAGCGGCTGTTTCCTCGCCGTGCTGGTGGGCATCATCGGCAGCCACCGCCGTATCGGCTTCGGCTGGGCGTTTCTGATAAGCCTGATCTTCACGCCGCTCGTCGGGCTGATCGTCGCCCTGCTGACCGATCCGCTGCCCGGCGGAGGGCAGCGATGGGGTTGTGTCGGAACCGTCGTCGCCATTCTGGGGCTGTTGTTCTTCGCCGCGTTCCTGCTGCTGGCGCTGACGGGCGGGGCCATGCTGCTGGCCCTGTGAAAACCGGAACGGAGATGTCCATACCCCTGCATCAGGCCGCCCGGCGCTTCGATTCCGGGATATTCCTCAAAGAAGGCTCTTCCACCGAAGTGGAAGAACCGGTCGGGTATGCCCACCGGGACGACTACGGCGATTGAGCACTCCTCGTCGGCGTGATCTTTACACCGCCGGTAGGACCGATCGCGGGGCTTTTGACCGATCCGCGGCCACTTGATCTACTGGTAGCGTTTTTCCAGCTCGGCAATCATTGTTTCGAGCTTTTCTTCATTCGTCTCGAAGTAGCGTGAGTCGAAAGCCCTCGGAATCATACCGAGCCAGTTCCGCACCTTTTTGCTGGCGAGCATTTTGCCGAATACCTTGTCGATATTCGTATCCGCAGACCACAAGGTTTCCCCCATCTGTTCGGGCAGGATGGCTTTCATGCGCTGGTCGTAGTAGATATTCATCGAGTTGTCGAATGCCCCGAGTTCGTTGTAGCAGCGCAGAAGGTCGATGACGATCTGTTTGTCGGCGATGTCGGACGCGATGCCCGTCATCTTGAACATCTCCAGCGCGTCGGTCAGG
>SFFS01000247.1 GCA_004557805.1 Clostridiales bacterium | reverse complement strand
CCCGCAGGCGTTCGCTGCGCATAAGAGGGCGGCATGTGATTTTCACCGCAGTGCGGTTTGGGGATACGCAACCGCGTTGCAAGCTTCTGCCCGCATGCCGTCCTCCCGCCGCGCGTCGTTTTACATCCGTTCTTCCACGATCCGGACGATTTTCTCCGCGCCGTCCCGGGGCATGCAGGCGCGCTGCGCTTCGAGCATCCGCGCGGCGGCTTTGCCGTCGTAAACCAGCCGGTCGGCAAAGCGCGCGGCTTCCTCTGCGTTCCGCGCAAAGAAGGACATGCCGTGCGCGGCGAAAAACTCCGCGTTCAGCGTTTCCACGCCGGGAATGGCCATCGTATGCACAAGCGGCACGCCGAGCACGGCGGCTTCCGAGCTGGAAATGCCGCCCGCCTTCGAAAGCAGCACGTCGGCGGCGCTCATGTAAGCCGCCACCTTGTCCGTAAAGGGAACGGCCAGCACGTTTCCCTGCGCGCCATAGCGCGCTGTGATCGCGTTGCGCAGATCTTCGTTGCGCCCCGGCAGCACGCACAGGAGCGAATCGTCGTCGGGCACGCGCAGAATCGTGTCGCACAGCGTGATCGCGTCGCCGCAGCCGATGCCGCCCGTCATGATGAGATAGATTTTCCCGCTCTCCGGCAGTCCCAGCAGCCTGCGCGCTTCGCCTTTCTCCATGCGGTGCGTGAACTTTTCCGCTACCGGCATGCCGGTTACGATCAGCTTTTCCGCAGGCATGCCGGCGGCCGTGCATTCGCGCAGCACGTCGGCGTGCGGCAGGAAATAGCCGTCCAGTTCCGTTTCCTTCAGAAACGGGATCAGCGTGTAATCGGAAAGCGCGCCGTAGCAGCGCGCATGAAAACCATCGTGCTTTTGCAGGCAGGTCAGCGTTTCCATCGGGAACAGATGCGAGCAGATCACCGCGTCGAACCGGTTCTCTTCGATGAACGCCAGGAGCTGCTTCGCATGACGGATGTTGGCCAGATATACGGGCGAAGTGACGCCCGTCGCGCTGTACATCGCTCCGGCGTGATACATCATGCCGAACACCTCGGGCGCTTTGGTTGAAATGGTGTTGAGAACTTTATCGAAACTCAGCGGCCCGTTGTCGCCGAACACCTGCAGCATATCCAGAAATTCCGCCTCGTGGCCGCGCGCTTCCAACGCTTCCTTTACGGCCAGCGCGCAGTGGTTGTGTCCTTCGCCGGTGCTGCAGCTCAAAAGCAAAGCTTTCATTTTTTTCCTCCGGATCAAGTTTTTCTGCTGTAACTTTATCATAGAAACGCCTTTCCGGCAAGACTGCGGATTTTTTCAGGGCCGCCCTGCGGCCCCTGAAACAGAATGCGTCAAACTCCGGTCGTTTGCAGGTTTTGGAGAGAGAAAAATAAATTTTTATAGGATATTGACAACGTTTCCGGAAACGGCTATAATTGCCATGCCGTTATTGTGATACCAATCACAAACGGATGAATTTAAGGAGGCTGTTTTATGAAAAAACTGCTTGCTTTGCTGTTGACTGCGGCGCTGTGCGCCGGTCTTTGCAGCGTTTCCGTTGCGGAAGCGCCCGTCAAGACCGCCATGGTCCCGGGCACCTATGAAGGTTCCGCCCAGGGCATGAACGACGTGCTCACCGTTTCCGTCACTGTGACGGAGGACAAGATCGAAGACGTGCAGGTGACTGCGCATCAGGAAACGCCGGGCATCGGCGCGCCCCTGGGCTACGGTACCGACGGCGCGGAAGGCGATACCCCCATCGCCGTGATCCCGTCCCGCATCGTTGAGAATCAGTCCATCACCGTTGACTCCGTGACCGGCGCGACCATCACCAGCTATGCCGTCATGGGCGCGGTGAAAGACGCGCTGACCAAGGCCGGCGCGAATACCGCCGAATGGCAGATCAAGGCCGAAAAGGCCGCTCCCGAAGCGTTCGAAGAGACGGCGGACGTCGTCGTTCTCGGCGGCGGCGGCGCGGGCCTCGCGGCCGCGATTTCCGCGCTGGAAAACGGCGCTGAATCCGTTATCATCGTTGAAAAGTGCGGCGCGGTCGGCGGCGATACGCTGGTTTGCGGCGCGATCTACAACTGCCCCGACGAAGAACTGCAGAGCAAGGGCACGATGACCGAAGCGCAGCACAACACCATCAAGGCCGCCATCGAACGTGAAGCCGTGAGCGATGACCACAAGGCCCTGCAGGAAACCGTTGCTGCGGAACTGAAAGCCTACGAAGAAGCCGGCCGCACCGACATCTTCGACAGCGACGCGTGGTACGCCCTTCAGACCTACGACGGCGGCGACGACGTGGCCGAGCTCGATCTGGTCAAGGTGCTGACCTTCAAGGCCCGCGACGGCTATGACTGGATCAACAGCCTGGGCATGGAATTCCTGGACAAGATCGGTCAGGGCGCCGGCGCGCTGTGGCAGCGCACCCACACCTCCACCCGCCCGATGGGCACCGGCTTTATCAGCACCTATGTCGACGTGCTCAAGGCCTACGGCGATAAGGTGACCCTGCATACCTCCACCACCGCCAAGTCCATAGTCAAGGACGAGAGCGGCAAGGTCGTCGGCGCGACCGCCGAAGACGTGAACGGCAACACCTACACTTTCACCGCTAACAAGGGCGTTGTGCTGGCCACCGGCGGCTTCGCCGCGAATGCCAAGATGGCGCAGGCCTACAACACCTCCGGCAAGTGGGGCGACCTGTCCAAGGTGAAGACGACCAACCGCTATGCCTGCTCTCAGGGTGATGGCATCGAGCTGGCCACCGCGATCGGTTCCGACCTCAACCAGATGGAACAGATTCAGCTGCTGTACCTGGGCAACGTCAAGGACGGCTCGCTGACCAAGTACCC
>SFFS01000246.1 GCA_004557805.1 Clostridiales bacterium | reverse complement strand
TCGGCGTGGAAGCCAACCTGCAGGATCCGAAGATCGCCTACCGCGAGACCATCCGCAAGAGCGTCGACCAGGAAGGCCGCCACAAGAAGCAGACCGGCGGTCACGGCCAGTTCGCGGACGTCAAGATCATCTTCGAACCCATCGGCGACAGCGTGACCGAGTTCGAATTTGTGGATAAGGTTGTCGGCGGCACCGTTCCGCGCAACTTCATTCCGTCCGTTGAAAAGGGACTGCGCGAGAACCTTCCCAAGGGCGTCCTCGCCGGTTATCCGATGTTCGGCCTGCGCGCCACGCTGTACGACGGCGGCTACCATCCGGTAGACTCCTCCGAAATGGCGTTCAAGACCGCTGCCCGCATCGCTTATAAAGAAGGCTGCAAGAAGGCCAGCCCGGTTCTCCTCGAGCCGATCATGCATGTGGAAGTTGAAATTCCGGACGAGTACATGGGCGACATCATCGGCGACATGAACCGCCGCCGCGGCCGCATCATGGGCATGGAACCCGGTCACGGCATGCAGCAGGTGATCGCCGAAGTGCCTCAGGCCGAAATGTTCAAGTACGCGACCGACCTGCGCTCCATGACGCAGGCGCGCGGCTCGTTCTCCATGCGCTTTGAGCGCTATGAAGAAGTCCCGGCCAACATCGCCGAGAAGATCATCGCCAACGCCGAGAAGGACGAAGACGAAGAATAATTCTCCCCATAAAAACATCCGATCCGCCGCCTGTTCCGGGCGGCGGATTGTTTCAAGAGGGCGGATGCCGCCGCGCCGTGTATCGCGGCGATTGCAGGCGCCGCATGTCTTATCTGAAGCGGCTTTCTCAGCAAGGGAGCGCGGGGCGTCCTTCTTTCGCAGGAAGGGCTCCCGGCGCAAAAACGTCCCGGCAAAAAGGAGCGTCACATATGATTACTACCATTTCCCTCTCGCCCGCCATCGACAAACGGCTTGAATTTGAAACCTTCTCCATCGGCGGTACGAACCGCGTTGTGCGGTCGGAAGCCGAGGGCGCGGGCAAGGCCGTAAACGTGGCGCTGGCGGCGCAGGCGCTGGGTCTGCCGGCGCATTGCGCCGGAATTCTGCCCGGAAGCGGCCAGCTCATTACGGAGCGGCTGGAGCGCTTCGGCGTGGCGTACGATTTCCTGCCGGCGCCCGGCAGCGTGCGCGTCAACCAGAAGCTGTTCGACCGCAGCACGCAGGTGCTGACGGAAATGAACGAAAGCTGCCCGCCCGTCAACGACGAGCTGCTTGAAGCCGCCGCCGCGCATGCTGTCGAATGCGCGAAAAAGAGCGATTATCTCGTGCTCACCGGCAGCCTGCCGCCCAAATGCCCCACCGGCTGGTACGGCGAAGTGCTGCGGCGTGTGCATGCCGAAGCGCCCGCCTGCCGCGTGATTCTCGACGCCGAGGGCAAGCGGTTTTCGCTGGCTGTAGACGAGAAGCCGTGGCTCGTCAAGCCCAACCAGTATGAGCTGGGGCTGTTTGCGGGCCGTCCGCTCGATACGCATGAGGACATTCTGGCCGCTGCGCGCGCGCTGATCGAACGCGGGGTAGAGGTCGTCGTCGTGTCGATGGGGTCGCACGGGGCGATTGCCGTCCGCGGCGGCGAGGCCGTGTTCGTGCCCGGCCTGAAGCTGCACGTCGTAACGACCGTCGGCGCGGGCGATTCGATGGTCGCGGGTCTGATGTACGGCTTCAGCGAGCGCGATGATCTCGCATGGGCGCTGCGCTGCGGCACCGCGTCCGCCGCCGCACGGTGCGTCTACGCCGGGCCGGGCTATCTCGACCGGGCCGTTTTCCGCGAGATGCTTGAAAAGACAAAGGCGGAAAAACTGTAAATTCATTGAAAAAATACGCTTGAGGGCTTCTTTCCTAAAGAAGCCCTCTTTTCTTTCCCTTGTCGAACGGCTGACAGAATCCGCGGCGCGATTCGCCGAAAGGAAAACTATACGCGGGCTATACTTTCCCTATCAAGCCAAACGTCGGAGGGAAAGAGATGGCACAGCGGTTTCGGCAGACGTGGTCGGGCATCGGGTATTCGGCGCGGCAGGAGGAAGCGCGCATCGACGTTGCGGAGTGGCTGCGTGCGCAATGCACGGCGCGCGGCGGGCTGGCGCTTCTGGCTGCGTTTGCGGTTTCGCAGGCGGCGCTGCCGTTCGGGATGGCCGCGCTGGGCGTTCCGCTGCTGGCGGCGCTCGTGCTGCTGCGAAAACCCGTCGCGCCCGCGCTGATGGGCTGCGCGCTGGGGTTGCTGGCGCGCTGGCAGCCGATTACGCTGGAAAACGGCTGGCCGCTGGCTGCGTGCGTGCTGCTTGTGTGTACCGTGCGGGGCGAATGGGACTGGAAGCCGTGGAAGGTGGCGGCCGTGGCGGCGGGCTGCATGGCGCTGCCGCTTCCGCTGGCAGTGCGAAGCCCAGGAACGCTGGCTGCGTTCATATCCGGCGTTTTGGCGGCCGGGCTGATGACGCCGGTTTTTACGCGCGCGCTGCTGGTGCTGAACCTGAAGGATCAATCGCTTTCGGCGGACGACCGGCTGTGCCTGATGCTGTTTTCTGCGGCGATTGCGATGGGCCTGGAATGGATCCGCGTGCGCGGGTGCAGCCTGGGTGCGGCGGCGGACGCGCTGTGCGTGCTGGCGGCGGGGTTCTGCGCCGGGCCGGGGCTGGCTGCGCCTGCAGGCGTGCTGCTGGGGATTTTGCAGGCCGTCGCGGGAGGCGAAACGTGGGGCGCGCTGTTTTTCTGCGCGCTGGGCGCGCTTTCGGGGCTGCTGCGCGGCGGCGCGCCCTGGATGGTTGCGTCCGGCTCGGCGCTGGGCGTGACGATGATCGCGCTGGTGATCTCCGGCCTGGCCGGCGTGGCGGTATATGTGCCG
>SFFS01000245.1 GCA_004557805.1 Clostridiales bacterium | reverse complement strand
CCGATGCCGTAGGACACGCGGCGCACGGTGAACGTCTCGCGGACGCTGCCGTTGCGGCGGGCGATCACGGTGCCTTCAAACGCCTGAAGGCGCTCACGGCTGCCTTCGACAACCTTCACGAACACGCGGACGGTATCGCCCACGCGGAACGCGGGGATGTCAGTGCGGAGCTGTTCGCGCTCCAGAGTGCGGATGATTTCGTTCATGGGGATCCTCCTTAAATTGTCAGACGTTCATGCCCGGACCATTTCTGTTGCCGGCAGCGGACCGCCCGAATTCATGCGGAAGAGATTATATCACACAAAGCAAGGCTTGGCAAGCATTTTTTGGCGTTTCGCACGCTGCGGGCGGGGTAATTTTTCCGGCGCAAAGCGCCTGAAAAACGCGCGGCCGCATCGGGTTGCATTTTCAGTCGAAAGCTGCTATAATGCGGCACGGGAATGAAGCTCTCCCATAGCCTGGCGCTAAAACCGCTTTTACAAGCTGACGGCTTCTGCATCAATCTTGCAGAAAGCGTCGGCTTTTCTGCATTTTATGGGGGGGTTCATGCTGACGTCTCTTGCGTATATCTTTCTCGCCGGACTTTTCATGGCGGCGCTCTTCGAGCGGCTGCGTCTGCCCCGAATCGTCGGGATGCTCCTGGCTGGCGTTGCGCTCGGCCCGTATGCGCTGAACCTGCTCGATCCGACTATCCTCAGCATCTCGTCGGAACTGCGGCAGGCGGCGCTCGTAATCATTCTGATTCGCGCCGGACTCTCGCTCTCGCTGGCCGATCTGAAAAACGTCGGGCGGCCGGCTGTGCTGATGTCCTGTGTTCCGGCAGGCTTTGAGATTCTCGGCTACACGCTGTTCGCGCCGCCGCTGCTCGGCGTTGCGCGCGTCGAGGCCGCGGTAATGGGCGCAGTGCTCGGCGCGGTTTCGCCTGCGGTGGTCGTGCCCGGCATGCTCCGCCTGATGGACGAAAAATACGGAATGGACAAGAGCATTCCGCAGCTGATTATGGCGGGCGCTTCCTGCGACGATATTTTCGTGATCGTGCTCTTTTCCTCCTTCACCGCCATGGCGCAGGGCGGGCGAGCGCCGCAGATTTCCTCGGCATTCCCGTTTCCATTGCGCTCGGCGTAGCCGCCGGCGCGGCTGCCGGCTTCGCGCTGGCGTTCCTTTTCAAAACCGCTGCCGCCCAGGGCCGTCCTGTGCGAAGCGGCGTGAAAACGATCGTCCTGCTCAGCGCGGCGTTCCTGCTGCTGGCAGTTGAAACGCTGCTGAAGGAGCGCGCCGCATTTTCCGGCCTGCTCGCGGTTGTCAGCATGGCCTGCGCGCTGAAAATCAGATGCGGCGAAGCCGTTTCCGCGCGTCTCGCCAGTCAGTTCGGAAAGCTGTGGTTCGCCGCCGAAGCGCTGCTGTTCGTGCTTGTCGGCGCGGCGGTCGATATTCGCTATACGCTCGAAGCCGGAATCGCCGCTGTGGCGATGATCTTCATTGCGCTGGCGTTTCGCTGCCTCGGCGTAATCCTCTGCCTTTTCAAAACGCCGCTGAATCGGAAAGAGCGGCTCTTCTGCACCCTGGCCTATCTGCCAAAGGCGACGGTACAGGCCGCAATCGGCTCCGTCCCGCTCGCCATGGGTCTCCGCTGCGGCAAAACCGTCCTCTCAGTCGCCGTGCTCGGTATCCTCATCACCGCCCCGCTCGGCGCGCTCGCCATCGATAAAAGCTATCGAAGGCTGCTACACCGGTGCGAATGACAGGAAACGGCGCGCCGCATTTCCTGCAAAGCAATCCCCTGCCGTGCCAACGCTCAGACGGGAATATACATCGTCGCATAGAATGTTTTCCGCTGATTCACTTCGAGGGGAACGTTGCCAATAAAGAATGGTTCCGCAACGATGGATAAATTGTGTTCTTGCAGAAAGCGAACCATATGCGCTTTTCCGTCATGGAGAATATTCATGTGATCGTCGTTTTCAATGAAGAAAGCGGCATAACGTTCGGCGGCAGGCAAAGCCTGCCGCCGCTATTTTTGTTATATCTCTTTTCATTCCCGCGGCGCGCTCATGCCCGGCACGCGCATCGCGGGCGCAGGCGTATATCTCCGCGCCGCCGAGCGCATCAGCGTCGAAAGCGCCGCGCCGCCCGTCGTCGTCTGGCGTATCTGCGGCTGTCCGGCGTTCGGCACGCGCTGCTGCGCGGGTCTGCCCGCCGGCTGCGCCGTCTGTCCCAGGGGCGCGCTCTGCGCGTCCATCCAGTTCAGATTGGCGCTGTGCAGCGCGCGGCTGCGGTTTCGATCGCGTTCAAGCGATACGCTCGCCCGCGTGCGCACGTAGGGCCGCTCCTGCGCGGGCGTTTCGGCCGCCGCCTGCACCTGTTCGGATACTTCCGGCGTTTCCTCCGCCGCGGGAGGCGGCGTCTCCTTAACCTCCACGGCCGGAATCATCGCCGCTTCCGACGGCAAAACCGCCGAACGGTATGTATTCTCCTGACTCATCAAATCCCTCCCTGCGGCATTTGGTTTCAGTCGCATTCTATGCCGCCGGGCAGGGGCGCGTGCGGACGGCGCAGCGCCGCATTTTTCGCTCTATGCCTCGAGCCTGTAGCCCACGAGCGTCTCTCCCTCATATTTCAGCGAAAGATGAAAAAACGGCTCGCCCTCCAGCAGCAGGTTCAGGAAAATCCGGTCGCCCGCCCAGGTGGGCAGCAGCGGCACTTCCGCTTCCGGCACCCAGCGCAGCTCGCCCTCGTCGCACGCCGTCACTTCGCCCGTGAATTCATCCGCCGTAAACAGGTGCATCCGCTCCTCGCCCCATACGTCCGAGGAAAAATCAATCACCCCGCGCGCATGCCAGCGGGTCAGCGTCAGTCCCGTTTCCTCGCGCACTTCGCGCAGCAGACATTCCTCCGGCGTTTCGCCCGGTTCGATATGCCC
>SFFS01000244.1 GCA_004557805.1 Clostridiales bacterium | reverse complement strand
GGGCTTTGCGCTTTTCATTTAGGCAATACCGTATCATTCGAGTGAAGGAAGACGGACACCTTTGCGCGATATTGTGCGGCATCGCCTTAAAAAAGGTGAAGGAGCAAGGTCTGAAATGAAAGGATTTTTGAAAGAAATTCATACGCTGCGGGATTTTCTGATCCTGTGGCTGACGCAGGCGCTTTCCCAGCTGGGAAGCGCCATGTCGGGTTATGCGCTGATCCTGTGGAGCTACCGTCAGACGGGTTCGGCGCTTTCTACCGCGCTTTTGTCGGTATGCTCGTATGCGCCGTATGTGGCGGTGAGCGTTTTCGCCGGCGCGCTCAGCGATCGCTGGGATAAGCGCAGAACCATGCTGGTTTGCGACAGCCTCGCGGCGGCGGGAACGGCGGCCGCGCTGCTGCTCCATGAAGCCGGCGGGCTGAGGATTGGATATATTTATCTGCTGAACGCGCTTTCAGGGCTGATGAACAGTGTGCAGCAGCCTGCCTCCGAAGTGGCGGCTACGCTGCTGGTTCCAAGGGAGCAGTATCAGCGCGCGAGCGGGTTGCACTCGCTTTCCGGGTCGCTGGTTACGATTCTGACGCCGGCCTGCGGTTCGGCGCTGATGGGGCTGTTCGGGCTGCGAATCGTGCTGCTGGTCGATCTGGCGACGTTCGCCGTGGCGGCGTGCGCGCTGCTTTTCTTTGTGCGCGTGCCGCAGGCGGCGGAAAAGCCGCGCGAAACCGTTTTGCAGGCCGCCCGTGCGGGCATGGCTTATCTCAAAAGGGAGCGCGGCGTGCTGCATCTGATGCTGTTTCTGGCGGCTGTCAATTTGACGGCGTCGATCTATGAGGCGGCGCTTCCCGCGATGATGCTCTCGCGCACAGGCGGCGGCGAAGCGGCTTACGGCGTGCTGCGCACGACGGATGGGCGTTGCGCTGCTTGCGGGTAGTTTGGCCGCCGCGGCGGCCCCGGCCCCGAAAAGCCGGGTGCGCGTGATCTGCAATACGCTGCTGATTTCCATGAGCACGGAAAACTTTTTCCTTGCGTTTGGGCGCAGCTTGCCGGTGTGGTGTGAGGGCACGGCGCTGGGGTGGAGCGTTATTCCGCTGATGAACGCGAACCTGGACGCGCTGCTGCGCGGCCGCATTCCGGTGGAAATGCAGGGACGCGTGTTTTCCGTGCGCAATACGTTTCAGTTTTTTACGATTCCGATCGGATATGCGCTTGGCGGCGTGCTGGTGGATCGTGTGTTTGAACCTTTGATGGCGGCTGCGCCGCCGGACGGATTGGCCGCGGCACTCCTGGGAACCGGAAAGGGCAGCGGCGCGGCGCTGCTGTTTGCTGCGCTGTGGGCGCTCGGCGTGACGACCTGCCTTTTGTTTCGCAGGGATCAGGCAATTCGGAGGATGGAGTGAAGCCGGGAAACAATCATAAACCGACCGACGGTCTGCTTGCGCGGCAGGAAAGATATGGATGGAGATCGAGGGCGCGGAGATTCTCTCGAGCTCCTTTTTTCAGCAGCGGGCGATGGGGAGACGGTAAACGGCGCTGAAAGACTGCGCGTTGGGAAGCCATGCCTGTATTCCGGTTTAACTCCTGATGCTCGGTTTCGCGAACCGATGAAGGCGCAGTGAAGCGCTTACCATTTCATTGCCGCTTCAGTTTTAAGCGGGTTTTCCGGGTTGCCGATCATGGAAATTCCCGTGTCCATCCTGCGAATACAATCCATTTCTTTTTCTGTTAATTCAAAATCGAATACATTGAAATTTTCCTGAATGCGGCATTCGTGGACAGACTTCGGAATTACAATCACGCCGCTCTGAATCAGGAAACGCAGCGCGATTTGGGCAGGTGTTTTGCCGTGGGCTTCCGCTATTTCCAGCAGCGCAGGATTTTCAAACATTTCGTTCTTCCGCCCCTGGCCCAGCGGAGCATAGGCCATGTGCTGAACATGATACTTTTCCAGTCACGCGTGCTCTGCGCGGCGCTGGCAAAGCAGGTGGGTTTCAATCTGATCGACGGCGGGCGGAACCTGATTGAACTCAATCAAATCGATGAGACGATCCGGGTTAAAATTGGAAACGCCGATTGCGCGGATTGTGCCATTTTGGTACAGTTTTTCCAGCTCTCTCCACGCGGTATAATAGTTCCCAAACGGCCAGTGAAGCAGCACCAGATCGAGATAGTCCGTTTTGAGCTTCTTCAGCGACGCTTCCACGGTTTCGCGTGTGTTTTCATAGGAACGGAAGTTTACCTTCGTAACAAGGAACAATTCCTTGCGGGAAACTCCGCTTTTTATAATCGCGTTTCCAACTGCTTCCTCGTTCCCGTACGCTTCGGCGGTATCGATCATGCGATAGCCGGCGCGGATAGCCGTCAAAACGCTTTCCTCACATTCCGAGCCGTTCATCATAAAGGTGCCGAAGCCGAGGACGGGCATTTGGATTCCGTTGTTCAAAGTAAGCGTGTTCATCATGATACCGCCGAAGCATTCGAATTTCTGCGCTTGAGCAACGCTGCTCTTTGTGCTAAGCTAATTGTAGCAACTTCGAGTAACTCGAAGTCAATTCCATTTTGAAATAATATGGGGGGCGTCCAATGATTTATACTTTGAAACAGTTTGCTGAAATGTTTCAGGTGACAGAGCATACCATTCGATATTATACCGATATCCATCTTCTGCCCTGTCAGCGGGATAGCGGCAACCGCCGCATTTTTAATGAAGAATCCATCAACTGGATGCAGGGGATTTCATGTCTGAAAGGCTGCGGCGCGTCTATAGAGGACATTAAGGAATACTGCGAGTTGCGCCGCCTGCCGGAGTCCGGGGAAACGCTCTATGCAAGGTATCAGATCATTCTGCGGCAGCGCGAGCAAGCCTATAAACGGATAGAAGAAGCGAAGGCAGCCGCGGCCTATATGGATGAAAAGGTGAAACATTATCA
>SFFS01000243.1 GCA_004557805.1 Clostridiales bacterium | reverse complement strand
GTATGTAGCGCGGAGCGCTTTTCTGCCAGCAGCGCAAGCGCCATTTCTTCGCTGCGCTTTTCCACCGCGCCTCCGCCGATCGTCCCCGTCAGCCGCCCAAATGGACCGACAAGCATCTGGCTGCCGCTTCCGCGCGGAGTAGAGCCGGTATCGGCGATCAGCGTGACGAGCACCGTATCGTTTGCCTTTTCCATTTCATAGAGCAGTTGCGCGAAAATGGTCCGCATGAGTTATCCTCCGTTTCCACTGCGCTGCAGCGTTTGCAGCATTTTTTTATATTCTTCGGGTGTATCCGCATCAAGCAGTACGCCCGGATCATCCGTTTCCAGTTCATGAATGGGCAATCCGCTGGTCTGCATTGCAGCGCGGAGGCCGCCTTCGCCCGAATAGCCGCATAGCCAGCGCGCGGCTTTGGCCGTCATAAGAATGGGATGGCCAGGCTTTCTTTCAAAGCAGGGTACGGCAAAATCGGAGCGAAAGCGCAAAAGCGCGCGCGCTGTTTCCGTGCGATAGGCGGGAGCGTCCACGGGAGCAAAGAAGATCTGTTCCGAATCCTTTAACGCGGCCAGACCGAGCTTTATGGAATCGAACATCTGCGTGGACGCATAATTTTCGTTTAGAACAAACCTTGCGGGCAGCCCTGTCAGCGCCGCTTCGATCGCTTCCCGGCGATAGCCGGTCACAACGACGATCTCCTCCGCGCCGGCAGCAAGCAGTTTTTTTGCGCTGAGGCGGATCATCGCCTCGCCCGCGACGGGCAGCAGCGCCTTGAGCGTTCCCATCCGTGAGGAAAGCCCAGCGGCGACGATCAGCGCGCGCAGGCGCGCCGAATTCTCTGAAATACTCATTGCTTGCAAATAAGAATTGAAAGGAGAGAGCCGCGGAAACAGCCCTCTCCTTTGCAATGGTTACGCGTTGATGGATAGGATGCTTTCCTTGACCATGCTCTTGAGAATGACGATCTTGTGCGCGTTGTAGCGCAGCGCAACGGCGTCCTTCACAGCGAGGGAAGCGGCGTCTTCCGCCAGTTCTTCGGTGATGGGCTTATCCTTCAGGAGCGCCACTACGTCGTCGGCGATTCGCGGCATCGGCGCAACGCCGCCGAAAACGAGCTTGCCGTCGGTGATTTTTCCGTCGGCGACATGGAATGCGCTGGCTACGCCGACGATGGCGAAATCGACCGCATCGCGCAGACGGAATTTGCGATATTCGCCCTTGAGATTCGCGCTGAGCGGAATGTCGATGCGCGTGACGATTTCATCATCATCCAGCACGTCCTGAACCTTCGGGCTGGTGCAGAAGAATTCGGCGGCGCTGAGCGTGCGCTTGGTGGTGACGATTTCCGCGCCGAGCGAGATGAGCACCGGGGCGGTATCGGACGGGCTGACCGCATAGCAGCCGCAATCCATGCAGCGGGCGGCTTCGGCGGCGGCCTCTTCGAGGGAAAGCGTTTCGCTGTCTTCCACATCGAGCGCGCGCTGGCCGACAGGGCGCTCTTTCGCCTTGTGAGAGACGCGGTTCTCGATGCCAACGGCGTCGAAGTGCAGTTCTCGCGCAGGCGCTTTGCATTTTTCAATCGGATATCCCAGCTCGCTGGTGATCGATTTCGCAGCGGCTACGCCGCCGGCGATCGCGCGGATGGCGATGTTCGGTCCGGTTACCGCGTCGCCTGCGCCATAGACGTGCGGCATGGCGGTCTGGAACGTTTCAGCGTCCGCTTCAAGCAGACCGCGCGCGCTCTTGAGCTGCGCGCCGAATTTGTCGCCGAGGAAGTCGAGATCGACGCGCTGGCCGGTGGCCAGGATGATTGTGTCGGCTTCGATGATGCTCGTATCGGTCTCGTCGTAGACAGGGCTGAAACGGTGCTGCTCGTTGAAAACGGAGACGCATTTCTTCGTTTCAAGACCTTTGACCTTGCCGTTTTCTTCGATGATGGCATTCAGGCCGCGGCCATTGATGATGACGACGCCTTCTTCTTTCGCACGTTCAATTTCTTCGCGCGCGGCGGGCCTTTCATGCTCCTGTTCCAGGCAGCAGAGGGTGACCTTTTTCGCGCCGAGACGCACGGCTGTAAGCGCGACGTCCATAGCCACGTTGCCGCCGCCGCAGACGAGCACGTTTTCGCCGAACTGTGCGACCTTCTTCAAATAGGTATTGACTTCCACCAGGAAGTTCAGACCGAAGTGGGTCAGCTCTTCGCCGTGAATGCCGAGGATCGGCTGCTTCCATGCGCCGGTGCCGATGAACACATTGTCGTACGCCTTCGCAATTTCATCGATGGCGACGTCCTTGCCGACGGCGGTGTTCATGCGGAACTGTACGCCCATGTTTGCAAGCGCTGCGGAGAAGGCCTCCATGATATGCTTGGGCAGGCGATAGTGCGGAATGCCGTACATCAGCACGCCGCCGGCCTTTTCCATCTTATCAATGACAGTCACTTCATGGCCGAGCTTGCGCAGATAGTATGCCGCCGCCAGACCGGAGGGGCCTGCGCCGATAATGGCGACCTTCTTGCCGGTTTCCTTTTCGGGCTTGCGATAGAATCTGTCGGCGTGCTGGAGGATATAATCGCCCAGCGTGCGCTCGACGCAATGGATGTTTACGCAATCGCCGTGCTTGCCCTGATTACAGTTGTCCTGGCAGGGATGCGGGCAGATGCGGGAGGTGATCATCGGCATCGGGTTGACCTTCAGCACGGTTTCGGCTGCTTCGTCCCACTTGCCTTCGCGGATCAGCCCCATGTAGGTGGAAATATCCGTCCCGGCAGGGCAATTCTTGGTGCACTGCGAGGTGCAGATTTTATAACCGCCGAAGATGGAATGATAGCGGTTTTCGCCGTGGATGGCGTAGCATTCCTCGCCGCATTTGCGGGCGCAGTTCAGGCGGCCGGACGCCTCGTGCGGATAGCGGTAGAACCAGCAGCGGACGTCCTGGCAGAGGTTGCCGCCGAGCGTG
>SFFS01000242.1 GCA_004557805.1 Clostridiales bacterium | reverse complement strand
TACTACACCTGTTTCGTTCGTGCCGGTGTGTCGGAATGGCAGACGATGAGGACGCAAAATCCTTTGCCAGCAATGGCGTGTGGGTTCAAGTCCCACCACCGGCATGAGAGAGAAAGCCTTGCAAACCAGGCGTTTGCAGGGCTTTTTTATGCCGTGGAATGATTCTTCCAACCGGGAGGCACGGAGCTCGCCGGATTCGGTTTTATGACGCGCAGACGCGCCTTATCCGCGCGCGTCTTCTGTGGAAACGGCGGCGCGAAGTTCGTTCTCCACCTGCGGAAGCAGCCATTTTCCGAATACTTCGGATTCCATTGTCGGCGCGTAGCCCATATGGCGGTAGCCCAACTTTTTCAGCAGATTCATGCTCGGCACGTTTTCTGGATGCGTAAAGCAGACGAAACTCCAATCGGGCCAGCGGGCGTGCAGCGTTTCCAGCAGCGCCGACAGGGCCTCGAACGCGTAGCCCCTGCGGTGGTGCCGGCAGGAAAACGTGTAGCCCATTGAAATAACGCCGTCCTTTGGCATAACGGAGATTTCGCCGATCATTTCGCCGGCGTCCTTCAGCGCGACGGCCAGCATAAACGGCGCGTCGACGGAAAGCATGTCGTTTTTGCGGCGCTCCGTCAGCGCTGCGATGGCCGCGCGCTCACGCGCCTGTCCCCGCTGATAGCGGGCGCAAACCTCACTGCTGCGATAATCGTACATTGCGTCCGCGTCTGCGGGCACGATGTTCCGCAGGCGCAGACGCGCGGTTTCCAGAAAAATCATTTCAGCCTCCGTGCGCTTTTTTCCATTCTTTGATCGCATCCAGCCGCGCTCTGAACCGGCCCTCCACGCCCTCTTCTGTGGGGTGATAATATTCGCGGCCGAGCAGGGAATCGGGCAGGCACTGCATGTTCGCAATTTTGTCGGGCGTATCGTGCGCGTACTGGTAGCCTTCGCCGTAATGCAGCTGCTGCATCAGTTTCGTCGGCGCGTTGCGGATGACGAGCGGCACGGGTTCGGCCAGCTGCTCGAGCGCGTCCTTTTTCGCGGCTTCATAGGCCGTGTACATCGCGTTTGATTTCGGCGCAAGCGCCATATATACGACCGCTTCCGTCAGGTGTACCGTGCATTCGGGCATGCCGATCATGTGGCACGCCTGAAATGCGGCCACGGCGATTTCCAGCGCACGCGGGTCGGCCAGACCGATATCCTCGCTGGCGAAGCGCGTCACGCGCCGTGCGACGAACAGCGGATCCTCGCCCGCCTCGAGCATACGCGCCAGCCAGTAGACGGCTGCGTCCGGATCGGAATTGCGCATGGATTTGTGCAGCGCAGAGATGAGGTTATAGTGCTCTTCGCCCTTTTTGTCATACAGCAGCGATTTGCGCGTTACGCATTGCGCCAGCGTTTCCGGCGTGACCGTCACGCCGCCGTCCGAATCCATATCGCCGTTGAGCACGACCATTTCGAGCGTCGAAAGCGCCGTGCGCGCGTCGCCGTTGGCGCTGGCGGCGATCTGCGCGAGCATGCCCTCCGGCATCGTTATGCGCTGGCCGCCGAACCCGGCGGGGGAGACGAGCGCCCGGCGGAGCAGCGCTTCCAGATCGGGCGCTTCCAGCGCCTTTAGAACGAAAACCTTGCAGCGTGAAAGGAGCGCGCCGTTGAGCTCGAACGACGGGTTTTCCGTCGTCGCGCCGATGAGGATGATGCTGCCTTTTTCCACGAACGGCAGGAACGCGTCCTGCTGCGCCTTGTTGAAGCGGTGGATTTCGTCGACGAACACGATCGTCCGTTCGCCGAAGCGGCGGTTTTCCTCCGCCTGCTGCATCACCGCGCGGATTTCCTTCACGCCGCTGGTGACGGCTGAAAACTCGATGAACGTCGATTTCGTCCGCTGGGCGATGATGTGCGCCAGCGTCGTCTTGCCCACGCCCGGCGGGCCCCAGAAGATCATCGATGAAACGCCGTCCGACTCGATCAGCCGGCGCAGCACCTTGCCCGGCCCGAGCAGGTGCCGCTGGCCGACGAAATCGTCCAGCGTTTCGGGGCGCAGCCGCGCTGCCAGCGGCTGTGGAGCCGCCTGCGAGAAAAATGATTGCTGTTCCATACTTTTTTTGCGTCAGCAGCGGCTGACGCGAACGTTCTTGCCCTGCGCGCCGAGCGCCTTGCACAGGCGGTCCACGAGCAGATCCTTCGTATCGGAATCGACGTCCGGGCCTTCGTTGGCCGTGTTGACGGCCTGCCCGTAGAAGATGTTGATATCCGTGGCCTGCTCCAGCAGCAGCGCGGCCAGCAGCGATACGCCATCCTTGCCCTCGCTGAGATGGAGCGAAATCTTGGAGTCGTCCCCGTAATGCTCGGCCAGCTCCGTCACCTTCTGCAAT
Organism: Clostridiales bacterium; assembly: GCA_004557805.1. Lineage (GTDB taxonomy): Bacteria > Bacillota > Clostridia > Christensenellales > Aristaeellaceae > Aphodomonas. Next base: position 595 of record SFFS01000242.1, on the reverse strand, counting down.
GTGATTACGCCTTCGGTCACAAGATCGACGCCGTCGATTTTTGCGATCATCGGCGAAATGGCCGTTCCGCTGTCCTCCACGGGAACGACCGGCTTTTTCAGGTAACGGCTGGCGATCTGCGCGGTGGTGCCGCCGCAGACGACGTGCAGTCCTTCCTTTGCGAAGAACAGCTTGAGCACCTTTTCGTCGTCGTCAGGATTGACCGGCGGGCCGATCATGACGTTGACGGCGCGGCGGCGGCGCACCTTAAAGACGAGCGCGGTCGTGTCGTCGTCGGGAAGATCCTGGCAAAGCGCCATGCAGCCGTTGAGAATCTCCGCGGCGATGTGCTGCGCTGAAAGCTCGGGGGAATAGATGCGCTCCATACACGAGATGATCTCTTCGCGCGGCCAGCCGTTATCGGTCAGCTTGCCCAGGCCCGAGCTGGTTACGCCGTCGCTCATGAGGATGAGCACGTCGTTCTCCTGCAGCGTCAGCGTGCTCTCATGGATTTCCTTGAGCCCCACGAAGCGCACGTTGTAGGGATATTCAAAGTTCCGGCCGCCGCGCAGCAGGATGGCGTGCGGATTGTCGTATTGCACAAGGCGCGCCTGCG
>SFFS01000241.1 GCA_004557805.1 Clostridiales bacterium | reverse complement strand
GTGACGGCGGTGATCGAGAACACCGCGGGGCAGGGTTCGAACCTCGGATTCCGCTTCGAGCACCTCGCCTATCTGATCGAGCGCGTGGAGGACAAATCGCGGGTGGGCGTCTGCATCGACACCTGCCACGCCTTCGCGGCGGGGTACGACCTCCGGACGCGCGAGGCGTGCGACGCCACGTTCGCCGAACTGGAACGCGTCGTCGGATTCGGATACCTGAAAGGCATGCACCTGAACGATGCGATGAAGATTCTGGGCAGCCGCGTCGACCGCCACACGCCGCTGGGCGAGGGCATGATCGGCATGGAATGCTTCCGCTATATCGCTTCCGACAAGCGTTTCGACGGCATTCCGCTGATCCTCGAAACCCCCGACGAAGCGCGCTGGAGCGAGGAGATCGCCAAACTGAAGGCGTTTGCCGAAGAGGCATAGAAAAGGGAGGCTCCGAAGCCTCCCTTTTGTTTTTACAACCGGTCCAAACAACTGAGGATCAGCGCGGCGCTTTCGCGCACTTCGTCCTCCGAGATCGTGAGGGGCGGCGAAATGCGGAACGCCGTGTCGCAGAACAGGAACCAGTCGCTCAGGATGCCCGCCTCCCGGAACAGTTCCATGATGCGGTAAAGTTTCGCCGATTCGCCCAGCTCGACGGCCAGCAGCAGGCCGCTGCGGCGGATTTCCCGCACGGCGGGATGATCCTTCAGCAGCATTTCATACAACGCGCCCTTCGTTTCGACCCTTTCGACCACCTTGTTGTCCACCAGGTAATTCAGCGCCGCGAGTCCCGCCGCACAGCAGACCGGATGGCCGCCGAAAGTGGTGATATGCCCCAACACGGGATTTTCCTGCAAGGTGTCCATCACCTCGTGACGCGCGACGAACGCCCCGAGGGGCATGCCTCCGCCGAAGGCCTTGGCCAGACAGACGATGTCGGGCGTGACGCCGTATTTCTGCATGGCGAACAGGCGGCCCGTGCGGCCCATGCCGGTCTGTATCTCGTCGAAAATCAGCGCTGCGCCGACTTCGTCGCAGCGTCTGCGCAGAGCTTCCAGATAACCCGGACGGGGCGAACGGACGCCGGCCTCGCCCTGCACCGGCTCGGCCAGCACACAGGCCGTGCGGCGCGTAATGCGCTCCAGTTCGGAGAAATCGTTGAACTCCACGGCCTGCACGTCGGGCAGCAGGGGCCGGAACGCCCCCTTCCACTCCTCGCCCTCGGGCGCACCCATCATGCTCATCGCGCCGTGCGTCGACCCGTGGTAGGCGCGGCGCATGGAGACGATCTCCGTACGCCGGGTAAAACGTTTCGCCAGCTTCAAAGCCCCCTCGACCGCCTCGGCGCCCGAGTTGACGAAATAGACGCTTTCGAGCGGCGCGGGCAGCAGCGACGCGATCCTGGCGGCATACTCCACCTGCGGCGTCTCGACCAGCTCGCCGTAGACCATCACATGCATGTAGCGCGCAGCCTGCTCCTGCACGGCGCGCACCACGGCCGGATTGCCGTGACCGACATTGCTGACCGAAACCCCGGCCACGAGGTCGAAATAACGCTTGCCTTCGGGCGTATAGAAAAACGAGCCTTCGGCGCGCGCGACCTCCACCAGCATCGGCGACGGGGAGGTCTGGGCGACATGCGCCAGAAATTGTTTGCGGAGAATCATACTATTTTATCCATTTGCGCGGATTCGGGCCAGGAGCGCCGAAGCCGCCTATAAATCCGGGACCATACCCCGGCGTTGCAAAATCGCTTCGGAATCCTTCACGCTGCGCCGCATCCAGCGGCAGAGCGTTTCGGCCTGTTCGGCGTCGGACATCCGCCAGTTGCCGACCGTGAGGCGCATGCGCTCGGAGAGCGTGTAGATCAGGATCGCCGCCGAGGCCGAGACGTTCAGGCTCTCGACCATGCCGCACATCGGGATGCGCAGGAATTCGTCGGCCGAAGCGATCACCTCGTCGGAAATCCCGGCGTGTTCCGTCCCGAAGACCAGCGCGAAAGGTCCCCGCCCGACATCGAACGTCTCGGGCGTCGCGTCCTCGCGGTGGGGCGTGGTGGCCACGATCCGGTAGCCCGCCCCCTTGAGGGCGGCGACGGCCTCGCCCGTCGAGGCGTGGCGGCGCACGTCGACCCACTGGTGCGTGCCGCGCGCAATGTCGGGATTGGGTTCGAACGGGCAGAGCGTCTCCACGGTGTGCATCTCCTGCACGCCGAACGCCTCGCAATGGCGGATCAGCGCCGCGGCATTCTGCCCGTGGTACATGTTCTCGGCCAGCACCGTCATGTAGCGCGTGCGCATGGAGACCGTCTTCCGCAAAACGGCATACCGTTCCGGCGTCATAAACCCGGCGAGGCAGGCGATGCGCTCAGCGGCGTGTGCGGCATCGGGGCCGAAATCGAAGTCCGGTCCCGGGGAGTCGTTATTTGCGGTATTTTTCATCTTCATCGCGGATTTTCAGGTAGCTTTCGTAACGCGGCCAGGCGATTTCGCCCGCCTTCACGGCTTCGGTCACCGCACAGCCCGGCTCGTGGGTATGAGTGCAGTTGTTGAAGCGGCAGCCCTTTGAAAACTTGAATATCTCCTTGAAATATCCACAAATCTCCTCAGGCTCCATATTGAAAGTGCCAAATCCCTTGATGCCCGGTGTGTCAATCACCCAGCCGCCATCCGTCAGCGGAAGCATCTCGCTGAACGTAGTAGTGTGCATTCCCGTGTTGTGGGCGTCGGAAATCTCCGCCGTCCTCAGTTCCGCACCAGGCACAATGAAGTTGAGCATGGTGCTCTTCCCCACTCCACTGTTACCGCTGAAGAGCGTTATCTTGTCTTTCAGCAGCGGCAACAGGCGGTCCATGCCCTCTTTCGTTTCTGCCGACACTTTCAAACAGTCATAACCCACCGTTTCATACAGCGTAACCATCATGTCGAGATAGCTGCGCTCGTCGTCTTGCAACAGGTCCACCTTGTTGAACACA
>SFFS01000031.1 GCA_004557805.1 Clostridiales bacterium | reverse complement strand
ATCCGCTTGAGCTGTCGTATCTTTCTTTTTCAGATACACCCTAAAAAACGGGCGCGCAGCTTTCGGGCAAGACGCGGCCAAAGGGAAAACCAACAACTTGGCTTCCCTTTTTGCGAGCGGTTTTTATATGTTCCGCGCAGCGGAATTGTGCTAAAATAAACGCAGATCAATCAACACCACAGGAGGCGTTTTATCATGAAATTCCGTGAAAACTGCAAGTGGGCCATCGTGTGCCCGACCAGCATGGGCGTGCGCATTACGCCCGTCAACCGTCAGCCCGTGCATGTCAGCAGTCTGTTTGAAATGCAGGCCACCAGCGCCGAGTCGAACGTGCTGAGCATCGCCGCCGCGCTGGGCCAGCCCACCAAGGTGCTGACCGCGTTCGTCAAGGGCAGCCCGATTGCTGCGCTTATCAAGGGCGATCTGCGCCGCCGCGGCATCTCTTATGAAGGCCCCGAGGTTGAAAAGGGCGACGCGTGGGGCTACCGTCATCAGTTCAACATCGCCGACAGCGGCTTCGGCCTGCGCGGCCCGCGCGTTGATAACGACCGCGCCGGTGAAGTCGGACGCACGCTGAACGTGAAGGATTTCGGTCTGCATCGCCTGTTCGTTGAGGAAGGCGTGCAGGTGCTGCACATCTCCGGCCTGATCGGCGCGCTTTCGCACGAGACGAGCGAATTCTGCCTGCAGCTGGCTGAAGCCGCGCACGCGGCCGGAACCCGCATCTCCTTCGACCTGAACTATCGCGCCTCCTTCTGGAAGGGCCGCGAGGCCGAGCTGCGCGACATCTTCACCCGCATCGCGCAGAAGGCCGATATCCTCGTTGGCAACGAAGAGGATTTCCAGCTGGCGCTGGGCATTGAAGGCCCGAAGTCCGGCGGCAAGGACATCGCTTCCAAGATCGAGAGCTTCCAGGGCATGATCCGCAACGTGAAAAAGGCGTTCCCGAACGCCGGCTTCTTCGGCACCACGCTGCGCCAGGTCGTCAGCGCGAACGAGCACCTTTGGGGCGCGATCCTGCTGGACGGCGAAGAATGGCACGTCATCGAGCCGCGGCCCATCCAGGTGTACGACCGCATCGGCGGCGGCGACGCGTTTGTCGGCGGCATGCTCTACGGCATGGTCAAGGGCTGGGACGGCGAAAAGTGCGCGCAGTTCGGCTGGGCGACCGGCGCGCTCGTGGCCACGCTCGAAACCGATTTCGGCCTCCCCGCTGATGAAGAACAGGTCTGGAGCATCTGGGAAGGCAACGCCCGCGTGAAGCGGTAAAGGCGAATAAGAGACGATAAGGAGCGCCGGGGAAAAGTTTCCCCGGCGCTTTTCAAAAAGAAAACACTTTGGGCTTGACAGGTGATCGATCGTTCACTATAATACGAGGGGTGAACGATCGATCACTTCTATGTTTTGGAGGGGCGTTTCATGGGAGAGACAAAGGAAAACATGCTGCGCACGGCGCTGCGGCTTTTCGCCCGTCAGGGCTATGAAGCGACGTCGATCAGCGATATTGCGGCGGAATTGGGCATGACGAAAAGCGCGCTGTACAAGCATTATGCAGGCAAGCAGGCGATTTTTGATGCGATCGTGGCGCGCATGGCCGGACAGGACGCCGAGCGCGCGCAGGAAAACGGCGTGCCGGCGGAGGAATATGCCGAGGGCGACGAGAGCTACGGGCGCACGACGGCGCGCGACACGGCGGGCTATGCCAGGGCGCAGTTCGTCTACTGGACGCAGGATGCGTTTGCGGCCGACTTCCGGCGTATGCTGACGCTGGAACAATATCGCAGCGGGGAGATGAGCGCGCTGTACCACGCCTATCTCGGCGCGGGGCCGCTGGAATATATACAGGATCTGTTCCGCGAGGGCATGGAGCAGGGCGTTTGGAAGCGGGACGACCCGGCGCAGGCGGCGCTTGCGTTCTATGCGCCGATGCATCTGCTGTACGCCGTGGCCGACGCAAGGGGCGAGGAAGCGGCGCTTGCGCTGCTGGACGAACACCTGAAGCGGTTTGTTGAGGAGAGAGCGAATGGAAACGATTAGCATCGCGCGTGTGGTGCGGCAGGAGAAGGGGCTGTACGGCATCGATTTCGGAACGGGAGAACGCGCGGCGGAGGTTTCAGGAAAACTGCGGTTCGAGGCGGCGCGCCCTTCCGATTTCCCGGCTGTGGGCGACTGGGTGGAGGCGGAAGCCGAAACCGGAGGCAATGCGATTATTCATCGCGTTCTGGGGCGCAGGAGCGCGTTTATCCGGCGCGCGGCGGGCGAAAATGCGGAGCAGGTGGTCGCGGCGAACGTGGACACGGTGCTTCTGTGCATGGCGCTCAACGGCGATTTCAACCTGCGGCGCATGGAGCGCTATGTGTCCATCGCATGGGAGAGCGGCGCGGCTCCGGTGATTGTGCTGACAAAAAAGGATCTGTGCGCCGACGCGGCCGCGCGGATTGCCGAGGTGGCGGCGATTGCGCCGGGCGTGGACGTGCTGGCCGTTTCGTCGCTGGAGGAGGACGGCTGCGCGGCGCTCGCGCCGTATTTGAAGCCGGGAAAAACGCTGGCGCTGCTGGGCTCGTCGGGCGTGGGAAAATCGACGCTTGTCAACCGGCTGCTCGGCGAGGAACGCCTGCAGACGAACGGCCTGCGCGGCGATGACCGCGGCCGTCACACCACCACGCGCCGGCAGCTGATCGAGCTGCCGTGCGGCGCGCTCGTGATGGATACGCCCGGCATGCGCGAGCTGGGCATGTGGGATGCGGACGGCGGCGTTTCACGGACGTTTTCGGATATTGCGGCGCTGGCGCGCCGCTGCCGGTTCCGCGACTGCACGCATCGGACGGGGCCGGGGTGCGCCGTGCGGGCCGCCGTGGAGCAGGGAGAACTGGCTCCGGAGCGGCTGAAGGCATGGCGCGGCCTGTGCGCGGAGAACGATTTCGCGCGCGGGGCGGCGGAACATCTGGCCGCGAAGCGGCAAAAATTCAAGGAAATTGCAAAATTAAACAGACAGGCAGGGAGAGGATAACCATGAAGTACGTAAAAAGCGAAAAATACTGTACGCCCGAACTGATGGCGATGATGATGGGGCCGAACCCCGTCAAACTCGAAGAGGAACTGCTGCGGGGATGCATGATCCCGGCGGGGAGCCGCGTGTGCGACCTGGGCAGCGGAAAAGGGCTGACGAGCGTGTTCCTTGCGAAAGAATACGGCTACAGGGTATATGCCGCCGACCTGTGGAGCGAGCCGGAGGAGCACGTCCCGTTTTTTGAAAGGATGGGGCTGACGGCGGAACAGATTGATCCCGTCAAGGCGGACGCGGCGTGCATGCCGTTTGAAAAGGAATTCTTCGACGCGGTGGTGAGCACGGACTCGTATCACTATTTCGGGCGCGATCCGGAATTTCTCGATGAAAGGCTGCTGCCGTATCTGCGCAGCGGCGGGTATGTGTATGTGGCCATTCCCGGCATGAAGAAGGACTGTCACGACAACCTGCCCGAAGTGCTGCTGCGCTCGTGGACGCCGGAGGATCTGGAAACGATGCACGACGCCGCCTGGTGGAAGGCGCTGGTGAGCCGGAGCCGCGGAGCCGAGGTGCTGGAGGTTTCCGAAATGGAAAGCAACGACGAGGTCTGGCAGGACTGGCTCAGACAGGAGAACCCCTACGCCGTGGGCGACCGAAAAACGATGAACGCCGGCGGGGGAAAATATCTGAACTTTATTAAAATTGTGCTCCGGAAGAAATAAGGGGGACGAAAAAACGGAGAAAGTTTGAGAGGGCCCAAGTTCTCAAAACTCTGTTTTATCGAGCAAAAACTGCTTTTTGGAAATTTCTGGTGCGCAGGCGCCGCACAGAAAAAAGCTCCGCTTCGGCCGAAAAGGCCGGGGCGGAGCGCTGCGTTTCGGGACGGCGCCGGAGCTTGCGCAAAGGTTCGCCTTTATTTTCCGCGCCCTGCGCGGAAAAATGAAAACCAGGCGCGCAGGCGGTTATTTCCGGCGGAAATACTTGTCCAGCTTTTCCTTCATTTCGTCCGGCATGCCGCAGGGGACGGGCATGCGCACGGAATTGGCTACGCGGTCGATCAGCCGGACGGCGAAATCGACGTTTTCGCGCAGCTGCCGGTTGCCCAGCGGCGGCATCAGGTCGCGCCGGGTGTGAATCTCCGCCGTGCGCGTCTCGCGCGAAAGGCCGAGCGCCGGGATGCCGCGATCGCAGAAGGGCGCGGAATCGCTCGAATGTACGTTTACATCGAACTCGGCGGAATAGCCCTGTTCGCGGCAGAACTGCTCGATGAAATGCTTCAGGTCGTCGCCGCCGGTGACGACGATGTGGTTCGGCCCGAGAATGGTGCCGCACATGTCGAAGTTGAAGCAGAATTTGATCTGGTCGATCAGCGCTTCCTGCTGCGCGATATACGCCTTCGAGCCGAGCAGGCCCTGCTCTTCCGAGCCGCACCAGACGAACCGCAGCGTGCGGCGCGCGGGATGGCTGACGAAGTAGCGATAGATGGCGCACAGCGCCGCCGCGCCCGTGGCGTTGTCCCACGATCCGGTTCCGAGCGGTACGCTGTCGTAATGCGCGGTAAGAACGATGGATTCGTCGGGGCGCTCCGCGCCGGGGACGACCGCGAGCACGTTGCGGGAAAGACGCGTCGTTTCGCCCTGGCGCAGCGTGAGGCGGACGCGGCTGGTTTCGCAGCGCAGCAGCTCCGTCACGTCCGAAGCGCAGATGGCGAGGCCGGGGATTACGCCTTCCTCGCGGAAGCGCGGACGCAGGTTGCGCGGATACATGCTGGCCGTTTCGGGCGTGTCGTAGTACTTGCCGGAAATGGTGATAAACGCTGCGGCGCGGCGTTTGACAAGCTCTTTATAGGCGTCGAGCGTAAGCGCGTTGAGCAGGACGGCCGTACCGGAAAGATCGTCCATGCCGGCGAAATCCTCTTCAACGCCGCGTGCGGCGTAATAGAGGTTCAGCTCGGCTCCGTCCAGCTCGCCCGACATGCCGTAGGGGATGGCGGGAACGGTGCGCGCGCAGGGAGCGAGAGCGCTGAATTCGCACGCGCCGGGCACGGGCGCTTCGACCTCGAACTCCATCAGTTCGCCGCGGCCGCCGGCGCAGGCGAGCTCGTCGAGCAGAATCTGCGCGGCGCGCGCTTCTTCGAGCGTGCCGCCATAGCGGACGAAGCTGAGCTTTTCAACAAGAGAGAGGGGATATTCGTTCATGGAAACTACCTCCAGGCTGCGGGAATCATTGCGCCGCCGGGGAAAGAAAAACGCGGCGCGCTTCCAGCATATCACATCGCACGGGTTTGTCAATGCTTGACAAACCCTGCGCGTCGGGCTACGATGGATGCAGCGCCGAAAAGCGCCGTTTTCTGCAACGGTTTCGGAGCGATCACGCAGGAGGTTGGTTTTTATGACGAAAGAAGAATATTTCGCGCTGTTCGATCAGGGAGTGAACCGGGAGAATACGGGCTGCTGCAAGTGGGATGGGCGGCAGGCGGTCTTTGGCCGCGCCGACGCGACGCCGCTGTGGGTCGCCGATATGGATTTTGCGTCTCCCGCGGAAGTGACCGACGCGCTCGTCGTGCGCGCCCGGCACGGCGTGTTCGGCTATCCGGACGACGATCCCGCCATTGCGCAGACCGTCTGCGATTGGATGAAGGCCCGCCACGGCCTTTCTATCGCGCCCGAACAGACGCTGCCCAGCCCCGGTGTGGTGGACAGCCTTTCGTTTGCGATTAACGCGTTCACCGATCCGGGTGATCTTGTCGCCATTCAGCCGCCGGTGTACGGCCCGTTCGAACGGAGCGTGAAAAACACCGGCCGCAGGCTCTATAAAAACTGCCTGCGCCAGACGGAAAACGGCTGGGAGATGGATCTGGAGAACCTCGAAGTGGGCCTGCGGCGCGGCGTGAAAATGCTGCTGCTGTGCAGCCCGCATAATCCCGTCGGCCGCGTGTGGACGCGCGGCGAATTGCAGGCGGCCGGCGATCTGTGCGAACGCTACGGCGCGCGCGTTGTCAGCGATGAAATCCACGCCGATTTTGAAATGCCCGGTTTCCGCCATACGCCGATGCTCTGCGTCCATCCGAACGCAGTCAGCTTCGTTTCGGCCACGAAAACGTTCAACCTCGCGGGGATGCGCAGTTCGACGATGCTGTTCGGAAATGCAGCCGATCGAGAAAAAATGCAGGCGTTCCTTACGCGCATGGGGCTGGGCGAAATCAACCTGTTCGGAAAGCTCGCGCAGACGGCGGCATACGCCCACGGCGCGCCGTGGCTCGACGCGCTGCTGGAATACCTCGACGGCACGCGCAGCGCGGTAGAGGCGCTTATCGCCGAAAAAATGCCGCGCGTGAAGGTTTCGCGGCTGGAGGGCACGTATCTGATGTGGCTCGACATGCGTGATTACGGGCTCGAGCAGAAGGAGCTGGAGCGGAAAATGGTGTTCGAAGCGGGCGCGGCGTTTTCCGGCGGCATGAGCTTCTGCGAGGAAGGGCGGGGGTTCCTGCGCATGAATATCGCTACGCCGCGGGCCAACGTTCTCGGCGCGCTGGCGCGCGCTGCGGACGTGCTTGCGAAAATTTGAAGGATTCCAGGCGAAAAGCTGCAAAAAAATGCCGCAGGGGCTTGACAAAGCCGCGGAATGCCTGTATACTTCAACCCAAGTTCATAGGGCGCAAGCCCAAAGGACGACTGCACTTAGAGGCGCGGGATTCAAAAGTAGGCCGGAGGAGCCGCTGCAGCGGCGCTAAAACCGGACGAAAGGGGATCCTGCCGAAGCGGGGGCTTCCTGCATGAGGCCGAAGCTGGGCGGACGGAGAACATCCGGCCGACTGTCACAATCATGGATTGTGGAGCGCTATTGGCAGTGGTTTCATTGTTGTATTCTATCAATGATTCTACACAAAGTCGATGCGTTCCACGCATCGACTATTTTAGTTTTATGCGGAGGAACGAAACATGAGGACTTTCAGAAACATTCTCGCCCTAGGACTCGCTGTTGTGATGCTGCTTTGCTCGACCGCTCTTGCCGACACGCTCCGCGTGGGCATGGAGTGCAACTACGCGCCCTTTAACTGGACGCAGGCCGAAGAAAGCGAATACGCCGTGCCGATCGCCGCGGGCGGGTATGCCGACGGCTACGACGTGCGTATCGCGCGCCGCGTGGCGGACGCACTGGGCATGGAGCTTGAAATCGTCAAGATTGAATGGGACGGCCTGACCATGGCGCTCATGAGCGGCAAGATCGACGCGATCATCGCGGGCATGAGCCCCACCGAAGAGCGCAAGCTGACCATCGATTTTACCGATCCGTATTACGAGAGCGACCTCGTGCTCGTCGTCCGCGCGGACGGCCCGTATGCCGCCGCTTCGAGCCTGGCCGATTTCTCCGGCGCGCGCATTACCGGCCAGCTGAATACCTTCCACTATACCGTTATCGATCAGATTCCGGGCGTGAAGAAGGCGACGGCCATGGAAACCTTCCCGGCGATGATCGTGGCGCTGAACGCGGGCGCGATCGACGGCTATGTCTCCGAGCGTCCCGGCGCTGTGTCGGCCGTGGCCGCCAATCCGGAACTGACGTTCGTTTCGTTCCCGGAGGGCGAGGGCTTTGAAGCCTCTCCCGAGGATGTGGCCATCGCCGTGGGCATCGTCAAGGGCAGCCCGCTGAAGGATTCCATCAACGCGGCGCTGGCTGAAATCAGCCGCGAAGAGCGTCAGCAGATCATGGACGACGCTGTGGCCGCGCAGCCCGTTTCCGAATAACGCGCAAGAGGGGTTATTATGCCGACAACGTTCTTTGGTTGGGTCTGGTTCCTGCTGCAAAAATACGGCGTGCTGTTCCTGCGCGGCACGGGCATTACGATGCTCGTCGCCGTCAGCGGCACGCTGCTGGGCTTCCTGCTGGGGCTTCTGGCGGCTATCGCGCGCACGGTTGAACCCGCGCAGGGCGCGGGAAAGGGCAGACGCGCCGCTGTCAAGGTGCTGCACGGAATCATGAACGTCTACATTCAGGTTTTCCGCGGCACGCCGATGATCGTGCAGGCGATGATTATCTACTACGGCGCGATGCAGTATCTCGGCATTACGATGAACGAAATCGCCGCGGCTGTGCTGATCGTATCGGTCAACACCGGCGCGTATATGGCGGAAATCATCCGCGGCGGCATTCTGTCCATCGATAAGGGTCAGACTGAGGCCGCGCACTCCATCGGCCTGACGCACTGGCAGACGATGACCGGTGTGGTGCTGCCGCAGGCCGTGCGCAACATCCTGCCGTCCATCGGCAACGAGTTTATCGTCAACATCAAGGATTCCAGCGTATTGAACGTGATTTCGGTTTCGGAACTGTTCTTCCAGTCGAAATCGGCGGCGGGTACGTATTTCCGCTATTTCGAGGTGTTCTTCATCACCGGCTGCATCTATCTGGTGCTCACGCTCCTGGTGACGCGCGCGATCCGTCTGCTGGAGAAGAAGCTTGAGGGCCCGGATCATTACGTCATCTGCGGCTCGCAGTCCGACAGCGCGTCGGTGATTACCGTGACGGAGGAGAAATAAATGGAAAACGTATTGGAGATCCGCCACCTGCGCAAATCATTCGGCGCGCATGAGGTGCTGCGCGATATCGACTTCGCCGCGCAGGCGGGCGAGGTGGTATGCGTCATCGGCTCCTCCGGCAGCGGCAAGAGCACGCTTCTGCGCTGCATCAACCTGCTGGAAACGCCCGACGCGGGCGAAATCCTTTATCACGGACAGAACATACAGACGGGCGGTCTGTCGATGCCCGCGTTCCATGCGAAGGTGGGCATGGTGTTTCAGCAGTTCAACCTGTTTGAAAACATGACCGTGCTGAAGAACTGCATGTACGGCCAGATGAAAGCGCTCGGGCGCGGCGAAAAGGAAAGCCGCGGGAACGCGATGAAATATCTCGCCAAGGTGGGCATGGATCAGTTCATCAACGCGCGGCCGCGCCAGCTTTCGGGCGGCCAGAAGCAGCGCGTGGCCATCGCGCGCGCGCTGGCGATGGATCCGGAAGTGCTGCTGTTCGACGAGCCGACTTCGGCGCTCGATCCGGAAATGGTGGGCGAGGTGCTGAACGTAATGCAGGAGCTGGCGCGCAGCGGCCTGACCATGCTTGTGGTTACGCACGAAATGGGCTTTGCCCGCAGCGTGGCCAGCAAGGTGGTGTTCATGGACGCGGGCGTTATCCTCGAAGCCGGAACGCCGGAGCAGGTGCTCGATCACCCGCAGCAGGAGCGCACGAAGGCGTTCCTTGCGAACGTGCTGAAATGACGGATGAATTTATGGCCGCAGGGCGGCCATGAAAAACAGATTCGCGGCCGTCCGGGTAGCCGGGCGGCTTTTCCAGTTGCGCCAGCGCCGCGGGTATGATACCATACCCCGCGGAGGGATGGAAATGAAGCGGAGAATCGTAAAAATCGATGAGGAAAAATGCAGCGGCTGCGGCCTGTGCGCAGGCGCGTGCCACGAGGGCGCGATCGGGATGATCGGCGGCAAGGCGCGGCTGCTGCGCGAGGATTATTGCGACGGACTCGGCGATTGCCTGCCCGCATGCCCGGCCGGGGCGATTTCGTTTGAAGAGCGCGAAGCGCCCGCATATGACGCGCAGGCTGTGAAAGCGCATCTGGCCGCCCGCGCGGCAAAGCCTTCCGGCGTGAAGGCTGAAAGCAGGCTCGCGAACTGGCCCGTGCAGATTCGTCTTGCGCCGGTCGCCGCGCCGTATTTCGACGGGGCGGAGCTGCTGATCGCCGCCGACTGCACGGCGTACGCATACGGAAATTTTCATGAGGAATTCATCCGCGGACGCGTAACGCTGGTCGGCTGCCCGAAGCTCGATCCGGTGAAATATGCCGAGAAGCTGACGGAGATTTTCGCGCGCAACGCGATTGCGGGCGTGACGGTGACGCGCATGACCGTGCCGTGCTGCGGCGGGCTGGAGTTCGCCGTGAAAACGGCGCTGGAGGCCTGCGGCAAGGAGATTCCGCTGAAGGTTGTAACCATCGGCACGGACGGGAAAATCCAATAAAAAAACGGCGGAATTACGCCGCCGAAAAAAGCGGAAGAGAGGGCGAAAGCCCTCTCGCATGTTTATCAGGATGCGTCTTCCACCGTTTCTCCGCGCACCAGCACGCGCCGGATGCGCACGTCGTCGTCAAAGAACAGAAGATCCGCGTCCTTGCCCACGGCGATGGAGCCTTTTTTATCGAAAATATTCAGGTGCCGCGCCGGCGTGGCCGACGCCATCTTTACGGCCTCTGCCATTGGCACGCGCGCAAGGGAATGCATCGTGCGCACGAGCCGGTCGGTGGTGGCGACGCTGCCGGCGAAGCAGCTGCGATCTGGCATTTTGGCCACCTGATCTTCGATAATGATTTTCGAATGGATCGACTGATCGTAAATCTCTCCGGAAACGTTTTCCAGCCCGGCGGCGCTGATGCCGTCGGTAATCAGGCAGATGCGGTCCGGACCCTTGATTTTGTAAATGAGCCGCAGCAGGCTTTCGGGCAGGTGCTTGCCGTCGGCGATGATTTCGACTGTCATCCCGTCGAGTAGGAAAGCGGCTTCAACGATGCCCGCATGGCGATAGGCGTTGATGCGCCGCACGGATGAGCACGCCGAATACAGGTGCGTCACGCAGGTGTAGCCGCATTCATAGGCGCGCAGCGCTTCATCAAACGTCGCGTCGGAATGGCCCATCGACATGCGCACGCCGCGCGCGGTGAGGGCGCGGCCCATTTCCAGCGCGCCGGGCAGCTCGGGCGCGGCGGCCCAGCGCATCACGCTCGGGAACCGCTCCACGATGGCGAGATACTCATCCGGATCGGGTCTGCGCAGGAATTCGGGCGACTGCGCGCCCGCCTGGCTCGGCGCGAAATACGGCCCTTCCAGGTGAATGCCGGGAATGTACGGCCCGTGTTCCATGGCGGCGGCAGCCGCGTCGATGGCAGACATGGCGCGCACGAACGAATCGTATGCCGCCGTGCACAGCGTGGGAACGATGGTCGTCGTGCCGTGGCGCAGGTGCGTGCGGCAGCAGCCGATCACCTGCTCCTTTTCGCCGCTCATGAAATCGAACCCGCCGCCGCCGTGCACGTGAATATCGATGAATCCGGGTGAAACATACAGCCCTCGCGCATCGACGACGGTTTCGCCGGGCTGCGCGGGGCGGGGCGTTTCGTATACGCCGGTAATGATTCCGTTTTCAACCGAGACTGCGCCGCCGTCCAGCTCGCGCTCCTGCGTGAGCACGCGGCCGCCGGTAATCAGAAGCTTGCTCATGGGAAACCTCCAAGGCAGAGTTTTACTTTTATGAGTGTAACATTTTCCGGCGCGGGAGACAATGCAAAAAAGGGGCGGTATCGCCCCTGATTATCCGTGCGCTTCGTCGTATTCTTCCTGCGTTATGGGCGGCGTTTGCAGCGTGCGCACGTAACCGCCGCCGCCCTCGTCGCCATAGATAAAGTTCAGCATGTCGGTTCCGGCGGGGAAGAGCGGATCGGACGCGGCTTCGCCGGCGTTGACGCTTGCAAAGGAAAGCCCGACGGCGCGGCTGGCGCCGCCGTCCTCGAGGAGCAGCACGTAATCCGGCTTTTCCCAGAATTTTTCCTGCTCCATCAGTTCGTCGGTGAGCGGCACGACGCGCCATGTGCGGCGGGTTTCGGAATAGCCCTCGTCGGCAAGATACGTGCCGTCCGCAAAGAAATAAAGCGCGTCGCCCGCGCCGCCGGCATAGCCCTTCCACTGGCCGGGAATGCGCGCTTCGGGCGCGAGGGCGGATACGTCCGCATCTATGCTCATCAGCGGTATGAAGCCGCACGCGAACTGGCCGTCGATTTCAGTTTCGACATACGCCCAGAGCGGATTCAGCGCTGCCAGCAGCGTGACGGCGCTGCCCGCGGAGAGCTGCGCCAGCGCGCGCTGGCCGTGCTGCGGGTCGTCGGTGAGGAACGTATCCTCTGCAACGCGCGCCAGACGCGGCGAAAGCGTCAGGCTGGCGACGGTTTCCTGCTCTGCGGACGTTTTATATGCCCACGGGCTTACGAACCCCACGCGGCTTACGGCGGGGTTGATCTCGTATTCAATCAGCAGCCAAGCATTGTCCGGCGCGGCGCCGCCCCAAAGGGAAACGCCGGTCTGGAGCGCTGCGGCCGCCTTGCCGTTCGCGGCGCGGTAAGCGCCCTCAGAGGGCGCGGCGTAGACCGGAAGAGAGACGGCTTTTTCCGTTTTGATCGGGGTTTGCGCGCTCAGCGCGGGATACCCGGCTTGCAGCGCCGCAGCGAGCCGCCGCGCCTGTCCGGCGGTGCGCGGCAGCGCGCCGGGGCCGAAGCCGCTGAGCGGGACGTTTATTGGCAGCGAAACGCTTGTATCGCCCGCACGGAAGGTCAGCCCTTCGTCCCATTCGCGGTCGAAGCGGGCGGAACCGCCGGAGAACACGGCGCTGCGCAGCGCAAGGCCCTGCTTTTCGGCGCCGGTTTCGTCCGTCCAGGCGCTCTGCGCGAAGGTGTACGCCGCCTCCTGCGCGCCGTCGGGGGAGAGCCAGGAGAGCGTAAAGCTGTCCGCGTCGGACATTTCCACGGCGTAGCCGCGCTCGTCGTCCGGCTGGGGCAGCGCCGCGCCGGAAGATTCGACGGGCGCGAGCCCGGAAGCGCCCCGGCGGCAGAAAATCAGCTGCCGGAAGCCCTTGCCCTCGGCGACGACGACGGCGCTCTGCGCCTTGCCTTCAGCCGGATATTGCGCGGCTAGGGTCAGCTTGCAGCCGTCGTAAGCATCTGAAAGGCCGTATTTCGCCGCGAACGCGGGCGCGGCGAGGAAAAGCGCAAGCAGCAGCGCCAGAGAGAAAATCATAATCCGCTTCATGCGGCGCACCTCCCTTGTATTGGTGTTATTCGTCGAACATCGCGTCCTCCACGCGCAGGCACAGCTGATGATACAGCTGCAGATGCTTTTCCTGTACGCGATAGGTTTCCGTCTCGTCCACGTTCAAGAGCAGATCGCACAGGCCGCGCAGCCTGCCGCCGCCGCGTCCGGTCATGCCGATGGTATACACGCCCATGGCGCGGGCCGTCACGACGGCGCGGCGCACGTTTTCGGCGTTTCCGGACGTGGAAATACCGATGAGCACGTCGCCGGGCGCGCCGTATGCCGTGACCTGCTGGGCATAGGCGAGCGCCGCGTCCTGATCGTTGGCCACGGCGGCGATGAGCGCGCAGTTGGCCGTCAGGTCGATCACGGGAAGCCCCTGCTGCAATTTCTCCGCCCATTCTTCGCCGATGGCGGCTTTGAGCCGCGCGTCGAGCGGGCGGCGCTTGCAGAACGATTTGACGAATTCGCCCAGAATATGCGCGCAGTCGGCGGCGCTTCCGCCGTTGCCGCACAGGAGCAGCTTTCCGCCGCGGCGGAAGCAGTTCGTCAGCGTTTCGACGGCGCGGTCAAGGTTTTCATGCATGGCTCATTCCTCCGTTTCAAGGCCGAACGCGGCCAGAAATTTTTCAAACGCGGCCTGTCCGGGCGCATCCAGCTTGAACACGCCCGCGTCTTCCAGCACATGCGCGCACACCTCGCTCAGCGCGCGGCGCAGCAGATCCTTCGCCTCTTCCGGAGCGAGCGCCGCGCCGTACTGACCGGCCAGGGCGCGCACCCATTCGAAGTGCTTGAAGAGCGGATCGTCCTGAGCGGGAGGAACGAGCGGCTTTTCGCCGGTGAGATAGCCTTCCAGCCCGGCCAGCTCAGCCTGCAGCCTTCCCGGCAGGATGAACAGCCCCATCACCTCGATCAGGCCGATATTTTCGCGCTTGATGTGGTGCAGGTTTGCGTGCGGGTGAAAGATGCCCAGCGGGTTTTCGGCGTCGGTGCGGTTATTGCGCAGCACGAGGCGCATGCGGTAGACCTTTCCGGCCTTGCGCGCGATGGGCGTGATGGTGTTGTGCGGCTGGCCTTCGGTTTCGTGCAGCACGCCGGCGGACGCGTCGTCGTAGCCGCGCCAGAAGCGGAGCAGCGCGTCGCAGAACGCGGTCAGCTCCTCGGCGTTTTCGCCGCGCGCTTCCAGACAGGTCATCGGCCAGCGGACGATTCCCGCGCGTACGCGCGGAAAATCCGGATGCGCGAACCACTTCGTCACCGGCGCGTTGTCGATGGGGAAGACGTGCCGGCCGCCCTGGAAATGATTATGGCTCAGGATGGAACCGCCGACGATGGGCAGATCGGCGTTGCTGCCGATGAAATACGCCGGGAACTGATCGACAAAATCGCACAGCAGCGCGAACGTCTTTTTCTCGATGACCATCGGCACATGCTTTTCGTTGAGGACGATGCAGTGCTCGTCGTAATAGCTGTAGGGCGAGAATTGCAGCCGCCACGCCTCGCCGCACAGGCGCAGCTGCACCGTGCGCAGCGTTTCGTGCGAGGGATAGCCAGGACGGCCCGCATAGCCCTCGTTTTCCTTGCAGAGCATGCACAGCGGATAGCCGACCGAGGGCATCGTCTTCTGGCGCGCGATTTCACGCGGATCCTTTTCCGGCTTGGAAAGGTTGATGGTGATCTGCAGCTTTCCATACGGCGACGGCGCGAGATAGCCGACGTTCTTCTTGATCGCGTCGACGTGGATGGCGTTGGAAGCCTTGCAGAAATCGTAGAACCAGTTTGTGGCCTGCGCCGCGCCCCTGCGGTCGTAGATGGAATGAAACCGCTGCGTCACGACAGACGGCGGAGGCAGGATCAGGCTGATGAGATGCTCGCCGAAGCGGTCGCGTTCGGATGGAGAATCGTCTACCATGCCGTGCGCGGCTGCGACGTCGGTCAGCGCCGAAAGAATGGGGCCGATCGTCCGCGGGAGCGGCTGGGAATCCTCGCCGGAATCCTCCGGCGGGGCGTACAGGCCGAGCGCGGCAAGCAGCGCGTTGCGTGCGTAATCGCGGTCCTCCTCTACGAGCAGGCCGTGAACCGTGGCAAAATCGAGCATTTGTGTAAGCGCATTCATTCAAAACCCCTCCGCTTACCAGTATAGCGGGAAAAATCGCTCCGCACAATGGAAAATTGTCTATATTCTGAAATCCTTCGTATATTGACAAAGCCGGACGAAAATGAAAGAATGGAGGCAAGAGAATCGGGAGGGATGAACGATGAAGTCAAATCCGGTCGAATTGGGGCTGCTCTACGGAGAGAAGAACGTCCCCGCCCAGCGCGAACGCTGGCAGAAGCTGACCGCGAGGTTCCATGACCTTTTTCCGGCGCAGGATGCGCCGAGGTTTTTCTCCGCGCCCGGCCGCACGGAAATCAGCGGCAATCATACCGACCATCAGAACGGCCGCGTGCTGGCCGCGTCGGTGAACCTTGATACCATCGCCGCCGCGCGGGAGAACGGCACGAACACCGTGCGCATTTACAGCGAGGGCTATGCTCCCTTCAGTGTGGAAATTCAGAACCTTTCCCCGCGCAACGAAGAGGTCGGCACCACGGCGGGCATCGTGCGCGGCTGCGCGGCCAATCTGCGCGAGAACGGCTTCCGCACGGGCGGCTTCGACGCGGTCATTTCTTCAAGCGTTCTCAGCGGCAGCGGGCTTTCCTCGTCGGCGGCGTTTGAAATCCTCATCAACAAGATTTTCGCTTGCCTGTTCAACGCGGGCGATATGGACGCCGCGCTCAGCGCGCGCATGGCGCAGAAATCCGAAAACGATTATTTCGGCAAGCCCAGCGGGCTGATGGACCAGATGGCCAGCTCCGTGGGCGGCATGGTGGAGATCGATTTTGAAAAGCCGCAGGCGCAGATCGACGCGCTCAGCTACGACTTTGCCGCGAAGGGCTACGAGCTGGCGATTGTCGGCACGGGTTCGAGCCACGAGGATCTGACGGACGCATACGCCGCCATTCCGAAGGAAATGAAAGACGTGGCGCGCTGCTTCGGGCAGGAAAAGCTGCGGGCCGTGAAGCCGGAGGCGTTTTTCATGCTGCTGCCGAAGCTGTACGGCAAGGTGAGCGACCGCGCCCTGCTGCGCGCGATGCACTTCTTTGATGAGAACGAGCGCGTGCCGAAGCAGGCGCAGGCGCTGCGCGACGACCGGCTGGACGATTTCCTGAAGCTGGTGATCGAATCGGGCGAGAGCAGCTGGAAGCTGCTGCAGAACGTGGTGGCTTCGGAAAGCCAGCAGTCGCTGGCGATTGCGCTGGAATTGAGCCGCAGGATGCTGAGCGAATGCGGCGGCGCGTGGCGCGTGCACGGCGGCGGGTTCGCCGGGACGATCCTCGCGTTTGTGCCGCAGGAAAAAATGGCCGAATACCGCGCGCGGATGGACGCCGTGTTTGGAGAGGGCGCGTGCGTGCCGCTGCAGATCCGCCCTGTCGGCGCGGTGGAAGTGAAACTGTGAAACGCCGGTAGAGTTGAAGCCGGCAAAAAAAGCGCAGACCACGCGGCCTGCGCTTTTGCGTTATCCCGGCTATGCGGACGAAAGAATGATTTCTCGGCGCTAACCGCGCCGCGATGGAACGCGGCCGCTATGCTTCCAGCGTTTTCTGCAGGTTATTGAGAACTCTTTTCAGTTTGGCGTCTCGCTTTTCCGCGTCGGTTTCGCCCGCGACTTCCCGCAGGGTGTCCAGCAGAAAACGAATAAAGGCCTTAAACTCTATACATGATTCTTCCATGGTATTCCCTCTTTCAACGTTTTACAGCGTCGAGCCGCTGCCCTTGATATATGCGTCTATTACCAGCCTGATTTCGTCGACGCTGAAACTGTCCTTGCCGCTGTCCTTGAAGATTCGAATCAAATCGTAAGCCATGGATTTTTTACACGCCATTTCCATGAGTTCGCTGTCGTATGTCATTTGTTTTTCTCCTTTCATCTGGAAAGCTGCTGCTTTGAGCTTCTGGGTCTGTACTGTTCTTCGCCGGTTGCAATCCAAAGAATGAAATCGAGAATTTCGTCGTTGGCCCAACCGGCGGCGCGAAGGCCGAGAATGATACGGGAGGCTTTGCCCATAATCGGTTTCTCCTTTCTCAGAGCAGCCTGGTTTTTCTTTGCGTAACTTAATTATAGTATAAACTCGGCCTGACGGCAACATGTTTTTGGTTTTGCAATATTTTCTGAAAGCGCAGGCCGCGCGGTTTTCCTGCGCGGCGAAGCCGCAAAAAAATAACGAGCCCCTTTACAAACGCGCATGGCCGCGCTATAATGTGCCCGTAATTGAATAAAGACCTCTTTGCGCGAGAGATCTTCAGGGCAGGGTGATCGCTCAACGGCGAAAATCCCGACCGGCGGTAGAGTCCGCGAACCCGAAAGGGCCGATCCGGTTGAATTCCGGAACCGACAGTATAGTCTGGATGAAAGAAGTACGCGACCCCTGATCTTTTTTGCGGATTGGGGGTCGAATTTGTAAGGAGGGCTTTTTCCATGACTTCTGCTCGCAAAACCACCGCTTTCAAGGCGCGCAATCTGACCGTGACGGCCATGCTCGGCGCGGTCGCGTCGGTGCTGATGTTCGTCTCCTTCAGCGTGCCGCTGATGCCCAGCTTCATCAAGCTCGATTTTTCCGAGCTGCCGGCGCTGCTGGCTTCGTTCGCGCTGGGGCCGTGGTACGGCGTGCTGGTGTGCCTGATTAAAAACCTTGTCAACCTTCCGTTCACCACGACCGGCGCGGTGGGCGAAATGTCCAATTTCCTGCTGGGCGTGTGCTTCGTGGTCCCGGCGGGCATCGTCTATCGCAGGCATAAGAGCCGCAAGTCGGCCATGATCGGCGCAACCGCCGGCGCGGCGTGCATGGCGGTGGTGAGCGTATTCACCAATTATTTCGTCATCTACCCGATGTACGCGAAGCTGTTCATTCCCATGGACGTGATCCTCGACCTGTACCGCGCGATCAGCCCGAACGTGAAAAACCTGCTGGACGCGCTGGTGAAGTTCAACCTGCCCTTCACGTTCGTCAAGGGAATGTGCTCGGTCGCGATTTCGTATTTCATCTATAAGCCGCTCTCCCCGATCCTGAAGGGAAAGCGCTGAACGAAGGAAGAAGCGTAAATGAACT
>SFFS01000240.1 GCA_004557805.1 Clostridiales bacterium | reverse complement strand
GTGTCGGCCAGCCGCTCCTGCGTATAGGGCAGCACGGAGAAAGTGAACGCATCGCCCGAAACGCCCAGCGCGCCCTGCGCGCCGAAAACCGTCAGTCGCCGCGCGCCCCAATGGCTGCCACTCTCCTGCGGCCGCAGCGGATGGCTGTACTGCGCGTCCGCCGTGCTTTCGAAGGCGCACAGCACGCTCGCCTGCCGCTTATCGGCATAGCTCTCCTGCGGACCGCAGGCGAACGCGCGCAGCGAGGCCATATCCGCCGGCAGGAACATCCGCAGCCCCACGCGCGGAAACGCGGGCACGCCCGGGCAGCGCTTCAATTCGAGCGTGCAGCCGATGCGGCCGTCTCCCGTCACGCGCCAGCGGACGCAGCCATCGGCCAGCAGTCCCAGCGAGGGCGCGCCGATATGCAGCCGCGTAGCGATTGCAAGCGCGTTCTCCTCCTCCTCAAAAACGGTTTCCATGCCGCGCGAAACGGCATACCGCAGCATATAGCGATCCCAGATTTTCTTGACGTTTCGGTCGTTATCGGTGGGCGCGCGCCAGAAGTTGAACGTCATCGGTTTTTCCAGCAGCGCGCGGCCTTCCCGTTCCAGCTGCGTGAAAACGCCGGGGCAGCGCTTCCGGTTCGGGCTCTCCAATCTGTTCAAAGCCCAGCTCATACCCCTTTTCGGCCCAGTTCGTCTCCGCCGCCAGCGTATAGCGCAGCGCGCAGCTGCCGCCCGGCCGCGCGGGCAGCGCAAGTTCGGCAAAGCCGCGCGCGGGAATCTTCAGCGCATCCGCGCTGAAAACCACCGTCTCCTCCGGCTTCCCGCCGCCCGAAAGCGTGCAGGTCACGTCGATCAGGCCGTGCGCGTCGGAAAAATCGAACTGGTTTTTCAGCACAATGCGGCCGTTCGCCAAATCGGCGCTCGCCACGCGCAGCGGACGCAGCACGTTTTTATATTCCAGCAGGCCGGGCGTCGGCGTGCGGTCGGACGCGACAAGCCCGTCGGCACAGAAATTGCCGTCGTGCAGCGTCTCGCCGAAATCGCCGCCGTAACGGTACATGCGCCTGCCCTTCGCGTTTACGCCCACGAACGGCGCATGGTTGCACCATTCCCACACGAACCCGCCGCACATGCGCGGCTCCTTTTCCATCAGGCGGAAATACGTTTCCAGATCGCCCGGGCCGTTGCCCATAGCATGGCTGTACTCGCACATGATATACGGCTTGCAGGCCGTGTGCTCGCGGAAATACTGTTCAATCGCCTCAACGGACGGATACATCCTGCTGAACAGATCGAGGTCGGTACGGTTTATATCCCTTCCCGCAGGCGGGAACGTTGCGCGCTCGTAATGCGTCAGGCGCGAGGGGTCGTACTTTTTCGTCCATGCCAGCGCGCGGTCGAAGTTCACGCCGTGCCCCGACTCGTTGCCCATCGACCAGATCAACACGCAGGGGAAGTTCTTATCGCGCTGCACCATCCGCTGCACGCGGTCGAGAATCATCGGCCCGAAAGCCGGATCGTCCGCGATGCGGTTATACGGCTCGCCGCATTCTTCCCCTCCGCCGAGCGCCACTACGCCGTGACACTCGATATCCGCTTCATCGAGCACATACAGTCCCAGCGCCTCGCACAGTTCGTAAAAGCGCGGCGGCTGCGGATAGTGACTGGTACGCACGGCGTTGATGTTATGCCGCTTCATCATCATCAAATCGCGCAGGATATGGCTTTCCGGCGTATAAGCGCCGGTTTCGGCCGCGCTCTCGTGCAGGTTCACGCCGCGCAGACGCAGCGGCCTGCCGTTGAGCAGCACGGTTTCGCGGCGAACCTCAATCCTGCGCACGCCCACGCGCCGCGCGATCGATTCATCGCCGCAATGCAGCGCGAGCGTATACAGCGCGGGCGTTTCCGCCGTCCAAAGCGCAGGGGTTTCCAGCGCGAACTCGCACGCGCCGTCCGCCGTCCGTTCCCGCGCGAGCAGCGTTCCGTCCGGTGCAAACAGTTCGCACGCACATTCGCAGCCGGGTGCGGAAAATTGCGTGTTTACGCGCACGGCCGCATGCGCACAGTCGTCGCTCAGCTCCGTGCGCACGGTGAAATCGACGAGATGCTTTTCATCCCGCCGCAGCAGGTACACGTCGCGGAAGATGCCGCTCCAGCGGAACTTATCCTGATCCTCCAGATACGTGCCCGCGCACCACTTGACGACCAGCGCGCAGATCGTGTTCTCTCCGGCGCGAAGCGCCCGCGTCACATCGAACTCCGCCGGCGAATGCGAAACCTGCGTGCTTCCGATGAACTGCCCGTTCACCCACAAAAGCAGGCAGCTGTCCACGCCCTCAAAGATGAGGGTATAGACGGCGTTCGCCGCCTTTTCCAGCGCAAACGCGCGGCGGTACAGCCCGCACGGGTTTTCCGCCAGCACAAACGGCGGATCGTACGGAATAGGATAGCGCACGTTCGTATACTGGATGCGGTCATAGCCGTGCATCTGCCAGACGGACGGCACGGGCAGCTTCGCCGAAAGCGCCGCCGTTTCCGGATTAAAATCGTCCGGCAGGTCGCACACGCTGTCGTAATATTGAAAATCCCACTCACCGTTGAGCAGCGTCAGCCTCCGGCTCTCCGTGCGCGGCGCGCAGGCATCCTGTCCTTTTTCAAACGGAATGAAATAGGCGTGCGGCGCGTTCTCTCCAAAGTGCATTTGGGCGGGATCAAGCGTTTCGATAAAATCGTTCAGGCGCATAGAAGAAACCTCCCAGTTTGTATGTGAGGCTATTATAACGAATTCGGGCCGTTTTTCACAGGGGGCTTTTCCGTTTTATTTTCCGGTGCGGTCGGAAAATCAGAATTAAAAAATATAATACGCCAATCAACGCAGGAATTTCAAAAAATCTATTGAAATACATAATAAATGAATATCTTTCGTTGTTCAAAGATAACCCAACTGTCTGCAAGCATTCTGATAGAATGCAGAATCTCTGCTTCTAAATAAAGAAAAAGGGATGAGTATCATGTTGGATCTGCGGAACATACCTGACGAAGACTTTAGTATTGTTGTCACAGCTCCTACCACCCGGCCCGTCTTGCAGGTAACGATTAATGAAAGTGGAATGGTTTTGCTCAGCAGCAAGCTTACAACGCAGATAATCGGAAAAACTGTACAGCTCAGCTTCAACCCAAACTACACTGCAATGCAAATCATATGCACACAGGCCACCTCCACCGATAATTGCTTTGTCTTTCCTAAAAACGGACGAAAGAAAATTGAAGATATTCAAGTCAAATTAAAAAAAGCCCGCATACCATTTCTTGCTGTATATCGTGGAATTCTAGTGAATGCCGAAAAGTGGCGAGGAGAACGACAGGCAAACCCTACTGGGAAGCCATCAGAAACTTCCCGAACTACAAGAAAGAAATAGACCAACTTCCACGAAAATACGATGCAATTCTAGCCTTTTATCGATATAAGCAATGGAAATTTCAAGTTGACAAAGAAGACTTCTTCATGGATCTTGTCGTCCATTGTATAGAAGCCGAAAAACTATCAGGCGGTACTTTTGTGGAACGAGCGCACCAAATCATTGATTCTTGTCTACGTGAACAAGCAAAAAAG
>SFFS01000239.1 GCA_004557805.1 Clostridiales bacterium | reverse complement strand
CCATCTCGTTTACAGCAAAAAAGGAACAAATGTCGGGAAAATCATCCGCCGTCCTTGCAGCCGTGTGTCAGACAACCATTTGAATTTCAGGGCAGGACAGGCGGAAAAGTAATGGCCTTTTCTCGCAAGGAGCAAGCCGGGAGGAAAGCGGAAAACCCGGCCATCCATCTCGTTTACAGCGAAAAAGGAACAAATGTCGGAAAAATCATCCGCCGTCCTTGCAGCCGTGTGTCAGACAACCATTTGAATTTCAGGGCAGGACAAGCGGAAAAGTAATGGCCTTTTCTCGCAAGGAGCAAGCCGGGAGGAAAGCGGAAAACCCGGCCGTCCGTTCCGTATTCGCTGCAAATTTCTTATAATTTTTCCCTCCGTTGGAAATGCTTTTTTCCAAAGGAGGCGTTTGTATGCCGGAAAATCCTTTATCCGATCCGATTTCCCAGCCCGTTTCCGGGACGATGAACTACAACCTTGCGCTTCTGCGCAATACGCTGCGTGCGGGGGTGAACGCCGACGTGGTTACGCGCCGGTTTGAATGCGGCGATTTTCCCGCAGCGGCCGTCTATGTCGACGGTATGGCGAACGCGGAGTATATCAGCCAGCACATTCTGCGGCCGCTGATGGAATCCGCGCCCTGCGCGGATGAAAGCGCGTCCTCACGCGCTGCGTGCGCGGCGGCGGAACGCCTGTCGTCGTGCGGGGTGAAGCCATGTCAGGCGCTGGACGATGTGATGGAGTCGGTGCTTTCGGGCGATACGGCGCTGTTTTTTGAGGGCTGTGCCGAAGCGCTCGTGGTCGATACGAAGGGCTTTCCCAAGCGCGGCGTCGAGCAGCCCGTCAATGAAACGACGGTCATCGGCGCGCAGGAGGCGTTTGTCGAGAGCCTGAAAACCAATCTTTCGCTCCTGCGCCGGGGCGTGCGCACGCCCCGGTTTGTGGCGGAGCCTCTGCAGGTGGGGACAGGCGCGCCGCGCGGTGTGGCGCTGGTGTATCTTGACGGCGTGTGCAACGAGCAGATTCTCTCTGAAGCCCGGCGGCGCATCACGCATCTGGACATGGACTACATCGCCGGCATCGAAGTGCTCGAGCAGCTTCTGGAGGATTCGCCGCATTCGCTTTTCCCGCAGTTTGCGCATACCGAGCGGCCCGACCGGGCGGTGTCGTTTCTGCTGGAGGGCATGGCGCTTATCCTCATTGACGGTTCTCCGCAGGCGCTTGGGGTTCCCGCGTCGCTCCTGCATCTGATTCACGCGCCCGACGTGACCTTCCTGCGCTACCCGGCCGGGACGTTTCTGCGGCTGGTTTCGGTGATGGGCGTGCTGCTGACGGCGTTCCTGCCGGGCGTGTATCTGTCGCTGCTTTCCTATCATAACGAAGTGCTTCCGCTGGCGCTGATGACGAGCATCTATGAAACGCAGTCGCGCGTGCCGATTCCGGTGTTTTTCGAACTGCTGCTGATGGGCTTTGCGTTCGATCTGATCAACACCGCAGGCGCGCGCATTCCGGGGGCGTTCGGGCAGGCGCTGGGCGTGGTGAGCGCGCTGATTATCGGGCAGGCGGCGGTGACGGCCGATCTGGTATCGCCGATGCTGATTATTGTAGTGGCCGTTTCCGGTCTGGGGCAGCTGATGATTACCGACTATAATCTTTCGCTGTCCTTCCGTATGCTGCAGCTGCTTTTTTCTCTTTCGGCCGCGCTGGGCGGCCTGTATGGGATGTCGCTGGCGCTGCTTTTCTTTTTCGGCGAATTGTGCTCGCTCAGTTCGATGGGCGTTCCGTTCTTTTATCCCTTTGCGCCCACGCGCATGCATAACCCCGATCTGCTCACGCGCTATCCCGTCTGGCAGCAGCGCGTGCGGCAATACATTGCCAACCCCGGCCGCATGATGCGCGCGCAGGGACGCGCCCGCGCCTGGGAGAAGGAGAAAAACGATGACGACGAATAACCGCCCCATTCCTTCGCGCATCCGCGTGCGCCCCGGCCCGGGCGGGCCGCCGAGCGTGGACGGCCATCCCGGCTGGGTCGAGGCGGAAAATCGCGGCTGGGGCTGGACAGCGCTGGTTTCCGTGTTCTGCATGAGCCTGATTACGGGAACGGGGCCGGTGCTCCTTTCCGCGCGCAGCGCGGCCTGGTGGATCACGCTGCTCGGCACGGGGCTGGGCGCGCTGCTGACGTGGCTGCCCGTCTGGGGCGTCATGCGCGCGGAAGACGGCGCGCTGACCTACGACGAGGCGCTTGCGCGCGCGTTCGGCGCGCCGCTTGGCGGGTTTCTGGCGCTGCTGGCCGCCGCGGCGATGCTTTTGAACGCCGCGCAGATGCTGCGCGTGCTTTCGGCGTTCGTCAGGCTCTACATGATCGAGGGCGCGCGGGGGCTGGTCGTTACGCTTGCGGCGCTTGGAATGCTGGCGCTTTCGCTTTGCCGCCGCCATGCGCGCGGCTTTTCGCGCGGCGCGTGGGGGCTGCGGTTCCTGCTCTGCGGGCTGATGGCGGCCTCGGCGCTGCTGATGCGGCAGAACGCCAGCACGTTCAATTTTTTTCCGCTGCTTGGAACCTCGCCGCGCGAAACGTTCGCGGCGCTTCCGGTTTCTCTGGCCAACGGCGCGGGGCTGGCGGCGCTGGGCGCTTTGCCCCGGCTGACCGGCAGCGCGAAACCGCCGCGCCTGCGGCTGGGGCTTGCGGCGGGCGGGGGCGGCGCGCTGGCGGGCGGCGGTTTTACGCTGCTGTCGTGCCTGTCCATTCCGCCGCGCGGCGTGGAAGCGGCGGCTTCCGGCGGTATCCGGCTGATGCTCGCCATCGAGTATCTGCCCACCGTGCAGTTTTTTCGCGTATTGTATCAGGTGGCGCTGATCCTGCTGCTGCTCATTGCCTCCGGCTCGTTCCTGACGGGCTGCGGCGCGCTGCTGGGCGGCGTATGGCGCGTGCGGCGCATCCGCGCCGGGCTCCTTTGCGCCTGTCTGCTGGCCGCGGCGCTTGCGTTCTGTCCCGACGAGCCGTTCCACC
>SFFS01000238.1 GCA_004557805.1 Clostridiales bacterium | reverse complement strand
ATGGCGGGCTGCGCCGTGCGCGCGGCCGGCGACGGACAGTGACAGCGCTTTACAAAAGATATCCACAGCTTTACGGAAAGCTGTGGATATCTTTGTATCCCCCTCAGAAAACTGACCCCTCTTTTTTTCACGCGTTCTTAACAGGAATTTGACGCCGGTTCCCGAAATAGAATGAGATTGATTTTCTATGCCATGCGCCGCTTCGCGCAGAATACTCAGGCTCAGGAGGAATTCTTTCATGAAGCATGCCGGCAAACGCCATTTTTCCGCGACCATCAACCGGGAGAAGCTGCGCGAGTTCGTCCAGCGCCGCAGGATCAACGCATTTGGTCTGCTCGCGCTGACCGTGCTCAGCGTCGTCATCACGCTGCTGGGCGTGCTCACGGGCTTTCCCCGGACGAACATCCTCGCGTTCGTGACCATCATGCTGCTGCTGCTGTGCGCCGTTCAGGTCTACAAGCTGCGTCACTCCTTCCGCACAATCCGCTCCTTCAAGGGCATGCGCAAGCGCCGCTCCGACAGCGACGCCGCGCAGACGGAGTGAGCAGTCAGAAAAGCAAAGAGTAAAGGCCGGAGAGGGAAACCTCATCCGGCCTTTGTTTGGATCCAGCCAAACCCCTTCTGCATCATATCGCCTTGGGCAGATTCCAGCGGAACACGGTCGCCATCAGGCGCAGCGCCGTCGTCACAAGACAGCCCGCAGCATACGCGAAATTCGACGCGACGCCCGCGCGGCACAGCAGCGCAAACGACAGCGCGCCCGCGATGGCCGCCACGGCATACACGCGCTTCTTGAGCACGAAGGGAATCTCCTGAATGAGCACGTCGCGCAGCATGCCCCCGCCCACGGCGGTCGTCATGCCCAGAAACGTGACGAGGAAGAGGTTGTTTTCAAAGCCCGCCTCCATGCCGATGCGCGCGCCGGAGGCAGCGAAGACGCCCAGGCCGATCGCATCAAACACGTTGTTGATCTGCTCGATGAGCGGCTCCCGGCGCACAAACTTCTCCTTGAAGATGCGCGCGAGCACGAAGACCGTCACGGCGCAGAGCGTCGCGAGCAGCACATAATGGAAGCTGGAAAACATCCTCGGCGGGACATGGCCAATGAGCACGTCGCGCAGCGTGCCGCCGCCCAGCGCCGTGATCACGGCGAGCAGGATCACGCCGAAGATGTCCGTCCGCTTGTCGATGGCGACCATCGCGCCGGAGACGGCGAACGCCGCCGTGCCGATCCATTCGCCCATCTGAAAGAAGATCAACAGATCTGTCATTGAACCGATTCCTCCGCGCATGGATTGTTTCTGCCGTACATGGGATTTGGATGTCCGCTTTGCAGAGCAGAACCCGTCTCAATCGTAGACCGCTTCGCGGTCTGCTCTGAGACTACGTTTTTTTATTACTCTGTAAGTCCTTCTGTAAAGCTCCAGCCTCGGTCGCAAAGCAACGGGATTTACAACATTTCGTCGGGCTTGCAACCGGCATCATGCCGGTTGATGTATGAAGAATACGATAGGGCTGCCGCCCTATGACCTGCCTGAGGGATTTCATCCCTCAGACTCCCTTTTTCGCTTCGCGCCTGATGGATGCCTCTCTGCTTTTATTCCAGTTCGCCGGTATCGCCGCGCGCATAGGCCGCCGTCAGCACGTCGCCAAGCGCGATGTGCGTCTCCCGCTTCCGGCCCGGCAGGCGCGCCGAAAAGCCTTCGCCGTCTTCGTCGATGGCCGTGACGAGCAGGTTGCGCCGCTCCATGCGCCCCGCCTCGCCCAGCGTGACGACGCAGATCCTGCGCCCGCGCTCCAGAGAATACCTCAAAAACCGCATGACCACGGCTTTTCACCGCCTTTCGCTCATTCCTCCGGCCGCTTCATCGTGTAAAACGAGGAGAGGCCCATGCGCAGCACGTCCTTCGTCCTCCCGCGCACCAGCCCCGGCTCGACGACCTCGAGCAGATGGCTCGTATCCCGCTCATAGCTTTCCCGCATGAGGGGGTCGAGGATGTAGATATAGTCCTCGTCCGCTGCGGCGATGACCATGAAATGCGACGTGCTGGTGAAGATTCCCTTGGTCACGCAGGTGACGACCACGCCGCCGCTTTGCAGCACGGAAAGCGCGTTCTCCCAGCTGCTATAGCCCCGGTAGGAGAGGCCATACGCGTTGGCGAGCGTCTCGAAGATCAGCGTCGAGGTGCCAAAGCCGTCGCGCTTGCGCAGCACGAGCCCCTGCGCGTTGTTGCCCGTGGCAAACGACGCGCAGATCACCGGCAGCGCCGCGAGAAAATCCTCCGGCGTCCGGGGGTCGGTGATTCCATGCTCGTTGCCGTAGTGGTCAAACGCGTTGACCGCGCAGGGGCAGTACGGAAAGCCCGTCTCCGGATCGGCGGCCTGCTCAAGCAGCGCCGGCAGCTCCTGCGGCGTGAGCAGGTTCGCCAGCGCGATGGCCGCCGCCGTCGGCGCGCAGCCACCGCCGTGCATCACGCGATAGTTCTTGCTGAAGCGCGGCTCATAGAGCGACCTGTCCCAGTCCGGGTCGTTCTGCGCGTAGTAGACGAAGTCTCCAAAGCCGTCGATGGTGATCGTCCGGCTGTACGCCTGCGTTTCCTGCGCCTCCTCCGCCGGGCAGGCGGCAGCGCACAGGAGCAGGCAAAGCGCCAGGCACAGCGCGGTCAAAAAGCGATGCTTCTGTTTCATACGATGTTCCTTTGGTTGTCGAATTGGAAATTGGAACTCAGAAAAAACTCAATCTCAAAAAATAAGCTATTTCAAAATTGATTTTGTCTTCAAAGTCTTCATGCAGCCCCGGGTCCAGGGCCACAGCCCTGGTCGTTTCAAGGGGGTTATAGGGAGTCAAGAGGGATCTAGGGAGGACCGAAGCCTGCCGCCCGCTGTGCGGGAAACAGGCAGGCAAAGCGTCCCGAGCGAACCCCGTTCGCAAGGTTAATCGAAATCCCCCCTGATCCCTCTTGCCCAGCGGAGCGCGTTCCCCCGGACGCGAAGATTTTCC
>SFFS01000237.1 GCA_004557805.1 Clostridiales bacterium | reverse complement strand
CCGTCGAAACCGATACGCTCGACAAGCCCCTTGGCCAGCAGCGTTTCGGTATCCATGTCGATCAGCTGATACTTCAGGGAAGAGCTGCCCGCGTTGATAACCAGAATATTCATGAGACGTCCTCCTTGGGGGATTGATGTAATGGAAACGCGCAGGGACGGTTTTTTTCGCCGCGCCCTGCGCGGCATAATCGTGTGCGTCAGCCCGCGGCGTTCACCGCGACGACGGCAACGACGTCCACCACATCCTGCACGGAGCAGCCGCGGGAGAGGTCGTTGACAGGCTTGGCAAGACCCTGGATGATCGGACCGATGGCGGAAGCGCCGCCGAAGCGCTGCACGAGCTTGTAGCCGATGTTGCCGGCCTGCAGGTCGGGGAAGATGAGCACGTTGGCGTGACCGGCCACTTCGCTGCCCGGAGCCTTCAGCGCGCCCACGGCGGGAACCAGCGCCGCGTCGGCCTGCAGTTCGCCGTCGACGTTCAGCTCGGGGGCGATTTCGTGCACCTTCGCGGTGGCTTCCTGTACCTTGGTCACGTTGTCGTGTTTGGCGCTGCCCTTGGTGGAGAAGGAGAGCATCGCGACGCGCGGATCCATGCCCAGCAGCTTTTTGGCGGTGCCGGCGCTGGCAACGGCAATGGCGGCCAGTTCGTCGGAGGTCGGGTTCGGAATCACGGCACAGTCGCCGAAGACGAGAAGGCCGTCGTCGCCGTATTCGGTCTTCGGGCTTTCCATGATGAAGCAGGAGGAAACGACGGAGATGCCGGGAGCCGTCTTGATGATCTGCAGCGCCGGGCGCAGCACGTTGCCGGTGGAGTTGATTGCGCCGGCGACGAGACCGTCGGCGTCGTCCATTTTCAGCATCATCGTGCCGAAATACAGGGTGTTCTTGGTTACGAGCTCCTTCGCCTGTTCGGGGGTCATGCCCTTGGCCTTGCGCAGCTCGTAAAGCTTGTCGGCGTATTTTTCAGTGCGCGCGTCGGTCGCCGGATCGGCGATTTCGATGTCGTGCAGCGAAATGCCGAACTCGGCGGCCTTCGCTTCGACTTCGGCCTTGGGGCCAACGAGGGTGAGGCGGGCGATGCCCTGATCGCGGATCATCGCGGCGGCCTGCACGGTACGCGGCTCGGTGCCTTCGGCGAGGACGATGTGCTTATTGGCAAGTTTTGCTTTTTCACGGATTTTTTCAATGGCGCTCATTCCAAAAACCTCCCTGAAAATTGTGATCGTATTGATTTCAGCCTCTTTGTGCCATACTGATTTATTATACTTGATTTTTCCTCCGATTGCAATCGATACGGCGGGGTTTTCTTGAAAGCGCGGAAATTTTGTGATACGATAAACGCCAAAACATGTAAAAAATCTTTTTGGGGAGAACACGTCTTGAGCAATGAAAAGCGCCTTCTGGGCGTGATCTGCGAATTTGATCCCTTCCACAACGGGCACGCGCGGCTTTTGAAACTGCTACGGGAGCAAACTGGCTGCGACGGAATCGTCTGCGCGATGAGCGGTTCGTTCACGCAGCGGGGCGAGGCGGCGATCGTGTCGAAATGGGCGCGGGCGGAAATGGCGCTGCGGTGCGGTGCGGATATGGTTTTCGAGCTGCCAGCGCTGTTCGCCGTGCGAGACGCGGCGCATTTTGCCCGAGGCGGCGTGCAGCTGCTCGCAGCGCTGGGAGTCGAATGGTTGGGGTTTGGCAGCGAGTCGGGCGATCTGCGGCCGCTTATGGCGGCGGCGGATGAGGAGCCGGACGCGCAGGCGCTTCGCGCCGGGCTGGCGCGCGGAGAATCGTTTGCGCGGGCGCGCGGTGCGATTCTGCCGCCGAACGATACGCTGGCGGTAGAATATCTGCGCGCGCTCCGCGGGACGAATGTCCGCCCGGTGACGGTGCGGCGCGAGGGCGGCGGGTATCACGACGCGGCGCTTGGAACGCTTGCTTCGGCTACGGCGATCCGCGAGGCGCTCCGCGCCGGAAAGGACGTTTCCGACGCGATGCCGCATGCGGCGCATGAAATTCTCACGCAGGAAATCGCGCGCGGTGCGTTTCAGCCGCCCGGCGCGCTGGACAGGGTTATGCTTGCCCGCCTGCGCCTGATGGGCGCGGAAGGGATCGAACGGATTCCCGAGGTGAGCGAAGGGCTGGAGAACCGGTTGCTGCGGGCAACGCAGGATTGCGGCTCGCGCCAGGCCGCGCTCGGCGCGGCGAAATGCAAGCGGTATACCT
The DNA here is from genome assembly GCA_004557805.1 of Clostridiales bacterium. GTDB lineage: Bacteria > Bacillota > Clostridia > Christensenellales > Aristaeellaceae > Aphodomonas. Next base: position 799 of record SFFS01000237.1, on the reverse strand, counting down.
GGGCACGGCTTTCGCGCGCGATGACGCAGGGCATGCTCGGCATGGAAAAGGCGATGTGCTCGCGCGTAACGGAGCCGCCATATGCGCGGCTGCTGGGGTTTCGGCGCGAAGCAGCGGAGCTGCTGCATGCGGCAGCGGGACGCGCGAAAATTCCTGTGGAAACGCGCGGCGCGCGCCTGCGCGAGACGGGCGGCGAAACCTTTGCGCTCGAGATGCGGGCGACCGACCTGTGGGCGCTCGGCTGCGCCGACGAGACGCAGCGCGCCGCCTGCCGCGATCTGACGGAAAAGCTGGCGATTGTCTGATGAAAAAAACGGAGGGCTTTCAGAAAGAAAGCCCTCCGTCTGCGTTTGCCCAGATTGAGCTATAGCGCGACCCGATAGATTTTCGTCCCCATTTCATCGTAGATCAGCTCGAAGAGCGCGTCCAGCGCCTCTTCATTGGAGTTGAGTTCGTAGCGCTCGGCACTGCCGGAAACGATGCACTTTACGTTGTATTCGCGCAGCAGGTCGAGGTTGTTTTCCGGATCGGCATAAAATGCGCGCACGCGCGCGTCGCGGGACATATAGTCCAGCCCATGCCAATACAGGAACAGCGACGGCCCGCACACTACGTCGCGGCCGGCCAATGCGTAGACGGGGTTATTGTGGTGCAGTCCGGTGAGAAACATATCGTCCGGATCAGTGTTTTCTTCGATGTATTCGGCGACGGCTACGTCGGCGGCGGAGAAAAGCTGATAGTCCGACACGCACTCGCGCGCGATGGAAAGCGCGCCGGAAAGCGTCGAGCCCGCGAGGAA
>SFFS01000236.1 GCA_004557805.1 Clostridiales bacterium | reverse complement strand
GAGGACATGCTCAACAACATGCTCCTGCGCTCGATCGTGGCCAATACGGCGATTAACAAGGCGTTTTGAAAAGGAGCTTTCTGCGCGATGGAATACAGCGAGGAAACGATTGAAAAAATCCGCCGCGAAGCGTATGAGGAAGGCTACGAGGCGGCGATGGACAAGCTGCGCCTGGCCATTCGGCTGGCGCGGCTGGGTGAAGCGGACTGCCGGATCGTTGAAAAAACGGGACTGCCGCCGTATATCGTGCATGCGATGCTGGATCAGCCCGGAAAAGCGCCGGCAGCGAACGGATAAGGATTCGCTGCTGTTTGAAAGAAAAAGCGGCGCTGCCCAGCGGGAAAAACATTGCGGAGCGGCGGCATGAAACGGATGCGTTGCCCGGACAGGCTGCTTCTTTGGAACGATTCGGGGCGCGGAATTTTCCGGAAACGCCCGCTTTCAGGATGCCGCCTTTCAGTATCCGCTGACGGCTCCTGCACGGCAGGCGCGCACGCAGCTTTCGCAGCCAGTACACAGGCGGGGCAGGCGCAAAAAAGCAGGGCGAACGCCCTGCGAATTCACAGCCGTCAATTCCAGCGCGATGCAGCCGTGCGGGCACGCGCGAACGCACGCGCCGCAGCCGGTGCATTTTTCGGGAGCGAAAAAGACGAACTGCTTCATGCCTGTTCCTGTTCCCGCTTGAAGGCGGCGTAGCCGGCCGCACGGGTTTCGGCGTAGCTTGAAAGCGCGTTTTTCAGGCAGAAAACGGCCAGCACGGCGCTGTAAAAGAGCGGATCATCCATTTCGGTTTCGGCTTCCAGCGCCGCAGAGATTTCGGCGGGGCCCAACAGATCGGCGGCCATGACGGCCTTGCCCTTCGCCAGCGAGCACAGCGCCGCCGCGCACGCGCGCAGCGCTTCATCGCAGCCTTCGCCGGGCTGGTAGCCGATGGACGTGATGATGTCGCGGTGCGTATCGAACGCGAGGGTCAGCAGCGGCTTTCCATCGGGGCCGGTCAGCGTGCCGAGGGCGCGCGGGGCTTCCGGAAGGGTCTGCCAGCCGGCGGCGGCCCAGGCGCGCAGGGTTTCGGAAGAAACGGACATGGCTCAATCTCCTCGATTCAAACGGGATGGGTCGATCGACCTAATAAACATTATACCGGCGAAAGCGCGAAAGGTCAAGAGAAGCGGAGGAAAACATGATGGAATATCAGGCGTTTACGGAGGTGGAGGTTCGGCCGCACCGGGTGGCGCGGGCGATTCCGTGGAGCGAGACGTGCTTCGGGTGCAACGAAGCGATTCCCGGCGGGCTGGGCGTGCGCGCCTACGCGACGGAGGACGGCTGCATCGCCGGCCTGTGCACGGCGAAAGAGACGCACATGGGCTTTCCGGGCGTGATTCACGGCGGGATCCTTTCTACCTATTTCGACGAGGTGCTCTGGCACGCCACGCGCCTTGCCGATCCGGAAACCGTGGCCATGACGGTGGAAATGGCCGTGCACTATTTGCGGCCCGTGCGCCCGGGGCAGAAGCTGCGCGTGATCGCGCTGCCGGCGAAAATCGAGGGGCGGCACATCTATGTGGACGGCTACATGCTCCTTCCGGACGACCGGATTGCCTGCACGGCGCGCTGCCATTACGTCGCCGTGCGGCGGGAAAACGCCCTCAACGGCGAGGAGCGGCAGCGCCTGCACCATGAGCAGACGGAAAAAATCGAAAGCATCGTCTTTTGAAAGGATGGTTCTCTATGGAAAACGAGCGCGGAACGATTGAAACGATTACGCTGGTGGACAGCCATAACAAGGAATACGAGTTCGTGATCCTCAACCGCCTGACGGTGGAGGGCAACAGCTATCTGGCGCTGGCTGCGGCCAACGATAAGAGCGAGCGCAAGCTGGACGAGGATTTCGTTCCGGACGACGATATTACCGTTGTGCGCGAGTTCGTGCAGGACGGCGAGACGAGCTACGGCGCGGTGACGGACGCGGAAGAGCTGTACGCCGTGGCAAAGGCGCTCGATACGCTTTACGGCCACCTCGAAGACGAACCGGAAGCGTAAAAAATATGGAGTGTACGAAGCGGATTTATCATATCCTGGTGGAAAAGCTGCGCCGCCGCAAGCGCATTGCGCTGGCGACGGAATGCGCGCCCGACGGGAGCGTCGTCAAGCGGCTGGCCGAACCGGGCGAAGCGCCGGGCGAGCGCGCCTGCCGGGAGAACCGAATGGTCTGGATGCGGGAGGAAGGAGGCGCCCTGCGCCTCTATGAACCGTATACGCGGCCCGCGCGGCTGATCCTTCTCGGCGACGGCGCGGCTACGCGTGAGCTGACCGCGCTTGCGGCGGCGCGCGGATTCGCCGTGACGGTTGCCGATGAAGCGCCCGGAATCGCCGCGTACCTGCCCGGGGCGCGGCAGACGCTGTGCGACGCGCTGCCCGCCGCCGCACGATGCCTGCATATCACGGACGACGACGCCGTGGTGCTTGCGCCCGCGCGGTTTGAGGAGGCGCTGGCATGCGTCGAGCAGCTGTGGGAGGAACCGCAGACGGCGTTTCTCGGCCTGATCGACCCGTCCGCGGAGCAGAACTGGCGCGAGCGTCTCGCGCAGGAGAGCGCTGCGGATGAAACGTGGCTGGCGCGGATGACCGTTGTGCGCGCGGCGGACGCGGCGGCGGCGCGGAACCTGCTGGAGGGGATCTGCGCGGCATGGGGCGAAACGCAGCGCGAGGATGAGGCGATGGCGGTGATCGAACTGCTGGCGCGGCTGCCCGCGCGACTTCTGGAGCAGAAGCGCGCCGTGCTGACCGTGCTGGAGGCGGACGGCGCGGCCCTTGTTGGACGGAAGATGATCGCTTTTGAGAACGGAGAAACGGCAGGCAGCCTCGGAGGACTGGAAAAGGCGGCCGCGGAGCAGATGCGGGCCGTGCTGGAAACGGGCGGCTGGCGGCTTTGCCAGCCGCGGCCGGGAACCGCGATTCTGATCGAAGCGGATTAACGGAAGGAGGCGGGGCAATATGGCGCGCGCATGCGCGATGATCGTTGCG
>SFFS01000030.1 GCA_004557805.1 Clostridiales bacterium | reverse complement strand
CTCGACTTTGCCGTTGTGCCGCGGCGTATACGGGCGGATCAGCTTGTGCCGGATGCCCAACTCGGCGGCTGTCTTTTCAAACAGCGTCTGTAAATCGCGTTTGCTGTTGGAAAAGCGATTGGTGAACTCAAAACCATTATCCGTCTGGACGCATTCCACCCGGATGCCGCGGCGTGCGTACCACGCCGTCAACTTGCGAAGGAAATCCGCTGAGGAGTAAGTGGATTGCTCCGGATAGGCGGCGAGAAAGCGCAGCCGCGTGAACTCGTCGATGGCAGTGTACTGAAACAGGCGAAGCTCCGGGTCTGCAATACAACTGCGAGGGACGACCTTTACATCCACCTGGACGCGCTCTCCGGGATGGGTCATCTGCTCATAAGGCTTTGGCTTGTAAGCCTTTTTGGGTTTTGGGTTCGGAAGCATCCCCAGCCTTCGCATCACGCGAAACAGGCTTTCCGGACAACGTGTATAGCCGCGCCCCCGCAAACGATGCCACAGTTCGATCATCCCCAGGGTTGGATTCCGACGGCGCATGTCACGAACGAGCTTCAGTTCGGCTTCCCAGAAGTAGATGTACGACCGGCTTTTGTTGTACTTTCGGCTGGCACGGCTAACGCCGTATTTCTCGGCATACTTCATCAGCGATTGCCGATACGCCATCTCTTGTGTTATACTCTTGTTCATGAGGGATATGGTCTCCTTCCGTAAAGTTGGTGTGGTAACTTAACTTTAACTCATGAGACCCTATCTCTCATATCTTTTTTTCGATTGTCCAAGATGTATTGTAATCCTACATTTCAGATACACCCTATACAAAGAACCGGATTGCGCATTTGGCGCGCAGGATATATAATATAAAGATTGAGAAGGGGGATTCTGCGTGCTGTATGATAACGACCTGATCGTGCACAAGCTGGCGCGATGGGAAAAGTTTATTCAGAATTATTACCTGCCGGGCTGGGAGGCGCTGCCGGATTTCGGGCTGTATATGGAGCAGGTGGTTTCATATCTGTCGGACGTGCTGTCGTTTGTGCCGGCGCCCGCGGAGCCGAAGGAAAAGCTGATTACGCCCGCGTCGATCAACAACTATGTGCGCCTGAAGCTGATGCCTGCGCCCGTGAAAAAGCGGTATTACCGCATCCACATCGCGTATCTGATCATGATCTTCACGCTCAAGCAAAGCCTGACCATTCAGCACATTCAAAAGGCTGTTCCGCCGGAAATGACGGAAGAGCAGATGCGCCTGTTCTATGCCGATTATGTGGAGAAATTTCATGCCGTGGCGCTCCTGTTCGTGGAGCAGACGCGCGAATCGGCGGGCAGCGTGCTCGATCCGCAGACGCGCGACAGCGACGCGGCCATTTCCAACCTGGTCATGAAGGGCGCGCTGGTGACGGGGTTCACGCGAATCCTCACCGAAAAGATTCTCAACCTTCAGGGCGCGGATACCCGGGAGGTGCTGGAAAAGGAAAACCGGGGCGCGCAGCGCCATTAAAACAGGAGACGAAGCATGCCTTTTACCGAGAAGTTTGTACGCGCGTGGCTGCGCCGCATCGGCCCTGCGCTGGAAAGCGGGTCGCTGCAGCATGAACGCAGCGCGCAGGATGTTGTGGGCGAAATTATGACGGCGGCGGAAACGCCGCGCGTGACGGTGCGGATGCGCCGCGTCGCCGGAATGGACTGCGCCTGGATTGCGCCCGAAAAGCAGGCGTTTTCCGGCGTGATGCTGTATCTGCACGGCGGCGGCTATACCTGCGGCTCGATGGAATACGCCAAGGGCGTGGGCAGCATGCTGGCGGCAAAATGCGGCGTGCGCGTGTTCTGCCCGGCTTACCGGCTGGCGCCGGAAGCGCGCTTCCCCGCGGCGCTTGACGACGCGCTGGCGGCGTATCGCTATGTGCTTTCCTGCGGGTTCAAGCCGGAGGAGATCATGCTCTGCGGCGAGAGCGCGGGCGGCGGGCTGTGTTATTGTCTGTGTCTCAAGCTCAAGGAGCTGCGCATGCAGCAGCCCTCCGGCGTGGTCGCCATTTCCCCATGGACCGATCTGACCGCCTCGGGCGCGAGCTATGAGACGAACAAGGGAAAGGATCCGACGCTTTCCAAGGAGAAGCTGTGCTTCTATGCGGAGCAGTATGCCGAAAACCCGCGCGATCCGCTCGTTTCGCCGCTTCTGGGCGATGTGCGCGGGCTGCCGCCGTCGCTGCTTTTTGCGGCGGGTGCGGAGCTGCTGCTCGACGATTCCGTGCGCATGCATGAAAAGCTGGAGCAGGCGGGCTGCGAGAGCAAGCTGATCGTCTCGCCGGGGCTGTGGCATGCGTATGTGCTTTACGGGCTGCGCGAATACAGCCGCCGGGATACGGCGACGATGACGGCGTTTTTGCGGGCGCATCTGCGCCAGAAAGAAAAAACGCGCTGGATGCGGCTGGACAACGCGGCGAAGATTTTTCCTGCCTCGCGCCGGAAGAACTGGGCGAACCTGTTCCGGCTGTCGGTGGAGCTTTCGGAGGAGATCGATCCGCTCGTTCTGCAGGCGGCGCTCGACGCGACGGTGAAGCGGTTTCCCTCCATTGCGGTGCGGCTCAGGGGCGGCCTTTTCTGGTATTATCTCGAGGAAATCCCCTTTGCGCCGGAGGTGCGGCAGGAAAAGACCGGCCCACTCAGGCGCATGGGCGAGCGCGAGGTTTCGCAGTGCGCCTTCCGAGTGCTGTACTATAAGAACCGCATTTCGGCCGAGTTTTTCCACGCACTCACCGACGGAAACGGCGGGCTTGTTTTCCTCAAGACGTTGGCGGCGGAATATCTTTTTCAGCGCTATGGCGCTGAAATCCCCTGCGAAGACGGCGTGCTTTCCCGCCGCGAAGCGCCGAAGCCGGGCGAGACGGAGGACAGCTTCCTGCGCTATGCGGGCGAGATGGGCTCCGGGCGCAGCGAGCCGGCCGCCTATCGTGCGCGCGGCGTGCGCGAGCCGGACGGATTCCTGCACGTGACGTGCGGCACGCTCGATTCGGCCGCGGTCTGCGCGGCGGCGAAGGAATACGGCGCGACGGTGACGGCGTTCCTGGCGGCCGTGCTGCTTGACGCCTTGCTGGAAATGCAGCGCGAATGCGCGCACGGCAAGCAGAAGCGCCTGCCGGTGCGCGTGCTGATTCCGGTGAACCTGCGCAAGCTGTTCGCCAGCGAAACGCTGCGAAATTTCGTGATGGTCGTGGGCGCGGGGGTTGATCCGCGGATGGGCGAATATACGTTCCGCCAGCTGGTCGACGCGGTGCGCTGTCAGATGGGCGTGGCGATTACGCCGCAAAACATGCGCGCGGCGTTCACCACCAACGTCAAGAGCGAGAAGAGCATGGCGCTGCGCATCGCGCCGCTTCCGCTGAAGAACCTGGTGATGAAGCTCGTCTTTGACATCGTGGGCGAGCGGGCGGGCAGCCTTACGCTGTCGAACCTGGGGGAGATTGCGTTGCCGGAGGAAATGCGGCCCTATGTGCGCCGGTTCGATTTCGTTCTCAGCGCGCAGGCGAAAGCGCCGTATAATTGCAGCGTCTGTTCATATGACGGCAAGCTGCGCCTGAACCTGGTGCGCAACAGCATCGATCCGGAGCTGGAGTGGCGTTTTTTCCGGCGGCTGGTAAAGCTGGGGCTGCACGTGACGATTGAAAGCAATTCGAGGTGAGCGAGATGTATTGTGCGCGCTGCGGCGTGGAGTTGGCAAAGAGCGAGAAGGTCTGTCCGCTGTGCGGGCTGAAGGCGTATCATCCCGACCTGCCCGCGCAGACGGGGGACGGCCTGTATCCGCACGGCGAGCAGATGGAAGAGCACGTGGGCGGCAAGGTTGCGCTGGCGGTGATTACGGCGCTGTTCGCGCTGGCGGCGGCGCTGACGCTGGTGGTCGATCTGAAAACGCATGGCCGCGTAACGTGGAGCGGCTATGCCATCGGCGGCATGCTGACGTTTTACGTGGATGTGATCCTGCCCTGTTGGTTCCGGCGGCCGAACCCGGTCATTTTCGTGCCGTGCGGCGTTGCGGCGGTGACGGTCTATCTGCTGTATATCTGCCTGAAAACGGGCGGGCATTGGTTTATGCCGCTGGCGTTCCCGGTGTGCGGCATGGCCGCGCTGCTGCTGACGGCGGTATCGGCGCTGCTGCGCTATCTGCGCGGGGGCAGGCTGTATATCTTCGGCGGCGCGCTGATCGCGCTGGGCGGCAGCATGATGCTGCTGGAAGCGCTGATCGCCTGGGCGAACGGCGTGCGCGTTCGGTTCGTGTGGTCGCCGTATCCGTTGGGGGCGTGTTGTCTGCTGGGCGGGCTGCTGATCTTTACAGCCATCTGCAAGCCGCTGCGCGAGGCGCTCCGCAAAAAGCTGTTCTTCTGAAAAGAAGAGCGGATGGTTCGTTCGGCGCAATGCGCCGAAAAAGGAATGCGCCCCCATGAGGCAAACTGCGCAGCGAAAAAGCGCGGCGTGCTGAACGGTTCATAACTACGTAGAAAAACAGGCGTATCGCTGAGCGACGCGCCTGTTTTGCGTTATCGGAGATTTTTCAGATGCCCTATATGAGGAGCATGCGGATATGCCCGCAAAGTCGAAGGGTTCGGTACGGACAGCGGCGACGTTGGGCCCGTCGGGGGACGCTGCATGAAGGAGGCAGTTGGAATCCGCAGCGCAAAAAACGCGGCCGCCCGTCCGGACAGCCACGCTATATATGAAGTTTCGCCGTTTTGCCGCGCTGCGCGTACAGCGCTTTTCAGCGCGCGCTGCGCGCGTGAAAAAACTCCCCGATGCGCGCGAACGCCGCCGTGATTTCTTCCGGGCGCGGCAGCATGACGATGCGGAAATGGTCGGGCGCGTCCCATTCAAAGCCGCTGCCCGGCACCATCAGCACGTGCGTTTCATGCAGCAGATCGAGCAGGAAATCGCGGTCGTCGTCGATGGGGATGCGATTGAGGTCGATACGCGGGAAAACGTAGAACGCCGCGTCGTTGCGCACGCAGGAAAGTCCCTCGATTTTATCGAGCGCGCGCATGGTGGCCTCGCGCTGCTCATACAGGCGGCCGCCGGGCTGAATCATTGAAAGCGTGTATTCGCGGTCGGCCAGCGCCGCAGGCACGGCCAGCTGCGCCATGGTGTTGCCGCAAAGGCGCATCGAGGCGAGCTGCGTCAGGCCGGTTTCGATATCGTGCGTGAGCGTCTCGGGGCCGGTCACCAGCAGCCAGCCGCAGCGCATGCCGCAGATGACGTGCGATTTGGACAGCCCGCCGTAGCTCAGAATGGGCACGTCGTCGGCCAGCGAGGCGAGATAGGTGAAGGGCTTGCCGTCCATCACGAGGCGGCTGTAAATTTCGTCGGCGAAGAGAATCAGCTTGTTTTCGCGCGCGATTTCAACAATCGCCTCGAGCGTTTCCCTCGGATAGACTACGCCCGTGGGGTTGTTCGGGTTGATGACGACGATACCGCGCGTGCGCGCGGTGATCTTTGCCCGCAGATCGTCCAGATCGGGCTGCCAGCGCGCAGATTCGTCGCAGCGGTAGAGCACCGGCTTCGCCTCGGCCAGGCGCGCGCAGTTGCTCCAGAGCGTATAGCAGGGGGCGGGCATGAGCAGCTCGTCGCCCGGATTGAGGATGACGGAAAGCGACATGTTGACCAGCTCGCTCACGCCATTGCCCAGATAGATGCTGTCCATCTTCGCATGCGTCACGCTGTCGGCGTGATAGGCGGCTTCCAGCGCCGCGCGCGCTTCAGGCATGCCGCGCAGGTCGCAGTAGGCCGTCGCGTCGGTCAGGCGGGCGCGCAGCGCCTCCTGAATGCTCGCGGGCATTTCGAAGCCGAACGCAGCGGGGTTGCCGGTGTTGAGCTTCATTACCGGAACGCCTTCGCGCTGCATCCGAAGCGCTTCTTTAAACAACGGCCCGCGGATATCCGAGCGAACTTCCATCATGCGATCTGCCTTTTGCATCGATTTCTGCACCTTCTTCACATTGCGATTATGCGAAATGATAGCATATTTCGGCCAATGGGTCAAGGCGCAGAGGCGTGTTTTTTGCAAATGTAATTATAAAGAAGTAATCCGACGGCGCTGAGAAGCAGCGTGACGGCGAAAACGCCGATGGCGAACCAGTAGTTTTTCGTGCCAAGCGCGTCCCCGCCGATTGTGGACGTAATCACAGAAGGGATACGTCCGAGCGAGGAAATCAGCGCCCAGACGCCGGGCTTCATGTCGGTTAACCCAGCAAAATAGCACAGCATATCTTTCGGCGTTCCGGGCGCGGCGAAGATGAGCAGAAAGAGAAAATCACGCTTGCGCGAGGCATGCAGGAATTTTAATTTTTGCAGCTTTTCCTGCGGAAAAAACACCTCCGCTACCTTCATGCCGAACCGGCGCACGAACAGAAACACCAGCATGCTGCCCGCCGCCGCCGCGATCAGGCACAGCGCCGTGCCCCAGAATGCGCCGAACGCGTAGCCGCCGCCGATTTCCAGCGGCTCGCCGGGGATGATCGCTACGATCACCTGCAAAATTACCATGCCCATATAGGCCAGCCTGCCCCACGCGCCGTGCGCGTCGACCCACAGGCGGAACTTTTCAGGCTCCGACACGAATCGAAGCATCGGCCGCCCGACAAACCAGCCTACTGCCGCCGACAGCGCCAGAAAGATGACGACGGCCGCAATGGCGGCCGCCTTTCGCTGCTTTTCCGTAAACTCGTCAGGATGTTTCATCGCTGCGACAGGATCCTCTCTTCCAGCATTGCTTTTATTTTATTCCAGATTCAGACGGCGCGCAAGGATGAGCCGCGTCGCGAAGAAATAAATCGTGCACAGCACGGCGGGAATGATCACAAGAGCCCAGAGGCTGCCGTCGCGCAGGCCGCCGCTCGACGGGAGAAGATCAAACAGGCTGAACGCGGCGGGAAGGAGCTTCCCGAGAAGAATCGTGATCGCGCAGAAGGTAATGATGGCGAGCGCTTTGCGGTGTTTGCCGGAAAGCTGGCCGACGGAGCAGGCGAGATACGTGTGCAGGTTCAGCGCAAGCAGCCAGAAAAGCATGCCGACGAACACGACGCACAGCCTGGGGAGAACATCCGGATGCTCCTGAATCCCGGGGCCGATCGAAGTCCAGATTTCCTGGAGGAAACCCAGCAGCTCGGCCCAGGTGGAATTGCAGGTCAGAAGCACCATGCAGCACAGCCCTGCGGCGACGCCGGTCAGCAGCTCGATCACCAGCGCGGAAAGCGCTTTGGAGGCGATGAGCGCGGTGGGCGTGACGGGCAGCGTGAACATCAGATAGCCTTCCTGACCCAGCAGCCCGCGCGAGAAGCCGCGCACCATATACACCAGCGCAATCGTGAACATTGCGCCCAGCAGCAGCACCAGCACAATGGCCGGCAGCACGATCAGCAGGAAGCGGCCGACCGCGCTGGAGGGAGTGATGCGCGAACCATACAGCAGGCTGTACACAATGGCAAGTCCGTGCGTCGTCAGCCACAGCGGCAGAAGCGTGCGGAAATTGGAGCGCAGGTCATATTTCATCAGTTTTCCGAGCATGTTTCATTCCCTCCATTCACCGGTGCGACGCGGAACACCTCGCGGAAATACGCGTCCACCGATTTGCCTTCGCGTTCGCGGATGGCTTCAACGGAATCGTGCAGCACGATCCTGCCCTTCTTGAGAAAAACAGCTTCGTCCAGCACCTTTTCAATATCGGAAATCAGGTGCGTAGAGATAACGACGGTGCTGTTTTCGCAATAGTTGGTAAGGATGGTATCGAGAATCGCGTCGCGCGCGGCGGGATCGACGCCTGCGATCGGCTCGTCGAGCAGATAAAGCTGCGCGTGGCGGCTCATGACGAGCATCAGCTGCATCTTCTCCTGCGTGCCCTTCGACAGCGTTTTGATCTGACGGCTTTCGTCCAGCTCCATCATGCGGCACATATCGTCCGCCTTTACGCGGTCGAAATCCTTGTAGAAATCCTGAAACAGCTCGATTGCGTCGCGGACGCGCATCCACGGGGCAAAATAGGGCTTGTCGGGCAGATAGCTGACGGCCGCCTTGGTGTACAGGCCCGGCGCGTGACCGTCCACCAATACGCTTCCGGCAGTGGGGCAGAGCAGGCCGTTGAGGATTTTGATCAGCGTCGTTTTGCCCGAGCCGTTCGGGCCGAGCAGCCCCACGATTTTGCCGCGGCCGACGGTCAGGTCGACGCCGTCCAGCGCGGCGAGGCTGCCGAACTGCTTGCGCAGGCCGTGAATTTCAATCAGATTCGCTTCCATTTTTCTGTTCCTTTCTTTCTGCAATCAGCGCGGCTGCGTCGTCCTCGGCGTATCCGATTTTCGCCATGCCGGAAAAATACTGCGCGATGCGCTCCTGCGCCAGCCGGCACCGGGTTGCGTCGAGGACGGCTTCATCCTCTGTCACAACGCGCCCGGCCGTGCGGTTTGTGACGACGAGGCCGTTTGCTTCCAGCTGAGAGAGCGCGCGCTGCATGGTGTTGGGGTTCACGCCCGCTTCCAGCGCCAGCTCGCGCACGGAGGGCAGCTTCGATCCAGGTGGATAGCGCCGCGTGAGGATGCGCTCCGTCATCCGTTCCAGCAGCTGCGGCCAGATGGGGAGGTTGTTGTCCAGCTGAAAATCCATGCTTCACCTCCGCAAACGCAATTATTGTATTAAGCGAGTAGTACAATAACACAGTGATACACGCTTGTCAAGAGGGCGGCGGAATATTTTTCCTGCGCATTGCGCGGAAAAAAACGCTTGCGCGGCCATGCAGGGGCGTGATAGAATGCGCGCATGATGCGAAATTCAGTTTTTGTACGGATTCTGCGCGGAATCGCCGCGCTGGCGCTGGCCGGGGCGCTGTGCTTTGCGGCGGCGCTGGGCGCGCTGTATTGGGCGGAAACGCATGTGCCCGCAACGGACGGAACAAGCCGGGCGATTATTGTGCTCGGCGCGCAGGTGAAGGCCGACGGAGAGCCGAGCGTGCAGCTTTCGCTGCGGCTGGAGGCGGCGCTTGCGGAATACGAAAAGCATCCGCGGACGATCGTCGTGTGCGGGGCGCAGGGGAGCGACGAACCGCGTCCAGAGGGAGATGTGATGCGCGACTGGCTGCTGGAGCGCGGCGTGCCGGCGGACGACGTGCTGGCCGAGATGGATTCGCGCAACACGCGGCAGAACCTCGAAAACGCGGCGGCGCTGCTTGCGCCGGAAACGAGCGTCACGGTGGTGACGAGCGACTATCATCTGCCGCGCGCGCTGGCCATGGCGCGGGATACGGGGCTTGACGCGGACGGCGTGGTCAGCCCGTGCAGGCCGGAGTATTGGATGAAAAACCATTGCCGCGAGCTGCTCTCCTGGGGCAAATACCTGTTGGAAAAGGCGATGGGCCAATAAGCCTTTTCGTGCGTGAGCGCACGGAAGGACGGCCGTCTCCCGCTTTGCACTATGCGGCGATTTGTGCTATAATAACGGCAGACCACGAAGGAGGTTTTGCCTGATGAAGATTCATGTCTACCGCGACCTGGAGGCGCAGGGCAAAGCGGCGGCGGCGCTGTTTGCCGCGCAGATTCTGAAAAAGCCGGACAGCGTGCTGGGCTTCGCTACCGGTTCGACTCCGCTCAGGACGTATGCGGCGCTGGCTGATCTTTACGCGCAGGGCGCGCTCGATTTCAGCCGCGTGCATACCTTTAACCTCGACGAATATGTCGGCATGGCGCGCGAACATGAACAGAGCTATTTCAATTTCATGTATACCAACCTGTTTTCAAAAGTGAATATTCCCGCGGAGAATTACCGCCTGCCCAACGGCCTTGCGGCGGATATCGACCGCGAATGCGCCGAATATGAAGCCGCGATTGAAGCGGCCGGCGGGATTGATCTGCAGTTCCTCGGTATCGGTCACGACGGGCATATCGGCTTTAACGAGCCGTGCGGCGAGTTCCCGAAGGCGACGCACTGCGTCGCGCTGACCCCGATGACGATCGAGGCGAACAAGCGTTTCTTTGCCAGCGCCGACGAGGTGCCGCGCAGGGCGATTTCGATGGGCATCGGGACGATCATGCGCGCGCGCGGCGTGGTGCTGGTGATTTACGGCGCGGACAAAGCTGAAATCACCGCCAGGGCGCTCAAGGGGCCCGTTACGCCGCAGGTTCCGGCGAGCATTCTGCAGTATCATCCGAACTGCACCGTGCTGCTCGATGAGGCGGCTGCTGCGGAATTATAACCCAAACATAACGAAGCGAAAGGGCCGCGGCGAAGAACCGCGGCTTTTAAATTGAAAAATGTTTGCAAAATAGACATAATTTCAAGAAGGATATTTTGACGGCAACGTCGAAAATAGTCAATACGGTAGTAAAATACCAATCCTATTCAAGGAGGTACAGTTTATGAATATTCGCATGAGTTCCAAGGATTTTTCGGTGTTCCCGGCGCTGTGGGAGCGCATTGAGCGGAAGATCAATAAACTGGGCCGCTATTTTGACCCGGATACGGAAGTCCAGGTTCGCCTGTCTGCCGAGGGCAAGCGCCGCATTGCTGAAATCACCATCCCCTTCAAGGGCGGTATCCTGCGCGCGGAAGAATGCACCAACGATATGTATCAGTCGATCGATAACGCGCTGATTAAAATTGAACGGCAGATTCGCCGCCATCGCACGCGCCTGGAGAAGCGGCTGCGCGAGAACGCGTTTGCGGAGGAAGTTCCGGAGTTCTATGAGGAGTTCGAACCGGACGAGGACAACCCGCGCATCGTGCGCACGAAGAACTATCCGGTGAAGCCGATGACGATCGAGGATGCGACCGACCAGATGGAAATGCTGGGCCACACGTTCTTCGTGTTCGTCAACGCCGATACGGAAAAGGTGTGCGTGCTCTATCAGCGCAAGGACGGCAACCTCGGCCTTCTCGAACCGGATGCGTAAATATCAGGATTTGGAAAATCAGGGCGGCTGGGCCGCCCTTTTTTCATGTCCGCAGCGTGTGCAAGTTCGCGCGGCGACTGTGCCGGTGGGACAAGGAAGCGGCGGAGACGGTCGAACGTCCGCAAGGCAGTAAAATCTTTTGCATGAGATGAGGAATACGGAGGATTTGCGCATGGCTTTTAAGCCTGTGGGCGACGTTCTGAGGGGGCGCAGAGACGAAGTGATCTCAGCGCGGCTTCTGAACGGGTATTCCGGTCCACAGGCAGGGGGGCACAGAAGCGGTTCGGTTCCTGCGGCAGGTCGGACAAGAGCATGCGGTTCGCTCACGGAGAAAACCGCCAGGATGCTGGCGCATCATGCAGATAGCCGAGACGCAGGAGAATAACGCCTAACGCTCCTGGGCAGTGCGCCAAAGCCTTTTAATAGGCACTTGCGGAGGATGAACGTGGTTTGCGATTCGCTTACGGATCGGCGCGCCGGCGCCGGTGGCAATAACGACCGCAGGCAGAATGCCCGCCAATAGGGCTGATCCCAACCGATAAAAACGCCTATATATGCAGCTTGGACGCGGTTTCTGGAAACGCCCTATTTCTTCGATTCATTTCAGCTGCAAGACGTATTCCGGTTTTCCCTGCCAACTGGAACAGAAAATTTGCAGGGAGCCGTGCGGCCTTTCCAATACCCGGAAATAAAAGTACGGTCTGCACGGAAAACGCTGCGGGCATTTTGCAAGCATTGCAAGCGCCTCTGTCTCTGAACTTTCGGTTTATCGCGACGTTTCGGGAGAGAAGAACGGCTGCGGATGCAAAAAAGGCGGCGCATTCGCCGCCAAAATAAAACGATTTGTCAATCGAGCAGGTTAAGCATATCCTCTTCGTTGGCGACGTCGACGAACGAATCCGGCACCTCGCCGACGATGATGCTTTCGGCCACCGGCACATGCGCTGAAACATGCGCCGTTTGCGTGCCCGTCGGAATGACCATTTGCACGGTCGTGTCGATGCGCAGAAAGATTCGATGGCGCGTCTGGTTGATTCCGGCGGCGGAAAACTCGCTCTTGAATTCGGTGGAAACCGCGCCGACCGGGACGATTCGCACTGTGATGCGCGGGCCGCTGCCCGCAAAAAGCTGGCCGCCCAGCGCCGCGCCGAGCGGGATGGAGATTCCGGCCTCGGCGATTTCGCTCAGATTTTGCTGTACGCGCAGCGCCGAAGTGGTGGCCAGTTCGTTCATCTTCGCCGTATCGGCGCGCATAACCGATACGCGGCCGCTGTCATCAAGGATAACGGTCATCAGATCGTCGTACAGGCCGTCGGAGCGCATCACGTCGAAGACCGCGTCGTTCATGGCCTGCACCGCCATGACGCGCGCCTGTGCCTCGGCCATCGTGAGAATGACGGGCCGCAGGTTTGCGTCGGCCCAGAAGAACAGCGCCGCCGGAATCAGCACGGCCAGAAGAAACCGCAGCGGGAACCGCTTTCTGCGCCGTTTGCGGGAGAGTTTCGTTTCAATCACGCCGCATCACCCCGATGAAAATATGCGGCGTGGGCGCGGGGAATGACCGGAACGCTGAATTCCGGATTACAGCTTCACATTCGGGTTTGTGTACTGGCCGTGCGCTTGCGTGCGTTTTCCGTACTGTATGGCAAACCTGGGGCAGCGATGCAGGCAGCCCAGGCACATCGCGCACTTCTTTCGAATCCATACGGGCCGTCCGTTCTGCATAGAGATCGCCTGTACCGGGCACTTTTTTGCGCACAGGCCGCAGCCGGTGCAGCGATCCTGCTCAACATGGAGATGAGCGGTTTTTCTGGCGCAGACGTTATATATCGGCTGCGCGGTCAGTTCCGCGAGGAACGCAGGCAGACGCGGGAACATTCGTGCGTTTGCGCGGCGCTCGTTAACACCGCGAATTATGCCGTCGATTTGCATTTCCGTCGCAGCGGTAAACGCCGCAATTTTTTCCGGCGTGGAAAGATCGAAGGTCGGCGTCCACGTATCCGCCATCCGGACGGAATAAAAGGCGTCGATTTTTCGGCCGTGAACGGCCTTTTGCGCTATGGCACCGGAGGCTCCGGGGGTGGTTCCGTAGGTAGAGATAAAATACAGATACTCCGCTGCGAAGGAGGACTTTTCCAGAAATTCCTTCATGATGCTCGGCAGGCCCCAATGATAGGTGGGCGAGATGATGCCGAGGGTTGAATCTTCAAAGGCATAGTTGCTTTCGCGGATACACTCGACAATGGACAGCGTTCGCTGGTCAAAGGCCTGCGCGAGACGCGCCGCCACATATTTGCAGTTCCCGGTTGCGGAAAAGTATAGGATCATCTGCTTCCTCCATAATGAAAGCGTACCTGAAAGCGCACGCAGGCGTATCGAAAAATTTCCTGAGACTCCAACTCGGCGTCTTTTCTGCCGTTTCTGTGTCGGAAAGGGCTGCTGATGGATTCTAAGCAGTGCCTGCAGAACCGGTAATCTGTATCCGGCGCAAATTTATCTCGGCCTCCTTGATGCGAGTTGTACGGCGTTGCTGTTGAGTTAGTTCCGTAAACCCTTCGGCTTTCCTTCTTGAGCTGGCGAAAAACCGCTCGTGCCGTCGTTCCTTTTTTTCAGATATACCCTATGAAAAGCGCCCAAACCGAAAGGTTTGGGCGCTTGGTTATGCTGATTTACGATTAGAACACGAACCAGTCGTCCGCTTCTTCGCCTTCAGTCGGTTCCGTCGTGTCGCCGCCGAACGAGCCGCCGTTTTCTTCGATCAGCTGTTCGAGCGTCAGCGCTTCTTCATATTCCGGATAGCCGAAGACCTTTTCGCCGGTCGCACGGTTGAACACGTAGACGCTGGTGGGCATCATCGTGGAGGAATAAGTGAAGGTGCGCTGGCCGTAGCCGTAGACGAGCACGTAGTTGTTATCATGCGACTGGGTGAGATTGCACCAGATCTGGTTGGCGGTACCCAGGTCGAAATCGAACAGGCGCGTCTTGCCGGACAGATTGCCGTCGAAGGCGTAAACGCCGCCGTCGCTCAGAAGGAGCACTTCGTCGCCGTAGCCGCCGATGATGAAGCGGCTGAGCGCCTTGCCGTCAAGCGCCTGCTTCGTTTCGGCAGAGCCGTCGATCGGCACGCGCACGATCGAATGGTTGTTGCCGTCGTAGCAGTAGAACGCGGCGCCGAAGCGCGGCGTGGTCAGCGTCATGCCGTATTCCTTGCCCAGCTGTGTGGCCTTTTTCTGGCCGAGCTTGACGGAATAGACGTTGTTGCCCACCGAGGAGGTGGAGTAGATGCGGTAGCCCTCGTAGAGCATGCCCGTGGCGAGCGTGGGGGACGGAGCGTCAAGGTTGTTGGCCTTTCCGTTCTTGTTGAGGACGTAGCCGTTCTCCGTGCCGGACTCGGTCTGTGTGAGGAAATAGGTGCTGCCGCTGAAGGTGCCGGCGTCGTAGATGGTCTTGTTGCTGGAGCTCATGTCCTTGACCTTTTTGCTCTCTTCCTTGGTCAGGTCGTAGCTCATCAGCAGGCAGGGCGCATCCTTGGTGGTATAGAAGAAGTTGTTGCCGTCGCCCACAAAGCAGGTCTTTACATCGCTGAGCATTTTCTTGGCGGAGCCGTCGGAAATGTCCACGCGGTACAGATCGTGGGTGGAGCGGATGGAATCGTTATACGCCAGGAAGTAAACGGAGGTCTTGTTGGCGTAGACCAGACGGGCCGGATAGCCGTTGGAAATCTCGATGATCGGGCCGTTCTGGCAGCTGCTCACCGCATACAGACCCCAATGGCCGGTCACGCCCTCTTCCATCGGGCAGAAGAAATAGGTGTCCTGCGAACTGACGGCGGCGATGCCGCTGTTCATCTGCAGGTCGCGATTACTGATTTCAGCGTTCGCACAGGAACCGATCATCAGCAGCGCGAGCAAAAGCACAAGCACTTTTTTAACCATGCATGTCTCCTTTTCCGGCGCGTTGAGCGCCCTGTTAGTCGTCTTCTTCTTCCTCCTCAGGCAGTTCGCCGTTATGATAGACGTTCTGCACGTCGTCCATGTCGTCCAGAGCGTCGAGGAGTTTGTTGATTTTCTCCAGCGTTTCGGGATCGGTGATGGCGGTGGTGTTCTGCGGGATGCGGGTCAGCTCCGCGGAGAGGAACGTGCAGCCGGCCTTTTCGAGCCCTTCGCGCACGGAGGAGAAATCCGAAACCTCGGTGTAGACCTCGAAGGAATCCTCGTTGGCCTGCATGTCCGACGCGCCGCAGTCGAGCGCGAGCATCATCATCTCATCCTCGTCCATGCCGGGCTTGCGGTCGACGACGATCAGACCCTTGCGGTCGAACATCCAGCCGACGGAACCGGTCGCGCCGAGATTGCCGCCGAACTTGTCGAAATAGTGGCGGATATCGGACGCAGTACGGTTGCGGTTATCCGTGACGCACTCGACCATGATGGCCAAGCCGCCTGCGGAATAGCCTTCATAGGTGATTTCTTCGTAGTTGATGTTGCCCATTTCGCCGGCAGCCTTTTTGATGGAGCGGCTGATGTTATCGTTGGGCATATTGTTGGCTTTCGCCTTGGCGATTACGTCGCGCAGCTTGCTGTTGGAATCGGGGTTGGAACCGCCCTCCTTGACAGCGATTGCAATTTCGCGGCCGATTTTGGTGTAAATCTTTCCGCGCGCGGCGTCGGCCTTGCCTTTTTTATGCTTGATATTAGCCCATTTGGAATGTCCCGACATTTGTTATACCCTCCAGACCGGTATGGATTCAGTTCCAAAGCATATCGTATCACAAAACCCCTGCATCCGTCAATCAAATGCCGAAAAATGGCATGGAAAAGGCGGGTGCAGGGATCCGGAAACCGTGTTTTTTATGGCGCTGCGCGCCTTTTGGGATCAAAGCCAGTCGTCCTTCTGCCCGGAGATGATTTCCTCCTCGTGCATACGGAAAGAAAGCGCCATGAGGCTGTCGGAAAGGTGTACGCTGCGCAGCAGTACGCCCTCCGGCACGGAGATGTCGGTTTCGGCGAAGTTCAGCACGCCGCGCACGCCGCACGCGCACGCCGCGTCCACCGCGCTCTGCGCGGCATTCTTCGGCACCGCGATAACGGCGATCTGGAACGGATGTTCCTTCGACCAGGCTTCCATTTCATCAATGGGGAGCACCGGGATTTCTTCGATCGTCGTGCCGCACACGGCGGGATTGGCGTCGAACATGGCGGCGATGGTAAAGCCGACGTTGGAGAAGCCGCGGAAGGCCGCGATGGCCGTGCCGAGGCGCCCGGCGCCGATGATTACGACATGATGCCCCTGATCGAGGCCGAGAATGGATTCGATCGTCTGGCGCAGCGCGGAAACCTGATACCCGCGTCCCTGACGGCCGAAACCGCCGAAGGAGCTGAGATCCTGGCGGATCTGCGAATCGGTCAGCCCCATTTCCTCGCCGAGGGTGCGGGAGGAAATATACTGTACGCCGCGCTTTTCCAACAGGCGCAGATGACGATAGTAGGCGGGAAGGCGGCGCGTCATGGCGTCGGAAACGCGCTGGCGCCTGTTATACAAGCGAGTCATAGAGACAAGACCTTTCATAATAAATTAAGCCGGAACTATCCGACGATAGCCTATTATAACACATGAAGGGGCGGTTGCGCAATCGGTGGGAATGTTACTTTTTTGTGAAAACGTATAGTTTTTTTGCAAACGTTAACATGCTCACGCACAGAAAAGTTTGAGGCTTTTATCACGTGATTACTTCAACGTTTAAAAGAAACGCCAAAAAGTATTGCACGAAACTGACTTAAATGGTATTATTTTTACAAGTTAATTTTGTTCATGATCGTTCGTTGATATATTTATCACATGGATAGCGTGAACAAACAGGAATTCGCTGGCGTTACAAATTTCAGGGATGGAGGGAAATCGTATGAGCAACGGATTGACCAACGCAGCCGCTTCGAACCAGAAGCTCGAGGCCGTCCGCAAGGTGATCGAAACCTACAAGGACAAACAGGGCTGTCTGATCGCGGTGCTGCATCTGTCGCAGGAGATTTACGGCTATCTGCCCGAAGAGGTGCAGCGGCTGGTGGCGGAAGAGCTGGGCTTTTCGCCGAGCTACGTCAGCAGCGTAGTATCGTTCTATTCATTCTTTTCCACTACGCCGCGCGCACGGCATGAAATCAAGATCTGCCTGGGTACGGCGTGCTACGTCAAGGGCGGAAAGCTGATTGTGGAAAAGCTGGAAGAATTGCTGGGCGTGAGCGTGGGCGAAACCACGCCGGACGGCCGGTTTTCCATTCTTATTGCGCGCTGCCTGGGTGCGTGCGGGCTGGCCCCCGTCATCATGATCGACGATACCGTATATCAGAAGTGCGAGCCTTCCGGCATGCAGGCCATTCTGGACGGCTACAAGGACTGAGAGGTGAATGAAAATGACGAAAATTACTTCCGCCGGAGATCTTCAGTCCATCGCGAAAGCGTATAACGACGCGAAAGCGGGATTTTCGCATCATATCTATACCTGCGGCGGCGGCGCGTGCGTGTCGTCCGGATGCATCGCCACGCGCGACGCGGCGGCGGAATATCTGAAAGAAAAGAACCTGACCAAAACCTGCGGCGCGACGTTTACCGGCTGCATGGGCCTGTGCTCGCTCGGCCCGGTGATGATCGTCGAGCCGGAGGGGACGTTCTATATTCACGTCACGCCCGAAAAGGCGCGCGAGATCATCGACCGGCACGTCATCGGCGGCCAGATCGTGGAGGAATATACCTACCGCGATCCGGAAACGGGGAAACACATTCCTGCGATGAAGGATATCCCCTTCTTCGCCAATCAGGTCAAAATTGCGCTGCGCAACTGCGGCGTGGTCGATTTCGCATCCATGGAAAGCTATATTGCGAACGGCGGCTTTACGGCCATTGCGAAGGCGCTGGGCATGGAGCGGGCGGACGTTGTGGAAGAAATGAAGGCCTCCGGCCTTCGCGGGCGCGGCGGCGCGGGCTTCCCCACGGGCGTGAAATGGGAAGCGGGCTTCAAGCAGCAGGCGGAGCAGAAATATATCGTATGCAACGCGGACGAGGGCGATCCCGGAGCGTTTATGGATCGTTCCGTGCTCGAGAGCGACCCGTTCGGACTGATCGAGGGCATGATGATCGCGGGCTACGCCATC
Source organism: Clostridiales bacterium (assembly GCA_004557805.1). Lineage (GTDB taxonomy): Bacteria > Bacillota > Clostridia > Christensenellales > Aristaeellaceae > Aphodomonas. The sequence goes on along the minus strand of SFFS01000030.1, from coordinate 803 downwards.
GGCGCGAGCAAGGGGTACGTGTACGTCCGCGCGGAATATCCCATTGCGGTGGAGCGGCTCAACGCGGCGATCGATCAGTGCCGCGAAGCGGCCATGCTGGGAGAGAATATCCTCGGCAGCGACTTCCGGTTCGATCTGGAGGTGCGCATCGGCGCGGGCGCGTTTGTCTGCGGCGAAGAGACGGCGCTGATGCATTCGGTCGAGGGCAAGCGCGGCGAGCCTGCGCAGAAGCCGCCGTTCCCGTTTGAAAAGGGGCTGTTCGGATGCCCGACGATCATCAACAACGTCGAGACGCTGGTCAACGTGCCGGAGATCATAAACCGCGGCGCGGAGTGGTTCGCATCCTACGGCGAAGGCCGCTCCAAGGGCACGAAGGTGTTCGCACTGGCGGGCGATATTGTCAATACGGGCATTGCAGAGGTGCCGATGGGCTGTTCGCTGCGCGATCTGATTTTCAAGGTGGGCGGCGGTCTGCCCGGCGGGCTGCGCTTCAAGGCCGTGCAGCTGGGCGGCCCTTCGGGCGGATGCATCACGGCCGATCATCTCGATACGCCGGTCACCTACGAAGCGCTGACCGCGCTGGGCGCGATTATGGGCTCCGGCGGCGCGATTGTGATGAGCCAGAACACCTGCATGGTCGATACGGCGCGGTTCTTCCTCGATTTTATCCAGGATGAATCGTGCGGAAAATGCGTTCCCTGCCGCATCGGAACCAAGCGGATGCTGGAAATTCTGCACCGCATCACCGGCGGACGCGGTACGATGCAGGACATCGGCGATCTGGAAGACCTGACCGCCAGCGA
>SFFS01000029.1 GCA_004557805.1 Clostridiales bacterium | reverse complement strand
GGGCAGACGGCTCCGAACCCCGTGCTTTCCACGCTGAAATACTTCCGGCAGGAGTATATCGATCATATCCAGCGCCATAAATGCGAGGCGTTCGTCTGCGCGGCGATGGTGAAATACCGCATCGATGCGGATAAATGCCGCGGCTGCACGCTGTGCAAGCGCAACTGCCCGGCCGACGCCATTGCGGGCGAGGTGCGCAGGCCGCACAGAATCGATCCGGCAAAGTGCGTTTCGTGCGGCGCGTGCGCATCCAACTGCAAGTTCGGGGCGATTGAGAAATACAGCGGCGAGTGACGCTCGAAACCGTGCGCGTCAGCGCACCGAAAACAAAGCGGGAGGTTCAATATGGCACAGGTTTTACATATCACCATCAACGGTAAGCCCTGCGAGGCGCTCGAAGGGCAGACCATTTTGCAGGCTGCCAAAGCGAACGGGATTTATATCCCCAGCCTCTGCTATCTGGAGGGGATTCACCAGTACGGCGCGTGCCGCGTGTGCATGGTGGAAGTGCAGGGCTTCCGCACGCTGGCCGCCAGCTGCATGGTGCCGGTGAAGGAAGGCATGGTTATCCGCACCAACTCCGCGCGCGTGCGCCGCGCCCGCAAGATGAACATCGAGCTGATTCTGTCCGATCATCCGCAGGACTGTCTCAGCTGCGCGCGCAACAACCAGTGCGAACTGCAGAAGCTGGCGGCTGAACAGGGGATCGAGCGCGCTCGCTTCAAGGGCGAAAAAAGCGCGGCGATTCTCGACGTCGGGCCGTCGATCACGCGTGACACATCCAAATGCATTCTCTGCCGCCGCTGCGTGACGGTCTGCAACGATATTCAGAAAATCGGCGTGTTGAACGCACAGAACCGGGGCTTCAAAACCGTCATCGGACCGGCGCTGGGCAAAACCATGGGGCAGGTCGACTGCACCAACTGCGGACAGTGTACGATCGTCTGCCCGGTGAACGCGCTGAGCGAAACGAGCAGCATTGACAAAGTGTGGGATGCGCTTGGCAATCCGCATAAGCGCGTAGTGGTGCAGACGGCTCCGGCAGTGCGTGTGAGCATCGGCGAGGAGTTCGGCCTGCCTGCGGGAGAACCGGTAACGGGCAAACTGGCCACGGCGCTGCGCCAGCTGGAATTCGACGACGTGTTCGACACGAATTTCGCGGCCGATCTGACGATCATGGAGGAGGGCAGCGAATTCCTCGAGCGCGCCAGGGCGGCGCTGACGGGCGGCAAGGCTGTGCTGCCGATGATCACCAGCTGCTCGCCGGGCTGGGTCAAGTTCCTTGAGCACCGCTATGCGGGACAGATTCCGAACCTGTCCACGTGCAAAAGCCCGCACATGATGGAGGGCGCGATTATCAAGAGCTACTATGCCGAAAAGATCGGCGTGAAGCCGGAGGATATTTTCGTCGTATCCATTATGCCGTGTACGGCGAAGAAGTTCGAAATTACGCGGCCTGAAATGCAGAACAACGGCCAGCCCAATGTGGATGCGGTGCTGACGGTACGCGAACTGGCGAAGATGATCCGCGAGGCGGGCATTGATTTCGCCGAACTGCCCGACGGCGAATACGATTCGCCCATGGGCAACGGCACCGGCGCGGCGGATATTTTCGGCATGACCGGCGGCGTGATGGAGGCCGCGCTGCGCACGGTGTACGAGCTGGCGACCGGGCGGCCGCTGCCGTTTGAGAAGCTGCACGTCGCGCCTATCGAGGGCAGCGCGATGATCAAAAAGGCGGAGCTGAAATTTGAAAACGTATTGCCGGAATACGGCTTCCTGGAAGGATTCACCGCGAAGGTTGCCGTGACGAGCGGCTTTGAGGGCGCGGGAATTCTGATGGACGAGGTGGCGGGCGGAAAGGCGGACTATCATTTCATTGAAGTGATGGGCTGCCCGGGCGGCTGCGTGACCGGCGGCGGCCAGCCGCGCAATTATAAGCTCGACAAATGGCAGAAGCGCGCCGCAGGCATCCTGCATGAGGATGAGCGCAAGCCGCTGCGCGAGAGCTTCCGCAACCCGGAAATCAAACAGATTTACAATGAATTCCTTGGCGCGCCGCTCGGACACAGAAGCCACGAGCTGCTGCACACGACGTATACGGACCGCTCGGCGGAGCGGTGACGGAGGAGCGCGGGGAGGTTCCGCTCGCTCCTGAAAACAGAAACCGGGCCCGGCGGCATGCGCGGCGGGCCCGAAGAATTTTTCACATAGGGCGTCTCTGAAAATTCCCTGACAAACGCGCGCCCCTCTCTCGGGAGAGGGGCGCGCGTTTTTGCGCTTATTCTTTTTCGGCGATTCGTCTTGCGACGTAAACGCCGCTGGCCGAAGCATGCGAAAGCGAATGCGTAATGCCGCTTCCGTCGCCGATGATATACAGGCCGGGATAGCGGCTTTCGAGGTGCTCGTCCACTTCCACTTCCATGTTATAGAACTTGACCTCCACGCCGTACAACAGCGTATCGTCGTTGGCGGTGCCGGGGGCGATGCGGTCGAGGGCGTAGATCATTTCGATGATGCCGTCGAGGATGCGCTTGGGCAGCACCAGGCTCAGATCGCCGGGGGTTGCGGCGAGCGTCGGCGTGACAAGGCCTTCCTCCACGCGCTTGACGGTGCTGCGGCGGCCGCGAACGAGGTCGCCGAAGCGCTGCACGATCACGCCGCCGCCCAGCATGTTCGACAGGCGGGCGATACTTTCGCCGTAGCCGTTGGAATCCTTGAACGGCTCGGAAAAATGCTTGCTCACCAGCAGAGCGAAGTTGGTGTTCTGGGTCTGCTTCGATTTATCCTCATAGCTGTGGCCGTTGACGGTGACGATGCCGTTGGTGTTTTCGTTGACGACGATGCCGTAGGGGTTCATGCAGAACGTGCGGACGTTGTCCTCGAACTTCTCGGTGCGGTAAACGATCTTGCTTTCATACAGCTCGTCGGTCAGGTCGGAGAAGACCACGGCGGGCAGCTCCACGCGCACGCCGATATCGACGCGGTTGGACTTGGTGCCGATGTGCAGCTCGCGGCAGACGGTTTCCATCCATTTGCTGCCGCTGCGGCCGACGGACACCACGCACTGATCGCAGTCGTATTCCGCGCCGTCGCAGCAGATGCGGTAGCCGCTTTCCAGCGCGCGGATGGAACGGACGGGCGTGTCGAAATGGAAATCGACCTGATCGCGCAGGAAATTATAGATATTCTCCAGCACGACGTAATTGATGTCCGTGCCCAGATGGCGCACGGAAGCGTCGAGCAGGTTCAGCTTGTTCTGGATGCAGATTTTTTTGAACTGCGTTCCGGCGGTGGAGTAGAGCTTCGTGCCCTCGCCGCCGTATTTCATGTTGATTTCGTCGACATAATGCATCAGGTCGAGCGCCTGCTTCTTGCCGACGTATTCATACAGCGTGCCGCCGAAATCGTTGGTGATGTTGTATTTGCCGTCGGAAAAAGCGCCCGCGCCGCCGAAGCCGCTCATAATGGAGCAGGTCTTGCAGCCGATGCAGGATTTGATCTTTTCACCGTCGATGGGGCAATGGCGCTTTTCAAGCGAATGACCCGTTTCGAAAACGGCGATCTTCAGTTCCGGTCTGCGCGTTTTCAGCTCGTAGGCCGTAAAGATGCCGCCAGGGCCGGCGCCGACAATGCTGACGTCGTATTTCATGCGTTTCAAACCTCCGGTTGGTTCTGCTTTCGCAAGCAACAGTGTATCATAGTCCGCCGAAAAGTCAAAGGGGAATTCCGCGCCGGTTTTTGCGGCTTTTTTGCATTCTGCGGCGGGAAGGTTTTTTCAGCGCTCCGCGCTGAAAGAATCCGGCGCGCGGCTATTCGAAGCGGCTGCGCAGCTTTAGCCTGTCGCGGAACTCGAAACGGCTTTCAAGCAGGCGGGAAAACAGCGCGATCAGCGGCCCGTTGACGAACGCGCACAGCACCGTGCCCACCTTCACGCCTTCGAATTTTCCGAAGCCGAAAAACGCGAACGACATCGCAATCGCAGCCGCGCAGCTGGCCAGATCGTAGCCCAGCTTGAAGCGGTTGAGGTCGCGGCCGAAGCGGCCTGAAACCTCCTTGACGAACATCTCATACGCCGCAGGCGAAATATACGTATGGAACATGCAGGAAACGCCGAACGAGCAGATGACGATGCCCCCGCCGTAGACGAGCAGGCGTCCCGCAAGGCCCGGCGCGGGGAGCAGCGCGATCAGCGCGGAAAAGCCGTCCAGCATGGCGCTGTAGAGGAACGCCGTTGCGAACGAGAACAGCAGCGACAGCCGGAACCGGCCCAGGAAGAGCATCGTCGCGGCGACGAGAACGACCTGCAGCGCCAGCTCCGCGCAGCCGAACGTGAACCACGGCAGCGTCTGAGACAGCTTCAGGTGTACAAGATACGCGGGCGCGACGACCATCGAAACGCCGAACCCCGCGGAAGCCATCATGGCGGTGGCCAGCGCGATGGCGGCTTCGCCGATCAGATAGGCGGCTTCGGTATAGAAAACGCGCTTCTTCATCAGAAAAAACCTCCCCAAAAAGAGAGCTTTTCGCGTTTGATACGGAAACGCAAAAAGCTCATATGGCTATAGTAACATAACCTCGGGCGCGAAGTCAAGCGGAGAACTAACGGAGCGTGACCTCTCCGGCGACGTTCGTCTGGAAAAACTCGGCGATTTCTGCCGTCGCCATTCCTTGGCCGAGCGCCCACATCAGCTTTGTCGCGGCGCACTCGCTCGTCATGTCCTCGCCGGGAATGACGCCCTCCGCCAGCGCGCGGCGGCCGACTTCGTATTTGGTCAGGTCGCTGCGCTCGTAAAGGCATTGGCTGCATACCACGACGGGAATCTGCCGGCGAACCAGATCGCCCAGCGCGGAGATCAGATCGCGCCGCAGGAAATTCAGTCCGCCCGAGCCGAACGCTTCGATGACGACGCCGCGGCAGCCCATCGATTCCAGCGCGCGGAACAGCCCCGGATCCATGCCCGGAATGAGCTTGATAAGCACCACACGGCTGTCGAGCTCTTTTTTGAGCACGCACGGGCCGGCGGGGCGCGGCGGCAGCGGGTCGGTGAAGCACAGGCCGTCGGAGTTGACCTCCGCGACGACGGGCGCCTTTACGCTTTCGAACGCGTTGAATCCCGTCGTGCGCACCTTCACGCTGCGGCAGCCCAGCAGAACCTTGCGGTCGAACGCGATGAAAACGCCCGGCACGCCCGAAACAGCCATCTCCAGCGCGCAGCGCAGGTTATACGGCGCGTCGCTGAGCGGGTTGGAGATGGGCAGCTGGCTGCCCGTCAGCACAACCGGCACGTCGAGCCCGGAAAGCATGAACGTGAGCATCGAGGCGGTGTAGGCCATGGTGTCAGTGCCGTGCGTGACGACCACGCCCGCATAGCCTTTGCGCAGCGTATACACGCGCTCGGCAATGAACTGCCACTCCTCGGGCTGGATGTTGGTGGAGTCCAGCTGGAGGATGTCCTGCACGGTCACGTCGTAGGGAAGGCGGCCGAGCATGGAAAGCAGGTGCGCGCCCGTCTGGCCGGGCTGCAAACCGTTGGCCGTGGGCACAGCGGCGATGGTGCCGCCGGTGGAAAGAAGCAGGATTTTCGGTTTCATCTTCGCGCTCCCGGATTGTTTCAGAGGGGACGGAGGCGGTTTCAGCCGCGCGGCGCGCGGCGAAAAATCACAGCTCCAGCAGCCTGCCCAGCTCCGCGAAATCGTGCGCCGCAGGGCCGTCCCACTGCGCGTCCATGGGGTAGGCGGCAGGCATGGGGCGGATCATCTGCACGGCCTGCATGCCGACGGCCTGCGCGCCAAAGAGGTTGCGGGGCATATCGTCGACGAACACGGCGTCCTCCGGCGCGACGCCGATCATTTCCAGCATGTGCCGGTACATGCGCGGGTCGGGCTTGAGCGTGCCCAGCTCAGAGGAGAACGTCATGCCGTCCATATATTGCGCGACGCCTTCCTCGCGCAGGATGCGGCGCGTGGACGGCGGCGCGTCGGAGATGACGCCCAGCCTGATTTTGCCCTGCCAGGCGGCGAGGAAGGGCTTTACATCGTCGAAGAAACGGTATTTTGTAACGCTGCGCTGGCACTCGACGAGGAACGCGTATTCTTCATCGGAAAAATGACGGCCCATCGCGGCGAACGTGAGGCGGTAGAAGCGTTCCATCATGGCGCATTCCGGCAGTTCGTCGTCCATCAGATAGCCGTCCGGGATATACTGGTCGGCGCACTTGCGCGCCCGGCGATATTCCTCAAGATGCTTTTCGAAGAAGTCCGCGCCCAGGACGGGCAGCATTTTGTTCGTCAGCGTCCAATCGCCCGTCGGGGGACAGACCATTACGCCGCCGCAGTCAAGAAAAAGCGCTTTCGCTTTCATTGAAATTGTACCTCCGGGTAGAATCATTGTTCCGTGCAACAGTATAGTCGAAACCCGCCGCGCAGTCAACGGGCGCGGCGAAGGCGTTTTTTCAGGGCAGTAGCCCTCTCATTTTCAATCATTTTTGGCGACATGTGCGGCAAAAATGGCATTTTCAAAGGAGCAAATCTTTGATTTGCGGTTGAAAATGCATTCCCCGTCCCGCCTTCGCCTGGAAATTCCGCAGAATTTCAGAAGGCGGGTCTCCTCCGTCAAAAAACGGTAGTTTTTTGACGGCCTGAGGGCCGCCCTGCGACCCTAAAAACAGTAGAAGCAAAACTTCAGCAAAAAGTGCGGAAAACCCAGAGGAATCAACAAAAAGCTGTTGACAGATCGGTTGCGGCATGCTAAATTATATGGGCATGTTTGGAGACAGGCTTTTATTTGTCTGTCATTTCCTGATTAAATAAGAAATGGAGGTAGTTGACATGGCTGTCGGCGCCCGCGTGAAAATCACTCTCGCTTGCCCGGAATGCAAGCAGCGCAATTATACCACGTCCAAGAACAAGAAGACCAACCCCGACCGCATCGAGCTCAATAAGTACTGCCCGTTCTGCAAGAAGCACACGGCCCATAAGGAAACCCGCTGATCGCTTCCTCCCAACGGCAAAGGATGTGAAACAATGGCCAATGAAGCAAACAAGCTCCCTGCGAAGGGCGAGAAAAAGCCTGTGAAGAACGGCTTTTTTGCCAAGGTCGCACAGCTCCCCAAGAAGTTCTGGGCTTCCATCCAGAAAACTTGGGCCGAACTGAAAAAGGTCACATGGCCCGGCCGTAAGGATCTGATCAACGCTACCGGCGTTGTGCTGATCTTTATGGTGCTGATGGCGGTTGTGATCGGTCTCCTCGACCTGGGCGCGTCGGAACTGATTTCTCTCATCATTCGGTAAGACCGGGAAAGGAACGGCATGGCGGATCACGGCGAAAGCAACGGACTGCAATGGTATGTCGCGCATACCTATTCCGGTTATGAAAACAAGGTGAAAGCCAATCTCGAAAAGGCCGTCGAGAACAACGGCATGCAGGATCTCATCAAAGAGATTCGCGTTCCGGTGGAAGAGGTCGTCGAGATCAAAAACGGCAAGCGCCGCACGATTCAGCGCAAGGTGTTCCCCGGATATGTCCTCGTTCAGATGGTCATGACGGACGAATCCTGGTACGTTGTAAGAAACACCCGCGGCGTGACCGGCTTCGTCGGCCCGGGATCCAAACCGGTCCCGCTGTCCGAAGAAGAAGTCGAAACCATGGGCATGGAATGCCGCTCGATGCGCGTGGACATCGCCATCGGCGAGGATGTGCGCATTCTGTCCGGCCCGCTCGAGGATTTCGTCGGGCGTGTGGACGAGATCGACACCCTGCACCAGACGGTGCGCGTGACGGTTTCCATGTTCGGACGCGAAACTCCGGTGGAACTGGAGTTCTCGCAGATCAAGCGCGAAGAATAATCTTCGCAGACAAAGCAACTCCGCCATCAACAGCCCTCCGGGGCGTTGAGACCCCGCGGCACGTCCGCGGGCGTGGGAGGAACCGGTGGAACAACCGTTCCGCTTAACCACAAATATAGGAGGACACAATGGCCAAGAAAGTTACTGCGTTCATCAAGCTTCAGGTGCCGGCCGCAAAGGCGACCCCCGCGCCGCCGATCGGTCCTGCGCTGGGCCAGCATGGCGTTAACATCCCCGGTTTCTGCAAGGAATTCAACGAGCGTACCGCCAAGCAGGCGGGCCTCATCATTCCTGTCGTAATCACCGTTTACTCCGACCGTTCCTTCACGTTCATCACCAAGACCCCGCCGGCTCCCGTCCTCATCAAGAAGGCGCTGAACCTGAGCAAGGCCTCCGGTGTGCCGAACAAGGAAAAGGTTGGCCAGCTGACGAAGGAACAGGTTCGTCAGATCGCCGAAATGAAGATGCCTGACCTCAACGCGGCCAGCATCGAAGCCGCGATGAGCATGGTCAAGGGCACCGCCCGTTCCATGGGCATCACCGTCGAGGAGTAAGGGGAGGTATAGACATGAAGCACGGAAAGAAATACGTTGACAGCCAGAAGCTGATTGATCGCCTCACCCAGTATGATCCGGACCAGGCCATCTCGCTCGTCAAGCAGACCGCGAAGGCCAAGTTCGACGAAACCATCGAAATCTCCGTCCGTCTGGGCGTCGACCCCCGCCACGCTGACCAGCAGGTCCGCGGCGCCGTGGTTCTCCCCAACGGTACCGGTAAGACCGTCCGCGTGCTCGTGTTCGCCAAGGGCGACAAGGCCAAGGAAGCCGAAGCTGCCGGCGCCGATTACGTTGGCGCGGAAGAATTCGTCCAGAAGATCCAGAAGGAAAACTGGTTCGATTTCGACGCCTGCGTTGCTACGCCTGACATGATGGGCGTCGTCGGCCGTCTGGGCCGCGTGCTCGGCCCGAAGGGCCTCATGCCGAACCCGAAGAGCGGCACCGTTTCGATGGATGTGACCAAGGCCATCCATGATATCAAAGCCGGTAAGGTCGAATACCGCGTCGACAAGACCGCTATCATCCATTGCCCCATCGGCCGCAAGTCTTTTGAAGACGGCAAGCTGCTGGAGAACCTGACCACGTTGATGGACGCCATCAACAAGGCCAAGCCCGCTACTGCGAAGGGCACCTACCTCAAGTCGGTCGTCCTGTCCAGCACGATGGGCCCTGGCATCAAGGTCAACCCGCTGAAGTTCTGATTCTGAAACAGATCGGCGCTTCACCCTCAGGAAAAACCAGACATGCAATACGCCGCTCGGGAAACCGGGCGGCGTTTTTTTATAACGGCTGACCGCCGCGGTTTTTGTTGTGCCGCTTTGCGCTGTGTGATAATATGAGGGCAGACAAAACGACGGCCTGGACTTGCGGAGGAAATATGAACTGTCTGGAATATTTAACCTATTCTTCGAAAGAACCGATGACGACGCTCCGAAGGATGTTTAATCGTGGCCAGAGCGTCTATAAAAGCGTGCCGAAAACCATCACGGCGGAAGAGGCGCTGACGGACGTTCTGTACGTTCGATATGTTTTTGAAAATGCATATAGCGGATATTCGTATTACGACAGGGCTTTGTTCGACAACGCTTTTGAGCAGATTGCGAAATCGGTACGCAGCGCTGCGGAGATAACGCCAAATCAGCTGATTGATTGCATAGGCTCAAGGCTTTCCTTTATTTCGGATGGACATCTGGCCCTGTCGACGCTGGATTATGGAGCGGGCTTCTATAAAAAGTTGCAGACCTATGTTTCAGATATGACCGTCTGCAAAAAGGGAGACGCATATTACGAACCGGATTCGGGGAAGCGGGTTTCCTTTGACGAGACCGTCCGCGCGTTTCCGACGCTTGGAGAAACCGGAACCGACGTTTATTTGCTGGGCGTTCGCTCAAAAACGCCGATAGAAGAAATTTCCGTCCAGCTGGAAGGCAGAGCGGAAATCCTTCCGCTGCACAAAATCATGAGCGGAGAAGCGAAGGAAGAATCGCTGCTTGAAGAGCGCTACGAGGGGAATACTGCGATGATCGCCTGCTCAAGCTTTGTCGGAGATTCGGAAGAAGCGATGGACAGGATGTATCGGACCGGAAAGAAATGCAGAGAATATCGCCATGTGGTGTGGGATTTATCCAATAATCTTGGCGGGAACTCGGAGTTCCCCAAACGCTTTTTAACGGGATTGTATGGCGGCGCTGCGGATTCGGTAAAAATCCTTGAATTGCAGTCAACGCTTGTCCACGCAAAAGAAACCGGGGAAATCAAAGACGTTCCTTATCGGCTGAAAGAAGCCGCAAAGGCGGCGGCGCCGAGGGGCGATCTGTTCCCGGGAGAACTCCATGTGATTCTCAACGACAGGGTCGCGTCGTCGGCGGAACTGGCGATTGCATGGGCCGCTTCGCGGCCTCGGGTCACGTTCTATGGCTGCGGCTCTCTCGGTATCGGCCGCTTTGGCGATCTGTGCATTTATTATTTGCCGAATTCCCGAATTGTGCTCTGGTGCCCGCAAAAGGTTTTCGATGCGGGAATCCAGGAAACGGCCGGGTTTGAACCGGACTATTGGCTCGACAGTCAGGAGACCGTTTCCGTAGTGCTGAACAGGATAGCGAAAAAACAGACCAACGCATAAAACGGAAAATCACAAACCGGAAGGCGCGGAAACCTCAGCTCCCTGGTGGGGGCGTGGGGGCAGGGAGCCCGCTGTTCCCATCGTTCCTCTTGCGCCTCTGCCGGAAGCATATTGGCGCGGACTCATGCCCGTCTTCTGATGGAACTGACGGCTGAAATGTGAAAGGTTACCGTAGCCGACGCGGGCGCAGGTTTCTTCCACGGAAATGCCCTGAATGAGCAGTTCCTTCGCCTTTGTCATGCGCAGGTTGGCGACATAGTCCATCGGCGAAATGCCGACCACCTGCTTGAAACGGCGGCACAGGTAGTGATTGGAAAGAAAGACCTGCTGCGCCAAATCGGAAAGCGTCAGCTTTTCCGTATAGTGCTCGGCGATATAGGTGAGCACCTTGTAGATGACGCGCGTGTCCGCGCCTGCCGTCATTTCGGGCAGGTTGTTATAGGCGCGGTAGTAGCGGTTGAGATAAATCAGAATCTGGCAAACGAGCGTGCGCTCCAGCAGCGTGTCGCCGGGAAGCGGCTGCGGCTGGTTGTACACGCGATTCAGCGCCTCGAAAAGCGGAAGCAGAACGGTTTTCTGTTCGGGCGTCAGCGGCAGAATGGGCGAGGCGTGCGAGGGACGATGGTAGAAACACTCCAGAAGGTGCGTTTGCTCGGAGGAAAAGATATCGATTTCCTCTGGACAGAAATACAGGATATAACGATCATACGTGTGGTTCCGGCGCGCAATAGCGCGGTGCAGATCTGTGTGGCTGTACATGATAACCGTATCGCGTGGGACGGAGTAGCGCTCCTCATCCAGGTCGATCTGCACGCCGTCGGAGAGAATGAGCAGCAGTTCGAACACGTAGTGGATGTGAAATACGCCGCACAGCCCATCATCCGAGACGTCGTGCGTGATGGAAAAATTATAGGGAATATCTTCCAGATAGCGCTGGCGTTCGCGTTCACGGCCCATTTTTCGAACCTCCCACGCTTGACATTTTTTACAGTATATAATAAATTATGAACAATTTCAAACAAAATACGGAATGGAGTGCGACAATGGAACAACGGGAGGCTGCTGCGAAACGGGCGGAAATGCTGGAGAAAATGCGCACGGCGACGGACTTCAACGCGTTTTCGCGCGCGCTGTATGAGTATATTTGCATGCGGCTGTCGCTGCCGGCGGGAACGAAGGAGCGGGATCTTTACCGGCTGGTCGTATACAGCGTAAAGCTGCGGATGAAGGATGTTGATACCGAGCGGCTGGAGGAACGCCTGGCGACGGTCGATTGCCATCAGACAAGCTATGTGGTCAGCCGCAAGAATCTGCTGATGATGGAAATCGAGAAGGGAATTGGCGTGCGTATGCCGGCGGAAATGTTGGACGATGTGCGTACGGCGGATGATTACGCGCATGCGCTGTGGCGGGTGAAGCAAAATGAGGCCTGAGCAAATTCGTGGGGACTTCCCGTTTTTTGAAGGCGCTGACGCGCCGGTTTATCTCGACAGCGCGGCCACTGCGCAGAAGCCGAAAGCCGTGCTGGAGCGAATGACGCATTTTTACGCATATGAAAACGCGAATATTCATCGCGGCGGATATGCGTTGGCCGAGCATGCAACGCGTAGTTACGAAGCGGCTCGCGCGTGCACGGCAGAGTGGATCGGCGCAAGGCCGGAGCAGACGGCGTTCACCCTGAATGCGACCGACGCGCTGAACATTGCCTGCGCAATGATTGCAAAGAAACGGCTTGCACGAGGCTGCAACGTCGTCACGACGGCGCTGGAGCATAATTCGGCTTTTTTGCCCTGGGCGGCCGCATGCCGCGAAAAGGGTGCGGAACTGCGCGTGCTGCCGCTGGATGCACAGGGGATTCCCGAGATTTCGCGGTTGGAAACGCTGACCGACCGAAATACGGTGGCGGCGGTGATTACGGCGGGCGCGAACAGCACCGGCTGGAACGCGCCGCTCGATGAAATGATGCGATTTTTCCGCGGCCGGGGCGTTCCGGTTGTGGTGGACGCAACCCAGCGGGTTCCGCACGACAGGCTGAACTTTAACGGGCTGGGCTGCGATTTTTTATGCTTTTCCGGGCACAAGCTCTATGGCCCGTTGGGTGTGGGCGTCATGGCGATGCGCAAGGAATGGGCCGAAGAAGGATACGGCCGTTTGGGCGGTGGAATGGTGGAGGAAGCTACGGAAAAGGGCTTCGTGCGCGCGAAGGGCGTACAGGGGCTGGAGGCGGGTACGCCGCCGGTTGCGGAGGCGATCGGCCTGCAGGCGGCGATTGAATATCTGCAAAGCCATACGCCGGAGGAATGCTGGCGGAATGAGCGCGCGCTTGCGGACGCGCTTCGCAGCGGACTCGCCGAAATTCCGGGCGTGCGCGTGCTTGCGGCAGGGGAGAACTCGCTGCCGGTCGTGGCGTTTTATTCGGAGCGGATTCATCCGGTTGATCTGGCACAGATGCTGCAAATGCGCGGCATTGCGCTGCGCTGCGGTAAGCACTGCGCGCATGTGGCGCACGAACGGATGGGGCTGGACGCGACGCTGCGTGCATCGATTGGAATTTATAACACGCAGGAGGACGTCGACGCGCTGCTGATGTCAATGCGTGAAATTATGCGGAGATGGGAGAAACGATATGGACGCTGAAAAATTGAAGGGATTTGCGCCGGTGGCGGCGCTGCTTGCGCTGGAGAACGACCTTGATCGCTTTGATTATCTCGCTGATCTGGCGCTGGATACGCCCGCGCTGACGCGAGAACGATGCACGGAAGAAGCGCGCGTTGCGTCATGCGATTCAAAACTGTGGATTTTGCTGGAAAAACAGAAAAAGCGAGTCGCGCTGCAAAGCCAGAGCGACTCGTTGTTTGTCAAGGGACTGGCTGATCTGATCGCGCTGGTTGTGCGGGAAATTCCGCTGGAAACGCTGTGCGGAGAACGGCTGGGGCTTGCCCGACTGCTCTATGAGGCGGAGATTATCGATGCGAATCGCCTGCGCGGGATGGAGGAGACGGAGGAGCGAATTCGTAAATTTGCAGATGAAGGACAAAATCCGCAAAGTTTCTGACCATTCCCACAAAGACAAAAGCCATGTATCAATGATATGATGTTTTTACAGAAATCCGGAATATATGGAGGATAAAGAATTCCACATGAAAAAAGCGATTGACGTCAAAATCAATGTCAAGCCGATTTTCAGCAACGTTGTGCATACCGCTATCTGGGAAGGCCCCTGCCGCGTGGGCACGGTGGAGGAACTGTCTCCAGAATATGAGCAGCGCGTAGGCCGTGAGCAGGTGCGCGTCTGGGTCGAGGTGCTGAAGAAGAATCTTGCCGGTTGCGCCAACGTGCTCGAACCCGCCTATATCGAATATACTGAAAGTTTCTATATCCCGGATGAGAGCTTCGATGTGCTCAAGGACGATCTGGATGAAGTGGATATTTTCCTCATCTCCTATCGTCTGCCCGGTCTGGAGCGCCTTGGTAAGCCCATTTCGATGATTAACAACGGTCCGGCACCGGTCGATCTGGGCGCGTTCTATTCTGAGACCGGCACGGAATTCTATTTCGGCCACGATTATGAAGAATACAACGAAATCCTTTCGCTGCTGCAGGTGCGCAAGGCGATTCGCAGCACAAAACTTCTTGTGCTGACCGCGTGCGAGCAGTTCCCTGTTTCCGTTAATTCCAGCAATCCTGATCTGTACGGTCTCAACCGTATGTACGGCATTCGCAGCGCCCGCAGGAGCATCAAGGATGTATTTGATGTGATGAAGAACCTCGACTGCGAAGAGAAGATTTCTGAGGAAGCGGACCGGCTGATGGCCGGAGCCGGCAAGGCAAACATTACCAAAGAATGGATTTCTTCGGACCTGCGCTACAAAGAAGCCGTAAAGGTCATGATGGAAAGTCTCGGCTGCAACGCGTTTACCACGGCCTGCAAGGAGCTTTGTGCCACGCGGCTGCCGATGGCGAACAAATGCACGCCTTGCTTGACGCACGCCATGCTCAAAGACAGCGGAATTCCCACCGCCTGTGAAGAGGATCTCAACGTCTGGATGGCGGTAATGGTGATGATGTATCTGAGCAAGAAATCCGTGTTCATGGGCAATCCGTCGCTGGTGCATGCGCACCGCCGCCCAGTGGAGGATCTGGGCATGACCACGCTGCTTGACGGCCCGGCCGAGGGATTCGATGAGGACGTGCTGGAGATTCGCCATGCAGTGCCTTCTCTGAAGCTGGAGGGTTTCGATCAGCCTGACATGCCCTACGATATTGGCCACTTCACCTATGCCGGTTGGGGCGCGAAGATTCAGGTCAACATGGCCGCCGGCAGTACGCGCGCCGTAACTATTGGCCGCTTCAGCCGTGATGGCAAGCGCATGATGGTGACCCGCGGCGAAATCGTCGGCTGCTCGCTGCGCGATATCGAGTGCAGCCCGGCAGTGTATTACCGCGTGGAAGGCGGTGCGCGCGAATTCCGACACGCGCTGGCCGAGGGCGGCTACGGCCATCATCTTGCTGTGATTTATGGCGACTACACCAATAAGCTTAAGGCGCTCGGCAAGATTGTTGGCTTCACGGTGGAGCATCATCGCTGAGGAAGCCGCGGGCTTTGTTCCCGGCGCGCACGCGCCGAAAAAACGTCCGCAGCTCGCTGCCTGCGCTGAATGCGTTCATCATAACGGGAGGTTTCCCGTGTGAGATATTTTGCAAGGAGGTTTGGAAAACTATGAAGAAACTGGTATCTCTGTTCGTAGCTGTGGCGATGATGCTTTGCTGCGTCGCCGTCGCTTCCGCTGAGGATGTCACGCTGAACGTGGCGTGGTGGGGCGGCCAGGGCCGCATCGATGCATTCGAAAGCGCGCTCAAGCTCTACAAGGAACAGACCGGCGTGAACATTGAAACGCAGACCAACGGCTTCACCGATCATGTCACCAGCATGTCCACGGCCGGCGCCAGCGGCGACCTGCCTGAAATGTTCATGCTGCAGGCGGCCTACATGGGCAACTTCGTCGAGGGCGAAATGCTCGTGGATCTGTATCCCTACATCGAAAGCGGCGCGCTGGATGTGTCGAACGTTTCTGAAAACGTGCTCGCCACCGGCGTTGTCGATGGCAAGCTGTACGGCATCTGTGCCGGCATTAACGCGCCCGCGCTGATCTACAACAAAACCCTGCTGGACAGCAACGGCATCGAAATCAAAGACAACATGACCATTGACGAGTTCTGCGTGCTGTGCAAGGAAATTTACGAGAAGACCGGCGTGAAGACCTTCCTGTCCAACTGGACGACGATGATCGAATTCCTTGCGCGCGGCACTGGCCATCACATGTATGAAAACGGTCAGCTTGGCGTGGATTCCGCCGAGGATCTGTTGCCCTACTTCGCCCTGATCGAACGCGGCTATAACGAAGGCTGGCTGATCGACTACACCGTCGTCGCCAACGCCGGTTCCACCGAGGAGCAGCCGCTGGTTAACGGCGCCGAGGGTGAATACGCTTCCTGGTGCGCCACTTGGTATTCCAATCAGATCCAGGCGCTGCAGGCGGCCGCTCCCGAGGGCGAAGAGCTGGGCATCACCACTTGGCCGAGCGATAACCTCAAGGAGTCGAACTATCTTCGCCAGGCGATGTGCTGGTGCATCTCCGCGCAGAGCGAGAACATTGACGAAGCCGTCGCGCTTTTGAATTGGTGGACCAACTCCGTCGAAGCGCAGACCTGCGTTCTGGGAGAACCTGGCGTGCCTGCCAACACCGAAGTCGCCACCGCCATCACCCCGCTGCTTGACGCGCCGGTGCAAAAGGCGTTCACCTACATCACCGATGTTGTGACCCCGAACTGCAGCCCCGCCAATGCGCCTTCTTCCAACGGCTTCTCCGAGGTGGACGTACTTATCAGCGAGCTGAACGAAATGGTTTACAGCGGCCTGATGTCCGCGCAGGACGCCGCGCAGCAGCTCTTTGACGAGGGCACCGCGATTATGGCGGCCAGCAACTAAGCGGATTTACGGTTCGGTTTTCAGACGCGCAGGGCGCGTCCCAATCGCATAGACCCGGAAAGCAGCATGGGGGCCGCTTGACTCCCATGCTGTTGTCATAAAGACGAAGGGGTGAAACATGAATATGACCAGAATTCAACAGCGGCATCAGATAGCCGGGGGGTTCTTTGACCGTGAAAAAACGGCGGGGGTTATCTTCTGCCTTCCGCTCATTATCGGCTTCAGCTTTTTTATCGTGATTCCGATGCTGAACTCCCTGTTCTATTCTTTCTGTGATTATAACATCCTCAAGCCGGCAAAGTGGGTCGGGCTGGAAAACTATGCCAAGCTGTTTCAGGACGCAAAATTCTGGAAATCGCTTACGGTAACCCTGAAATACGCGCTCATTTCCGTGCCGCTCAAGCTGGTGTTCGCGCTGTTGGTGGCGCTGCTGCTGCTGCGCAATACACCACTGACGCCCTTCTATCGCGCAACGTACTATCTGCCGTCCATCATGGGCGCAAGCGTTGCCGTTTCCATCCTGTGGAAGCGCATGTTCGCGCTGGACGGCCTGCTCAATCGCCTTCTGGGTATCAAGGTGCCGTGGCTGGGGCAGACGAGCACGGCGCTGGGCGTGCTGATCCTGCTGTCGGTTTGGCAGTTCGGCTCCTCGATGCTGATTTTCGTTGCCTCAATGAAGCAGATCCCGCAGACGCTCTACGAGGCGGCCGAAATCGACGGGGCGAACAAGCCGAAGGTGTTTTTCAAAATTACGCTGCCGCTTTTGACGTCCACGATTTTCTTTAATCTCGTCATGCAGACGATCAACGGTCTGCTCGTGTTTGCACAGGGCCAGATCATTACCGTGGGCAAACCGCTCAACTCTACGCTTTTCTATGTGTTGTACATGTATCAGCAGGCGTTCGATTTTTATAAGGTTGGATATTCCGCGGCGCTGGGATGGGTGCTGATTGCAATCGTCAGTCTGTTCACCGCGTTTCTGTTTGCCACAAAGCGCTTCTGGGTGTATGAAGGTGGGTATTGAGATGAAAAAGAAAACGAGAAAAAACCTGGCCGGCACGCTCGTTTATCATTTTCTGGTGCTGCTGGTGGGGCTTATGATGATCTACCCGCTGGTATGGATGCTGATGAGTTCCTTCAAGCCCACCGAAACCGTTATGAACACGGCCGGGCAGCTGATTCCGCAGCAGTTTACGCTTGTCAACTACTCCAACGGCTGGCGTGGATTTTCAGATACGAGCTTTCTGGTGTTTTTCCGCAACACGATTCTGACGACGCTGTTGGCGACGGTTGGCGTGCTCGTTACGACACCGATGGTCGCCTATGGCCTGGCGCGCCTGCGCTTCGGCCTGCGCAATGCGCTGTTTGTGATCGTGCTGGGCACGATGCTTCTGCCGGAGCAGGTGATGATGATTCCGCAGTATCTATGGTATAACAAGCTCGGCTGGATCAATACCTATTATCCGCTGATCGTGCCGCACTGGTTTGCGGTTTCAGGCTTCTATGTTTATCTGATGATGAACTTCATTGGCGGCATTCCGCGGGATCTGGACGAGGCTGCCAAAATAGACGGTTGTTCGTATTATGCGATCTATTCTCGGATTATCCTGCCGTTGCTCTCTCCCGCTGTCGCCACAGTGGCCATTTTCTCCTTCCTTGGCCGCTGGAATGACTATATGGGGCCGCTTCTGTATATCCGCCGCACGAAGAACTATACCGTCAGCTTGGCGCTGAAGCTGTTCTGCGATACGACGGCCAAAAGCGACTATGGCGCGCTGTTTGCAATGTCCACGTTGTCGCTGCTGCCTATTTTCCTGATCTTTGTTACGATGCAGAAATATC
>SFFS01000235.1 GCA_004557805.1 Clostridiales bacterium | reverse complement strand
GCAGGGAGGGACCGGAACTATGCAGCGCGCTTACCGGCTGCGCAAAAACAAACAGTTTCAATACGTCTATCACAAGGGAAGATCCTGCGCTTCGCGCGAGATCGTTTTGTTGTATATTCGCGCATCCCGGCTTCAGGTGGGTTTCTCCGTCAGCCGCAAGGTGGGGAACAGCGTCATGCGCAACCGCGTCAAGCGCCGGCTGCGCGAGCAGTTCCGCCCGTTTTTGCCGCGTCTGAAAAAGGGCTACTACGTCGTCGTGGCGCGCGAAAGCGCCGCAAGAGCGGATTCAGCCGCGCTTGGCGCGGCGCTATTGAGCGCGCTCAGGCGGCAGAAGCTGCTGGCCGACGAGCCCGCGCAACAGACCCCGTGAAGAAATTGCTGCTTGCGCTGATCCGCTGGTATCAGCGTTCCCTCAGTCCGCTGCACGGCCCGTGCTGCCATTATATCCCCACCTGTTCCGAATATGCGAGGCAGGCCATTGAAAAATACGGCGCGCTTCGCGGGGGCTGGCTGGCGATTCGGCGCATTTGCCGCTGCCACCCGTTCACCAAGCGGGAGCCTTACGACCCGGTGCCGTAGCAGGCGGCGCCTTTAAGCCCGAGGAGGCAAAAGATTGAGCGCTTTCTTCCGCAACATTCTGGACGGCCTGTATTCCTTCGCCGGAAATTACGGCGTGGCCATCATTCTCTTTACGCTGCTCGTCCGTCTGATTCTCACCCCGTTTGATTACAAGAGCCGCAAATCGATGCGGCAGATGGAAAAAATCAACCCCAAGCTGCAGGCGCTGCAGAAAAAATACGGCAACGACAAAGAAAAGCTTCAGCGCAAGCAGGCTGAGCTCTACAAAAAAGAGCACATCAACCCGCTGGGCAGCTGTCTGCCGATGCTGCTCACCTTCCCCATTCTCATCATCATGTTCAACGCCATGCGCGGCGTGGCCAACGAGCACCTGATCCGCCTCGTGCAGGAAATGCACACCGCCGTAGGCGATCTGACCGACCCGGCCGAAATCGCGGCGGCGCTGCCCACCGTGGAAACGCTGCGCGAAATGCGCCTGATCGAGCCGTTCCTGTGGATCAAGAACCTGTGGATTATGGATTCTCCGTTCACCTCGTTCCTGCCCACTTCCTCCAAGACGCTCAACGCCATCGGCGCGATTCAGGGCCTCGTCACGGCCGACGATATCACCGCGCTCAAAGCGTTCATCGACAGCGATATCTATCAGAACGTCGTGCTGACGCATTATAACGCGACCAAGGTTGCGGGCGGCGTGCTGAATTTCATCATCGTGCAGCTTCAGCTGTATCATCAGCCCAACGGCTATTTCCTTCTGCCGCTGATGAGCGGCGCAAGCCAGTTCCTGATGACCGTGGTCAACCCTGCCGCCGCCGGCGCGCAGGAAGGCCAGCAGGGCGGCATGAATGCGTTCATGAAGTGGTTCTTCCCCCTGTTCTCCGTTTATATCTGCGCAACGTACAACGCCGCTTTCTCGCTGTACTGGGTAGCCGCGAACCTGGCTTCCATGGCGCAGACGTTTATATTCAACAAATACTTCAGCGCGCAGGATAAAAAGAAAGCCGCGCAAGCCGAGCCCGAGGAGGTATAAACCGTGAAAACCATCGATGTCTCCGCCGCAACGGTAGAAGAAGCGATCAGCGACGGTCTGGCAAAGCTGGGATGCTCCATTTCCGACTGCAAGGTGCAGATTCTCCAGGAAGGCGCCAAGGGTCTGTTCGGCCTGTTTGGCTCCAAGCCCGCCAAGGTTCGCCTTACGCTCGTGAGCGACGAGGAAGAAAAGACGGACGATTTCTCCATCAACCTGCGTGAAGCAATGGATTCCGTGCCGGAAACCCGCACCGCGCCCGAAAAGAGACCGCAGCCCGCGCGTCAGCCGCGTCCCGCGCAACCCAGGAAGCCTGCGGAAGCGCCCAAGCCCGTGGAGAAGCCGGTCGAAAAGGCCGAAGAAAAGCCCGCCGAAGCGCCCGTTGAAAAGAAAAACGACGTGCTGGAGCGCTTCAAGAGCGCCCCGCTGCCGGGTTCTTCTGCCTCTGAACCTGATTTGCTCAAGAGCGAGCCGACATATGTGTTCCGTCCCGCCAAGCCGCAGACGCAGCGCGCCCCCCGTCCGCAGCGCCCCGCGCGCCGCGAACGCGAGGATTACGAAGCGCCCGTGCGCAAGGCCGAGCCCGCGCCCGAAAATATCGTCATGCATGCGCCCGACACGCTGGAAGGGCAGACGCAGCAGTTCCTGCTGGAGCTGACGAAGAAGATGGGCCTCGACGTGCAGGTCGACGTGCATGTGGACGAAGAAGGCCACGTGTTCGCCAACATCTACGGCGACGCGCTGGGCATCCTGATCGGCCGCCGCGGCGAAACGCTCGACGCGCTGCAATACCTGACCAGCCTGCAGATCAACAAGGGCCGCGAGGGCTATACCCGCGTCACGCTGGACACGGAGCACTATCGCGCCAAGCGCGAGGAAGCGCTTACCCGCCTTGCCGGCCGCATGGCCAATCGCGCCGTCAAGACCGGGCGCAAGGTTGCGCTCGAGCCGATGAACCCCTACGAGCGCCGCATCCTGCACGCAAGTCTGCAGGGCAACGCGAACGTCACCACGCACAGCGAAGGCGAGGAGCCCTATCGCCACGTGGTTATCGTGCCGAACAAGTAACCGAAACGAATTTCCGCACCGTCTGATTTTCAGGCGGTGCTTTTCTTTTGCAGGAATGCCGGATTGTTTTCAGGGCGCTTCCCGCGCCCTCAGGAAACGAAAGCGCGGCTTTCCGGCAGATGATTGAGAAATGTTAAAACGCGTTGCTTGCGCCGTTTCCGCCGCCAAACTATAATATCAAGACGAAAGGCTCCTCAATTTTGCAAAATCAGGTGAGAGAATGATCGGCGAAAACATCAGGCAGGCGCGAAAGAAAAAAGGCATAAGCCAGGAAGAAATGGCCGTAAAGCTGAACGTTGTGCGGCAGACGGTGTCCAAATGGGAGAGCGGAGTTTCCCAAAGTTAAAGATACCACATCAATCCCACGCGGACTTTTGCTCAACCGATACAGCCGGAGGGCTGGATAACAAGAAAAGGCGGTATGC
>SFFS01000234.1 GCA_004557805.1 Clostridiales bacterium | reverse complement strand
GAGCCGTTCCACCGCGCGCTGGAGGCGACGCACTTCGCGCGCGCGCTGGCGCTGGCGCTGCCCGCCTGGGCGGCCTGGCCGATTCTGAAAATCAGGGAGAAACGAAATCATGCGGCGCGGTAGTATTGCGGCCATTTTTTTCGGGCTGTGCATTCTGGTGTCCCTTCGCGGCGGCGTGGAGGTCGAACACCAGACGTTTATCGTTTCCATGGGCGTCGACGAAGCGGCGGACGGCGGCGTTACTGTGACGCTCGTGCTGCCCTCGGCCAATGCGGGCGGCAAAACGGAGGAAAAGGGCGGAGGAGCGTATCATATCGTCAGCGCGACGGCATCAGGTTTTGCGGACGCGTTGCTGGTGCTGCGCGCGATCGTCCCGCGCGATCTGAACTTTTCGCAGCTTTTGCAGGTGGTTGTCGCAGAGCCGCTGGCGCGCGGGGAAGGCTTCGCCGGCCTGCTCGACAGCCTGCTCGCCACGCCGCGCCTGAATCAGTCGGCCGTGCTGGCCGTGTCGCTCGGCCCGGCGGAGGCGTTTCTCAAGACGCAGCTGCCGTTCCTGGGCGTGCGGCTTTCGGCCGGGATTCAGACGAGTCTGGCCATTTACAGCGAATTGGGCAACGTGCCCACGACGATGCTCGGTGATGCGCGCCGGGGGATGGTGAACGCCTGGCAGACGCCGCTGCTTCCGCTGGTTGCCGTCAACGAAACGGACGGCGCGTCTCCCGTTCCCGCGGGCGACCCGCTCGATTCCGTCGCGGGCGAACTGCCGCAGCGCGGCGGAGCGCCGGCGGAATATCTGGGCGCGGCCGTCGTCGCGGGCGGGCGCATGCGCGGCGTGCTGAGCGGTTCGGAAATGGAACTCATTTCCTTTGTGATGGGCAAAATGGAAGAAATTCCCTTTTCCATCGACGGCCACTACTGCCGCCTGCGCCAGCACGGCAAGCCCTCGCTGCATGCGGCGCTTGAGAACGGCGTGTGTACGCTTTCGCTTTCTGCTTCGGCCGACGCATATCCGACGGGCGGACAGCCCGTCGACGCGCAGGCCGCGCAGCAAAAGCTGGCGGCGGCCGTCCGCGCGGTGCTGGCAAAGTTGTGCGCGCTGGGCGCGGATCCCGTCGGATTCGAGGGGCGCGCGGTGCGCGGCGCGGCGTCGCTCGCCGAGTGGAACGAGAACAACTGGGAAGCCGCCTATCGCGCGGCGAACTTAGAGGTGAACATATCCGTCATCGCCGCCGACGCGCTGTAACTTTTTTCCCTTCTGTACAACTGCGCAAAAATCCTGTATACTTTCCTGCGGAGGTGAATGCATGCGTAAACTTCTTTCGGCGCTGCTGGCGCTGTCGATATATCTTGCCGCGCCCTGCGCGGCGATAAAAGCCGAATCCGTCCAGAAGGCCGACGGCACGCTGCGCGTCTGGCTGCAATCGCTCGGCGCGGTGAAGGCGCTGGGGCTGACGCTTGACGGCGCGTATACCGTCGAGGGCGATCGCGGCTTTCGCTTTGAAAAGGGAACCGAGATCAAGCTCGGCGCGGACGGCGGCTCCATCGTGCTCGAGGTCGGCGGCGCGGCGATCGATATGGGCGGCGGGTTTACGCTCACGCGCCATCTCGACGAGGACGGCAACGCGGGCGGCGCGTACATTCACGAATCGGAAAAGGATACGCTCTACTGCGGCGACCTCACCTTCAGCCTGCGCACCGACGGCTGTATCCGCGTGATTGTGAAGATGCAGATCGAGGATTACCTCTACGGCGTCGTTCCCTACGAAATGAGCGACACCTTCCCGCTCGAGGCGCTCAAGGCGCAGGCCGTTACGGCGCGCACCTACGCCATGCAGCGCGCGCAGCGCCGCGCCGGGCAGGACTACGACGTGTGCGACACGACGGACGATCAGGTGTTCAAGGGACTGGACACGCGATTCGAACTGCCCATTCAGGCCGTCGACGAGACGCGCGGGCTGGTGGGCATGTATAAGGGCGGCTACGCCGAATGCTTCTATTCCGCCTCCAACGGCGGACAGACGGCGCTGGCCACCGACGTATGGGGCGCGGGCGATTACGATTACCTCGACATGCGCGACGACCCGTACGATCTGGAGAACCCCGAAAGCCTTGTGCGCACGGCGGTCATTCCGTTCGACGCGCGCCGCATGAACAGCGAAATTTACAGCCTGCTCACGCAGAAGGCGGGCGAGCAGCTCTATCAGAGCGGAGAGCTGCTGCCGGGCGAGGCGGTCGGCCTGTTCGACGTGGAGAACGTCGAGGCGGTCGAGCCCATCTACGGCGGCCAGAGCCGCCAATACGGCGTGATTCGTTTCACTGTGCGCGCGGGCGTGCGGCGCTATGACGGCCCGTCGACGGCCGGCGTGCAGCAGCTGGGAGAAGTGGAGATGCTTCAGGAGCCGCTCACGCTCGAACTGGATTTTTACGATCAGGTGCGCACGCCGCTGGGGCTGGCGCTCAACGCGGGCCGCTCCGATATGGTGACGGTTGAAAAGGGCGAGGAGGGCTTCACGCTCACCAGCCGCCGCTACGGCCACGGCGTGGGCATGAGCCAGCGCGGCGCGCAGCGGATGGCGGGCGTTTACGGCATGACGTGCGAGGAAATTCTCGCGTTCTATTATCCCGGCATAGAATGGGTGACGCTCGAATGGCAGGAGCCGGAGCTTACGGCTGTCGACGCGCTGCCGGAAAGCCTTGGCTACGCTGCGCCGCGTCCCACGCCTGCGCCTACGCCCGCGCCGCTTCCGGCGCTTTCGCAGGGAGAATATTACGCGGCGGTGAACGTGGCGGGCGTCGACTCGACGTTGAACGTGCGCCGCGAGCCGAGCACGCAGGCGGAAATTCTGGGCGTGCTGCGCAACGGCCAGCGGCTGATCGTCGTCGAAGAAGCCGCCGACGGCTGGGTAAAAATGAAAACGGGCGAGTTGGAGGGCTACGTGATGACGAACTTTATCGTCAAAGAATGACGCGGAATCTTTTTGGGGCGGCAGGGCCGCCCTCAGGCCGTCAAAAAACTATCGTTTTTTGGCGGAGGAAACCCGCCTTCTGAAATTCTTCGGAATTTCCGGAGGGAGGAGCGAAGCGACGACTAACCCTT
>SFFS01000028.1 GCA_004557805.1 Clostridiales bacterium | reverse complement strand
CCGGGAACAGGAAGTGGAAATCTTCTACCGCTTTATCGGCAAAATCGAATGACACATCTTGAGATACCCAACAATATCTTTAACTAAGGGAAACGGGGCGCTCCGTGCCGGACGCGAAAATGCTGGTACAGATTTCCGCGCTTCTGGACGCGCCGGTGTACCGGCTTCTCGGCATAGAATCCCATGATGGAAACCTGCGGAATCTGGAAGAAGAGCTTGCAAAGCGAAACGAGGCGCTCGCAAGGAACGCCGAGCGGGAACAACTGCTTGCGCAGGCCAACAAAAAACGCGGGCTGATTCTCCTCCTCTCTTTTATCACAATGCTCGCCACCCTGTCCGTCAGAAATGAGCGGCTTGCCGTTTTCCTTATCTTTGGCTGCATGGCCGCGTCCCTGGTCGTTCTGTACGTCCATCTCGGGCTGCTGACGGCCGTTTCAACGGCGGAGCAAAACCTTGGGCTGCTGCGCCTGACGACGCTGTTTGATCTGGGCGTTCTGGCGGTTGCCGCCGCCGTCGTCGTCCTGCGGCAGTCCGAGATCGAAATATCGCTGAAAAGCGAGAAGTGGCTGGCGGCAGCGATTACAAGCGCGGTCATGCTGTTCGGCGGTTTTATCGCGCCGAAGCTGCCGTACAATCGGCATACGGGCCTGCGCCTGCCCTGGACGCTGCAGGACGAAGATACTTGGAACGCCGCGCATCGCGCGATCGGGGCGCTTTCGCTCCCCTGCGCGCTGCTGAATCTGGCGGCCAATCTGGCGATTGCAAACGCCGAGGCTGTCTCTATCGCGATTATCGCGTTATGGGTTGCAATCCCCAGCGTTTTATCGCTGATCTGTTTTTTGAAAAAGCATCGCCGCTGAAGCGCCCGCCCAACTGAAATCTGCCGCCGCAGGAGGGTCTTGCGGCGGCAATTCTTTTGCATTCGCGCCATTTAACTAAACCATCAGTTTAAAAAATATTGAACCAATTCTACCTGTAATCCCTTCTTTCCCCGCAAAATTACGATATAATAGAGACGCTGAGGAAAATGGAGGCGCAAAAAAAATGAAACTTTCACTTCCTGCCAATATAAGCAGGCTGCGAAAAGAGCGTTCCATGACGCAGGAGCAGCTGGCGGAAGCATTGGGCGTCACCTTTGCTTCCGTCTCAAAATGGGAACGCGGCGTATCGACGCCGGAGCTGAATCTGATCGCCGAAATGGCCGACCTGTTCGAGGTATCCATCGACGCGCTCATCGGTTACGCATTTCGAAACAACGATAAGGAAAGCACCGTCGCAAGGCTGAAGCAGTATGTGCATGATCGAAACGGCGACGACGCTCTTTCCGATGTTGAAAAAGCGCTGCGGCGCTATCCGAATTGCTTCGACGTCGTCTACCACAGCGCCCGAATCTACCGGGTAAGGGGGCTTTATCAGAAGAATCCCGCATATTCGAAGAAGGCGCTTGCCCTCTACCAGCGCGCGTGCGCGCTGATCGGGCAGAATGAGGATCCGGAAGTCAGCGAAATCTTCATTCGCAATACGATGGCCGAAATTCACCTTGCGCTCGGCGAATATGATAAGGGGTTGGAAATATTGAAGCGGAACAATCCCTGCCGCCTGAATCACTCCGTTATCGGCCATACGCTGGCGTCCTCCTGCGGCGACTCGGAAAGCGCGCTGCCGTATCTGTCCATCGCGCTGCTCGATTTATCCGCAAGCCATTTACGAATTGTAATGGGATACGCCGCCGTTTACTGCAAGACAGGGGACTATCAGAACGCCCTGGCCCTTCTGGATTGGGCGCTTGCCTTCTATCCCGGCCTGAGAAAGCCCGGAACTCGAAGCTACATGGACAAGAGCGAAGCGGTTCTCTGGGCGCTCCGCGCGGACACCCTGTTGTCCATGGATCGGAAAGAAGAAGCAATCAGCAGCCTGCGCCGTGCGAAAACCGTCGCACTGCATTTCGATGAAGCGCCCAACTATGACGCCGCAAACATTCGATTCGTTTCTTACCAGACGCCCATAACCATTTTTGACGATTTCGGCGACACCGCCATTCTCGGCGTGGACGGCGCGATAGCGGACTGTGGGAAAAGCAAATTGTCTGAGTTGTGGAGGCGCATCAGAAATGAACCGAATGGCTGAGTTCTATAAAATGGATCACCCCTTCTAATCGCTCCGGTTTTCGCGCCGATGCCCCCTCGCCTTTCGGCACGGCGCTTGTTTTCCCCTGCCGCATTGATTATAATGATTGCGGCGCCCCCCTCTAAAGGCGCGTCAGCGCCGAAAAAACATCAGAAATGAGGCACGAACAATGAAGCCTGTCGCAATGGATGATTTCTGCTCGCTGAGCTTTCTTTCCAACGTGGAGTTTTCCCCTTCGGGCAAAAGCGCCTGCTTTACCGTCACGAAGGCGCTGAAAAAAGAAAACAAATATGATTCCCGCCTGTATGTGCGCAAGGACGGCAAGGTTCGCCCGCTCACTTCCGGCGGCAAGGAGAGCGCGTTCTGCTTCCTCGACGACGACACCGTTCTCTTTCCTTCCAACCGCGAGGAATCGAAGGAGCCGTCGATCGCCAGCCGGTTCTACCGCATCAGCCTGTCCGGCGGCGAGGCCGAGCTGGCCTACACGCTGCCCATCCCCGTGCAGCGGCTGATCCCGCTCAAGGGCGGCAATTTCCTTGCGCTCGGCACAACGTTCCCCGGCTGGGAGGATCTTTATCAGGGCGACCCGAAGCGCGCGGCCGCCTATCTCAAGCACAACAAGGAAAACGCGGACTATGAAGAGATCACGCAGAACCCGTGGTGGTGGAACGGCGGCACGTTCACGCGCGGAGCATACACGTCGCTGTTCCATTTCGACGCGAAGAAAAACAAACTTACCCGCATGACGGCGCTCGGTCAGGAGGTTTCCGATGTGAAGCTCTCCGCCGATCAGCGCTTCGTCTACTATTTCGCGCAGGACGCCACGGCGCAGCATTCCGTCTTTTATAACTATTCGCTTTGCCGCATGGAGCTTTCCTCTCAGACCGTGGAAACCGTCGCCGGGGGGCGCAGGGATTTCATGCTGCACGCTTATGAGCTGGGCGCGTCGTTCCTGCTGCTCGCAGCATCCGACGGCCATCTGGGCATGAATACCGATCCGGACTTCTACACCGTCTCGTATGAAACCCGCGAAGTGAAGCCCTATGCCGTTTACGGCAACGCGCTGGGCAGCTCCGTCGGCTCCGACGTGCGCTACGGCGGCGGCAAGGCGCTGCGCATGGAAGGCGACACGCTCTATTTTGTCTCCACGCGGTTCGACAGCGCGGCGCTTTTCAAGCTGGAAAACGGCGCTGTCACGCCGGTGATCGACCGTCCCGGCTCCATCGACTGCTTCGACGTGCGCGGCGGCAAGCTGCTTCTGTGCGCGCTGTGGGACATGAAGCCGCAGGAACTGTACGACGAAACCGGCCGCCAGCTGACGCACCTGAACGACAAGCCGCTTCGCGGCAAATACATCGCGCAGCCGGAGCCGCTCAACTTCACCGCATGCGACCACGAGGTACACGGCTTCGTCCTCAAGCCGCTCGGGTTTGAGCCCGGCAAAAAATATCCTGTCATTCTCGATATTCACGGCGGTCCGAAAACGGTCTACGGCCCGGTGTTCTATCACGAAATGCAGCTTTGGGCGGGCATGGGTTACTTCGTCATCTTCTGCAATCCGACCGGATCCGACGGGCGCGGCGAGTTTATGGACATCCTCGGCAAATACGGCACCGTCGATTACGACGATATCATGGCCTTCTGCGATGCGGCGCTTCGCGCCTGGCCGGAAATGGACGCCGCGAACCTGTTCGAAACCGGCGGCTCCTACGGCGGCTTCATGACCAACTGGATCATCGGCCACACCGACCGGTTCCGCGCCTGCGCCAGCCAGCGCTCCATTTCGAACTGGGTTTCGTTCTTCGGCGTTTCGGACATCGGGATTGACTTTACGGTCGATCAGTGCGCGTCGACGATCTGGCCTTCGCCCGAAAAGCTCTGGTGGCACAGCCCGCTCAAATATGCCGACCGGTGCAAAACGCCCACGCTGTTCATCCACTCCTTCGAGGATTACCGCTGTCCCATCGATCAGGGCTATCAGATGTATTCCGCGCTCGTGGCTCACGGCGTTGAAACGAAGATGGTCTGCTTCCGCGGCGAAAACCACGATCTTTCCCGCAGCGGCAAACCGCTGCACCGCATCAAGCGGCTTTCGGAAATCACCGCATGGTTTGAAAACCACAGGGAGCGGTAAGCGAGAGAACGAGAAAGTTTTTGTGCGAGAGGGGAGAATCCGCTTTGAAAAGCGGTTTCTCCCCTCTCGCGCTCTCCCCTCATCCGTAAACGGATTTTGAATCCGCCTTTTGTTTTCCGCCAAAAAGCAGACGGTGTCATCGCTCCCGTCTGCTCCTGTGTAAAATGACCGTCCTTTTTTCATAGCGGCCGTTTCTTCGCCATACCCGCCTTGCGCGGGAACTTCTTATCGGTCGGCGCAGTTTTCTCGACGAGAATCAGCACATGCCCGCTGCCCGCCGTCACGGCGGCTTCGCGCACGTCGAGCGCACCTCCGCCCAGCAGCGCGGAAATGCGGTTCGCATCGTCCAATTCGCTCTGCGCGGCAGGCCCTTTCCAGAGGATACACCGCCCGCCCACGCGCACCAGCGGCAGCAGCCATTCCAGCAGAATATTCAGCGGCGCTACGGCGCGGCTGACGGCCGCGTCATAGCTTTCGCGGCGCTCGCGCGCAAAATCCTCCACGCGGGCATGAACGCACTCGGCCTGCGCGCCGATCTGCGCCAGCGTTTCGCGCAGGAAGAGAATGCGCTTTTGCTGCGCGTCCAGCAGCGTCATCGCCAGGTCGGGCCGCGCCAGCAGCAGCGGCACGCCGGGAAACCCCGCGCCTGTGCCCACGTCGACGCATTTCGCGCCCTGCGGAAGATATTCCAGCGCCGTAAGCGAATCGAGATAATGCTTTTCAAGCGCCTCATCCTCGGCGGTCACATTCGTCAGATCCATATGCTCGTTGGCTTCGCACAGCAGGCGATGAAACGCGTCAAACCGCGCGGCGGCGCCCTCCGGCAGCGCATGGCGCTGCAAAATCATCTCGCCGATCATTGCCGTCCCAGCATGGCCGCGCCGATGATCCCTGCGTCGTTGCCCAGCGCCGCAAGCTCGATCGCCGCGTGCGGCCGCGAAGTGTAAAACTTGTTCCGCTCCACCTTGGCGCGCACCGGATCGAGCAGGAAATCTCCCGCCGCCGATACGCCGCCGCCCAGCAGAATCATCTCCGGGTCGAGGAAATCGATCACGGTGACAATGCCGTTGGACAGATGCGTGGTGTATTCGTCGAAGGCTTCTACGCCCGCCGCGTCGCCCGCGCGTGCAGCGTCCACCACGGCGCGTGCGTTCATCTGGTTCGGAGTCAGATCTCGCAGTACGCTTTCACGATGGCGCAGCGCCGCCTCGCAGCCGATGCGGATCAGCGCCGTCGCCGACGCATAGCGCTCAAAGCAGCCCCGCTTGCCGCACGTGCACAGCTCGCCGCCCGCGCAATACATGAAATGCCCGAACTCGCCCGCCACTCCGTGCGAGCCGGAAAACACCTTTCCATCAAGCACAATGCCCGCGCCGATACCCGTCCCCAGCGTCAGCAGCACGCTGCTGCGGACATTCACGCTCTTGCCGGCCTTTGCTTCGGCCAGCGCGGCCACGGTCGCGTCGTTGTCGCAATAAAACGACGCATTGAAATACTTTGCCATTTCCGAGCGCAGCGGCACGTCCCGCCAGCCAAGGTTCGTGCAGAAGAGCACCATGCCGCTCTCCTCGTCGTAGATGCCCGGCACGCCGCAGCCGATGGAATGAATGTCCCGCACGTCTTTCCCGGCGTTTTCCACCGCGTCGCGCACGGTCTGCGCCATGTCAAAGATGACCTGTTCGCAGGGGCGCTGCGCGCCCGTAGGACGTACTGCGCGGCCGATAATATGCCCCGTTTCTTCCACCACGCCGACTGCGATGTTCGTGCCGCCCAGATCGATTCCGATGGAAATCATTGTGCTCCTCCCTTTCCGGCCATTTCAATCAGCCGTTCGTCGAGCGTTTTCGCCGCGTTATAGCCCAGCTTGCGCAGGCTGAGGTTGCGCGCCGCCACCTCGATGACGATGGCGAGATTGCGCCCCGGCCGCACCGGCAGCACGATGCGCGGCACGTTCACCTCCAGAATTTCGGTGCTTTCTTCCACCATGCCGAGCCGGTCGTAATTGCGCTCGCGCACCCAGTGTTCCAGATGAATCACCAGATCGATCGACTTGGAAGGGATAACCGCGCCGATGCCGTACATCGCTCGAATGTCGATAATACCGATGCCGCGAATCTCCATGAAATAGCGGATCATCTCCGGCGATTCGCCTACCAGCCGCGTCTCCGATACGCGGCGGATATCCACCACGTCGTCCGCGACAAGCTGATGCCCGCGCTTGACAAGCTCCAGCGCCGCCTCGCTCTTGCCCACACCCGATTCGCCCGTAATCAGCACGCCCACGCCGTGCACGTCCACCAGCACGCCGTGAATGGTCTGCCGGGGCGCAAGGACGTTGGACAGATACTGCATCGCGTCGTTCTGGAACCGCGCCGTGTGCTGTTTGGAACCGTACACAGGAATATCGTGCGCCGCAGCCAGCTCGCGCACATCGTCCGGGCAGCCGAGATCGCGGCAGATGACGACGCAGGGCATTTCATATTCGAAAAACTCGCGCAGGCGCACCGCACGCACCGGCGCCGACAGCGTATCCAGATACGTCATCTCCGCCCGGCCGATAATCTGCATGCGTTCGCATGCAAAATGCTTGAAATAGCCGGAAAACTGAAGCCCGGGCCGGTTCTGGTCCGGCGCTTCGAATTCAAGCTCTTCGCGCGTGGAAGGCACCAACACCTCCAGCGAAAGCGCCTTGACGAGCTGGCTTGCGTTTACCTTCATTCTGCCGCCTCCGCCGGGATAATTTCATCAAGCAGTTCGGCGATGCCGTCCTGTTCGCACGCCTTGCCGATGCGCCACGAAACGGCTTTCACCTCGGGCTTCGCGTTTTCGACGGTGATAGCGTATTTCGCCCATTCCATCATCGAAAGATCGTTCAGCCCATCCCCTGCGCAGAGAACCGTCTCCTTCGACCATCCGCGCACAGCGCACAGCTTTTCAATCGCGCAGCCCTTGTTCGCCTCCGGCGCGGTGATTTCAAGGAAGTTGGGCGAACTGGTCATCACGTTCAGGCGGCCGGCGAAGGCTTTCTGGCCCTCCTCGCGCAGGCGCGCGATCGTCTCCGGATCGCCGATGCCCAGCAACTTCGGCGCGGGCTCGTTCACGCACGCTGCAAGCGGCCTGTGCGTATATTTCGCCGGAATGCCGGACTTGGCGGCGTAAGCGCTCGCTTCGGCGCACTCTTCCTCGCAATACCACTGATCGCCCTGAAAATAATGCGCGTAGCAGCCGCGCGCTTTCAGCCATGCGAGCATTTCGCGCGCGAGCTCCGGCGCGATCTCGTTCTGCACCAGCACTTCGCCGTTTTTCAAATCGACCACGCGCGCGCCGTTGAAGCAGATCATCTCGCCCGTCGCGCCCGTCTGCCGCACAAACGGCAAAATTGACGCGCCCGCGCGTCCCGAGCAGAGCACAACGCTCACGCCCTGACGGCTGAGCCGCTGAAGCGTCCGCTGCGTCCGTTCGCTCATCGGCTTATGCGCCGGCAGAAGCGTATCGTCCATATCGCTGATAAAGGCCTGAAAGCGTGGCATGATCTGTTTTCCTCCGTTATTCCGCGCAATGAATCGCACTTTTTTCCGAAACTTTCCCCGAAATGTATGATACTCTAAAATTACCATTTGCGCAATCCCGAATCATATCGTATAATAGGTTGGAATATCTCTTTGAGCGCGCTTTTTCGCGGCTGGCTCGGCCGTGCCGCGCGCTCCGGATAAAACGCGGCGAAGCCGCCCGATAGAACACTGGAGGGAATCAGCGTATGGAGGAGAACCGTTTTGGCGTGATGCTGCCGGAAATGAGGCTGGATTTCTGGGATGCGCTCTGGGCAGGACAGATTGCGAGCCCGGCTGCGCTCGATCGCAGACTTGCCGTTTTGCAGCTTCCGCTCAAGTCGGATTGTCTCAGCTGCCGCTGTGTGCTGCGCTTGCAGTGCGGCGACGCCTATCTCAAAGACGTCTGGCGCTACGGCCGCGATAGGCTGCGCGTGGCGGTGGGCAATCTGCTGCCCAAGGAAGACAGCGGCATCGTCTACGGCGTGTGCCGCCTGACCCCGCGGCATGTATATATTCTCGCGTGCGCGATGAACGGCATGGACGGCGAAACGCTTTCCGCGCGCGTGCAGGACGACGTTGCAAAGCTCGTCAGCTGCCTGGATCAGTATCTGAACCTTTCCAGCGAGCTGAAAGAAATCACCGCCCCGGAAGCGCTTTCCGCCATTGCCACCGAGCAGAAGGCCGCCGGCGCCTGAGACAGAAAAGCATCTTGCGCAAGCCGTCCCGTGCGGACGGCTTTTTTTGCCCCTTCCGGGCATATCCTCACCTGAAAAGGAGTCGATTCAATGGAGCAGATTCGGGTTATCGTTGCCGGCAAAGAGCGTGCGTTTGAAAAGGGCGCTGCGGCCGGACAGATCTTCGACGCGCTGTTTCCGGGGCGCGAACCACGTCCCCTCGCGGCGACGTTATACGGCCGCACGCGGCCTTTGAACTGGGCCCCCGAAAACGATTGTGAATTGCAGATTCTCGATTATTCTGACGACGAAGGCCGCCGCATCTACGAGCGCTCGCTGCGGTTCGTGCTGCTGCTGGCCGTGCGCGACGTGCTGCCGGGCGCGCGCGTACGCATCGAGCACAGCGTAGGCTACGGGCTGTACATCCGCATTGACGCGCCGCTTTCCGACGAGACGGTCCGCGAAATCGAAAGCAGAATGCACGCGCTGTGCGCGGCCGATCTGCCATTCGTGCGCCATCGCTGGAAGCACGAGGAAGCGATCGCCTATTTCGAAGCGCAGGGCGAGCAGGACAAAGTGCGCCTGCTGCAATACCGCCCCTACGCGTTTTTCGATATCTACGAATGCGGCGGCATGTACGAATATTTCTACGGCGACATGCTGCCCTCCACGGGCTATCTGCGCGCGTTCGCGCTGCTAAGGCGCGAGCCGGGCGTCGTGCTTCAAATGCCTGCGCCGTCCTCGCCCGAAACGCCCGCGCCGTATGTCGAGCGCCCGCAGATGATGCGCGCTTTCCGCGAAAACGCGGAATGGCTCAGCGTGCTCGGCTGCACGAACGTGGCCGATCTCAACGACATGATCGTGCGCGGCGACATCGCCGAATTCGTGCGCGTCAACGAAGCGCTGCAGGAAAAGTCAATCGCCGCCATTGCCGATCAGATCGCGCAGCGCCGCGCGCGCGCCGTGTTCATCGCGGGGCCCTCGTCCTCCGGCAAAACGACGTTCGCCAACCGCCTGGCGGTACAGCTGCGCGTCAATCACCTGCGCCCGCTGATGCTCTCGCTCGATAACTATTACCGGCCGCTCGACGAAGTTCCGCGCGGCGCGGACGGCCGGCCCGATCTGGAATGCCTCGAAGCGCTGGACGTTCCGCTGCTGACGCAGCAGCTCGAAGCGCTCTTCCGCGGCGAGGAAGTCATTTTGCCGCGCTACAGCTTCAAAACCAACACCCGCAAGATGGAGGGCGATCCGCTGCGCGCAGCGGAGGATCAGCCGATTCTCATCGAGGGCATCCACGGTCTGAACCCGCGTCTGACGGAAGGTCTTCCGGAAAACGACATCTTCCGCATCTACGTCAGCCCGCTGACCACGCTCAACCTCGACGACCACAACCGTATCCGCACCACCGACGTGCGCCTGCTGCGCCGTCTCGTGCGCGATCAGCAGTTCCGCCACGCTCCGTTCGAGGAAACGCTGTCAATGTGGCCGTCCGTGCGGCGCGGCGAGGAGAAGTTCATCATCCCCTATCAGGAAGAGGCCGACGTGATGTTCAACTCCGCGCTGGCGTATGAGCCCGCGCTGCTGAAGAAATACGCCTACCCGGCGCTGGCCGCCATCGACGAGAGCAGCCCCTATTTCGTCACCGCCCGGCGGATGGTGAAATTCCTCAACTATTTCCGCTCCGCCGACTGCGAAAGCGAGCTGGGGCCCACGGCCATCCTGCGCGAATTCATCGGTGGCTGCTCGTTCTATATGAAAGCGAAATAACGGTGTTTCTGCAAAAAAAGCTGCCGGAGCCTTCCAGCGTTTTATCGCTGGCGGCCCGGCAGCCTTTATTTTTTTTATCGATCTGCGCGCCCGTTACGCCTGCTTTTCCTCCTTGAACCCCTCGCCGAGCGTATCGTGTGATTTGCACGCCACGACGAACGCAGCGGGGTCGATCGAGAATACAATGCGGCGCAGCCGCATCGCCTCAAAACGCGAAACGACGCACAGCAGCACGCG
This sequence comes from Clostridiales bacterium, assembly GCA_004557805.1. Classification (GTDB taxonomy): domain Bacteria; phylum Bacillota; class Clostridia; order Christensenellales; family Aristaeellaceae; genus Aphodomonas. The sequence goes on along the minus strand of SFFS01000028.1, from coordinate 8,039 downwards.
TTTCTCCTTCATGGTATACATTCCCACGCCGTCCAGCCCGGTCACGCCGCGCTCCAGCTCGTCCATCACCCGCTTGGCGATTTCATCAGCCTTATCGGAAATGACGAAATATGCATGCGACGAGTTCGGCCCCTCGAGCACGAGATCCACCACCGTGTTGCTGAGGAACACCGCCATGACGGCGTACATCGCGCTTTCCGCATCGAACACGAACCCGGAAGCGATAATTACCATCGCGTCGATTACGAACGTCGCCTGCCCCACGCGCACCGTAGGCATGAAGCGGTGGATCAGGCTGGCCAGCATTTCCGTTCCGCCGGTCGTAGCGCTGCCGCGCAGGATCAGCCCGAAGCCCACGCCGCCGCTAATGCCGCCGAACACGGTCGCCAGCAGCATATCGTTCGTCACGGGCGCAAACGGCGCATAGTCGATCACGACGGACAGCAGGATCATCGCTATAAACGAGCGCAGCCCGAAACGCCAGCCCATTTTTTTCATCGAAAACGCGAACAGCGGCACGTTCAGCAGAAACGCGCAAACGCCCACCGGGAACCCCGTCGCGTAGTTGATCAGCTGACCGACGCCAGTGAATCCGCCCGCCGCAATGTTGTTCGGGATCAGAAACGCGTTATATGAAATTTTGCAGAAAAACAACCCTACTGCGATTTGCAGCAGGTTCATCCATTCACAGTTATGCCATTTGCGCAGCATGTCTGCCTCCCGTTTTTTTGCGCGCCGGGCGCGGATAAGGTTATTTTACCATGTTTTCTTCCGTGCGAACAGGGCTTTTTGATATTTTCGGCGCATTGCGCCGAAAGATTTGCGCGCGTGCATGCAAAACGGCCCTTCGCAGGAAGGGCCGTCCCTATTTTCAGGAGGAGAAAATTTCTTATTTTACAATCGTCACCACGTCGTCGAACGCGCTGCGTTCCGTTGCGCCCGTTGCGCCGTCGATGGAATCGTCCGTCGTGCCGATCAGCAGAATTGCAGCCACGTCCATATCCTCGGGGATGCCCGGCGTCGCCTTCAGTTCGGCGCTCGCGTTGATTGTATTGCGCGCGGCGGCGACAACCTTCGTGCCGTAGCCCAGCGCGCGCGCCGCGGCGTTCATCCAGCCGCAGGCCTCGCCGCAGTCAAACTGCGCAAAATCGCCAGTCTGTGCGGAGATCACAATCGCGGCCGCCGCATCGGCGACGCCGGCCTTCGGCGTCGCTGCCGCAGGCATGTCGCCGTTCATCTGCGCAAGCACATCTGCGTTTGTTACAACGGTAAAATGCCACGGCTGACTGTTCATCGCGCTGGGCGCGTTCACGCCCGCCTCGACAATCTTCGTCAGGTCGTCCTCATCTACCGGATCGTCCGTAAACGCCTGCGTGGTCTTGTCCTCGCGCAGAACGTCCACAATGCTTCGTTCCTCTGCCGCTGCCAGCACGGGTACGGTCAGAACTGCCGCTAACAGGATTGCCAGGATCTTTTTCATTTTTGATGATCCCCCCTTTCGGGCAGAATCATATCATAGCGGCATACGGGCAATCTACCGGTTTTCTGTGGCCGGTTTGTAAAAACAGCCCTGCCGCAGGCGGATTCAGGAAGGCCGAAATTTCCTCGAACGAAACCCGATCTCTCCGCAGCCTTTCGAAAAGGGTTTAGACGAACTGAAGGCTCCCCGCAGGGAGCCTTCGCGTTGCCTCTTCCGTTACGCCCGTTCCCCGGCGACATGCATGCCCGGTTCACAGGCCGTGCCCGTGCAGGGGCGCGTCGGCCAGATGTCGGTCGTGCCGGAGCTGCCGCTGTTGCCCGTGCTGCCGGTATTTCCGATGCTTCCCGTGCTTCCGGTTCCGCTCTGCGCCGTCGCCGGCAGGCAGATGATACGGCCCTGCACAAAGTCCGTAGGCGTCAGGAGCGGGTTCGCCATGAGAATATCTCCGATGGACGTTCCATAGCGCGAGGCCAGCACGGCCAGCGTATCGCCCTGCACCATGACGTACGCCGCCTTGCCGGTCGAGCAGTTGCCGCGCGTGCCCACCGGGGCGATGCACAGCTGCTGGCCTTCCTGCAGGTTGCGGATATCAACATCCTGATTCGCCTGCTCCAGCGCGGAGTAGGAAATGTTGTAGAGCACCTGCAGATCGACGAACGTCTGCCCGCGCATAACGGTATGTACGCTGTAGCCCGTCGGACACGTCTGCACGCGCGCGGGCACGCAGATCACCTGCCCTACGAGCAGCCGCGCCGGGTCCACGCCTGGGTTCGCCGCAAGCAGATCGGCCAGCGGAATATCGAACTGCTGCGCGATGAGGTAGAAGCTGTCGCCGCGCCGGATCGTATACGCCGTACCGCCGACGCAGCCGGTCGGCTGGGTGGGGAGAGTCGCGGTCTGCTGCGGAATGCAGATGACGTCGCCCGCGTAATAGAGCTGCACGTCGAGGCCGGGATTCGCGTCCAGGATGGCCTGCACGGTCGTGTTGAACTCCTGTGCGATTGCAAAAAGCGTCTGGCCCTTGCCGATGGTATACTTGATGGAATTTGCGCCGCAAACGGATTGCTGCATGGTCTCGCCTCCAAAGCATAGATTCCGTTTCAGACTATGACGGGCGTGCGGCGCGGGTGCATCCGAAGGGCGCGGAGCGCCCCAAATAAAAAAGTTCCCCGCCTCGCGGCAGGGAACCGAAAAATGTTATTTTATTTGTCCGCATCCGACGAGAAGTCGGGCTCCCAGGGATAATGGAAACCGGACAGCGGGCCCCAGGGGTTCAGCTTTGTGCCGATGGGCAGGCCGTTCGCGCCGACCGGCCACCATTTGCCTTCCGCGTAGACGTAGCCGTACACGTTCTTGTCCGCCGGCTGATAGATGCACGGATACCAGAAGGTGGGGCCGTAGTTATACGCGGTGCTCAGATAGCGCTCGCTCATATAGCCGTAGTAGCCGCCGACATAGACGTAAGCCCAGCCGTTCACGGAAGACAGAATCTCCACCTGCGTTCCCTTCGGGAAGCTGCGGACGACAGAGTAGCCGGTGCCGGGGCCTTCGCGCAGGTTCAGGCCGGACGACCGGGTGGCGACAAACGCGGTAGCAGCGGAAGCCATGACAGGCAGCAGCAGCATAACGGCAAGCGTCAGCGCCAGCGCCATGCGGAGCCTTTTGGAACGGAACAGATTTTTCACTTTTCTCTCCCTCCTCATTTTTTGAATTCACTCTCGCCTTTTCTATATGCGCAGTTTTATATATTATACCGCGTTTCCGCGCAGGAAGCAATTCCCTTTCGCTAATTTTTTCCAAAGTGCATCCGAAAAAGGAAAAGACGCCGTGATGGCGCCTCATGGAGTTTTTCAACTTCGCCCGAATAAAAGAAAAAAGCGCTCTCCGCGCTGGAAGGACGGCCGCAGGCTTCCGCCGCCCTTCTGAAATCTATCGCCCGTCGTTTCTGTTCGTGTTTATTATGTATTACGAATATATTACATGTCAAGCGGTTTTTGAAATATTTTCTTAAAAAGCGACCCTTCCTTTTCACCGGAAGGGCCGCTCTTCTTTCAACCGCGCGCTGCGCGGCGCTCATAATTCACTCCGCGGTTTCCATCACATAGTGCGCAGTATGCATACCATAGGCGAACGCGCTGATGCCGCAGTAGCCGCAGGCCACTTCACCGGCCGCATACAGCCCTTCAATCAGCGTGCCGTCGTCGCGGACAACTTCGCCGTCGTCGGTGATAATCAGGCCGCCGATGGTAATATGCGCCGCAGGCGCGGAAGCATAGGCATAGAACGGCGCGGTATCAATGGTCATGCCGTCTTCATAGATGCTCCGGCCGAATTCCTCATCCACAAACGTCTTGCAGGCTTCGTTGTGCTTCGCCACGGTCGCCTCCAGCACCGCCGGATCCGCGCCCATCTTTTCCGCCAGTTCTTCCAGCGTATCCGCCACGAGCAGTTCACCATGCTGAATCGGCACGTTAACGTCAAATCCGCCGATAGTGTAGCCGTCCTTTACGCCGCTGTTTTTCGCGTCGCTGACGATATACATCATCTCGTCCGGCTGTTCAAACGTGGCGCGGCAAATCGCAAAGCGGTCGGCCGTCTCATCCACAAAACGGCGGCCTTCCTTGTTGACATACAATGAGTTGCCGCCGACAATGGCTTCGGTGGAACCGGTATACGCGCCCGCCAGCGGGAAGAGCATCTCGGAATCCATCGCAGCGGTAAGCGCGCCCAGCTTCTGCGCCATAACGATGCCGTCGCCGGTGTTGCCCACGGAGTTATCGGAGTTAATATCCTCGGTCATGCCTTCCCACATGGTGTTGTATTCCACCAGCATTTTGCCGTTGGCCGAGAAACCGCCGGTGCACAGGATCACGCCCTTATCGGCGGCGATGTTATACGTTTCCCCCGTCCGGGCCTGCGCAACGATCCCCGTCACACGGCCGGCCTCGTCGGTCGTCAGTTCCGTCGCCGGCGTGTTGAGGTAAATCTCCACGTTCAGGTTCTTTTCTTCAATCGCTTTCTGAAGGAAAGCAAAGTAGCCGTTTCCTTTAGTATAGCCCTTGGGCGTGTTCCAGCGCGGCCACTGATAACCAACGATGCCGCTGTTTACGTGCCATTCGCAGCCAGCGTCCGTCATCCACTGATCGAACGCAGCGGAATACTGCGGATAGCTCAGGTATCCGCTCACATCGCCACCCTCGATGCGGTGATAATCCACCGCCAGGAACAGATCGCTATCGAACACATAATCAACGTTCTTCGCCAGATACGCTTCGTATTCCGCCGTCAGCGCATCCCAGACTTCCTTTTCCTGATCGTCCTGCGGACCGGCGGCAAAGAATTCGTCCAGCGTTTTCTGATAGCCTTCGTTGTTCTTGGCCTTGAGGGAATCCTCAATCTCGATATTCTCGATCCAGCCGCCGGAAATGATCGCGTTTCCGCCGATGCTGCCCATCTTTTCCACCAGAACGACATGCGCGCCGTCTTCACCCGCCGCGACAGCAGCCGCCATACCGGCCGCTCCGCCGCCAACGACCACGACGTCCGCCGCCAGATCGATCACAGCATCGTTCAGAACCTTTTCAACCTTCACGCTGCGCAGCGCTTCCACATCGCCGCCAGCCTGTTCCACAGCCTGCGCCACAGCGTCCAGAATCGCGTCGCAGGTAATCGTGCAGCCGGTGATGGTATCCACGCCAAGCGACTGATAGGCGACGATCTCCGCGGGAATCTCCTCGATTGCGGGATCAGAAATACCAGGCGTTTCCGCATGAGAAGTAATGGTCACCGCTTCAATGGCGTTCTCGCTGAACGTCACATCCACGCAGACGTCTCCGCCTTTGCCCATCGCCGTACCCGAATACGTTCCGGGCGTATAGGTTCCGGCCGCGCCCGCGGTCGTTCCCAGCCCCAGAAGGAGCGTCAGTCCGAGCAGAATCGCAACAACTTTTTTCATAAGCATCTATCCTCCTCCGTCCTTTGGACAGCAATAAGGATAAACCCTATACAAAGTGCAGAGTCAATAGATTTCGTAAAGTTCTTAACAAATTTCTTTTACGGGTATCCAATACTCGTTAAAGCGCCTCTTCGTCGTCATATCCATGCGGCGGATATGCTGGATAATCGACAACACAGGGCCTGCGCAGCACAGCCCTTCCTGCGCCAGCGCCTGAACCGCTTCGTCAATCGCCTTCTGCTGATCTCCCTTATAAAAAAAGTGCAGGCACCGCTGTTCCGGAATCCGCTCCACCAGCGGCGGAAGCGCCAGGCAGCGTTTCAGCGCCATCTCGCGGGTTACAATCATTCCCTTTTCCGAAAGCTGAACGCCGCCCTCCAGGCGAATCTTGCCGCAATATCGGACGATGGGCATGGCCGCCAGCCAGGAAATATCTACCTCGCGCATCTGCCTGCGCTCCTCGGGAGTGACCGCATCCATTTCAAAACATTCTTCCCAATATGGCGCATAGCAGAATTCCGGCGACGTTTCCAGCTGTGCCTTCGCGCGCTCGAAGCGTTCGTCCATTGCGCCGGTCATGTCCATCCTGCCCAGAATCATGTCGATCAGCTCGATATTCTCCATCAGTTGGGCGCGTTTGGCAATAAGCGCCTCCTTCGCATCGGACGCATCTTTCTGAAAGAGCGCGTTGGCCTCCTCCAGCGTTAAGCCCGCGCGCTCGAACGCGCGCAGCAGTCCCAACGTAGAAAGCGCGTTCGCATCAAAGCCGCGGTATCCGTTTTCTCCCCGCGCAGCCGAAACGATGCCCTTGCGGTCATAAAAAAGCACGCCGCTGGAAGACATATTCAATATTCTGGCAATATCGCCAGTACGGAACAATACTGTTCCCGGCTTTTCGTTTTTCTTCATTCGCCGTCTCCCATAATCTTTCATGCAAAAGCGGTCCTCCCGGAAAACCGGAAGGGCCGCTCTTCTTTCAACCGCGCGCTGCGCGGCAAAAAACATCCGTTACTTTCCCAGAACCTTCTTCGCTTCCTCGACGACATGCTCGGTGGTGATGCCGTAGAGCGGGAAGAGCTTCTTATACGGGCCGGAAGCGCCGAAGGTATCGATACCGATGGCCTTGCCGTCCATGCCGACATACTTATACCACGGCATCGTCACGCCGGCTTCCATGGAAACGCGGGCGCGCACGGCGCTGGGCATGACAGATTCCCTGTATTCCGCGCTCTGCTCGTCGAACAGCTCCATGCAGGGCATGGAAATGACGCGGGCCTTGATGCCTTCGGCGGCCAGAATGGGCTGCGCGGCCATCATCTGCTCCACCTCGGAGCCGGAGGCCATCAGCAGCACGTCGGGCGTGCCTTCGCAATCGGAGAGGATATAGCCGCCCTTGAGGGCTTCGCGGCCGTCCTCGTTGTAGGTGGGCAGGTTCTGGCGCGTGCTGACGATGCAGGTCGGGCGGCCGTCAGTCTGGCTGGCATACCATGCGGCGGCAGTCTCTTTGCCGTCGGCCGGACGGAACACGAGCAGATTCGGGATGGCGCGCAGGCCGGCCAGATGCTCGACGGGCTGATGGGTCGGGCCGTCCTCGCCGACGCCGATGGAGTCGTGCGTGAGGATGTAGGCAACCTTCTGCTTCATCATTGCGGAAAGGCGCATGCCGTTCTTCATATAGTCGGAGAAGCAGAAGAACGTGGCCGCATAGGCGCGCAGGCCGCCGTGCAGCGCCATGGCGTTGCAGATCGCGCTCATCGCGTGCTCGCGGATGCCGAAGTGAATGTTGTTGCCTTCGGGCGTTTCAGCGGAGAAATAGCCGCTGTTCTTCATGTTGGACTTGTTGGACGGGCACAGGTCGGCGCTGCCGCCGAACAGGTTCGGCAGATGCGCGGCCAGACGGTTAAGCGCCTCGCCGGAGGTGTTGCGGGTGGCGTTGCTGCCTTCGAACGCCCAGAACGCATCGTCATGCAGCAGGTCGCAGGGTAGCTCGTCGGAGAACCAGATCTTCCATTCGGCGGCCAGTTCCGGATATTTCTCCGCATACGCGGCGAACATCTCTTCCCATTCCTTCTCGGCCTTCGCGCCCTTGGCGGCGGTTTCGGCGGTGTGGGCATACACTTCCGGCTCGACGAAGAAATCTTCCGCCGGCATGCCGAGGTTCTTCTTCGCTTCAGCGAGGTTATCCGGGCCGAGCGGTTCGCCGTGCGCGGACGCGGTGCCCTGCTTGGCGGGGCAGCCGAAGCCGATGATGGTATGCGCGATAATCAGCGACGGACGCGGATCCTTCTTCGCTTCTTCGATAGCGGCATAGACGTTCTCCCAGTCGTTGCCGTCGGCCACGTCGATGACCTGCCATCCATACGCGTCGAAGCGCTCGCCGACGTTCTCACGGAAAGCGATATCGGTGCTGCCTTCGATGGTGATGCCGTTTTTGTCGTAGATGCAGATCAGCTTACCCAGTTCGAGCGTACCGGCGAGGGAAGCGGCCTCATGGCTGATGCCTTCCATCATGTCGCCGTCGCCGCAGGTGACGTAGGTGTAGTGATCCATCACCGGGAAGCCTTCGCGGTTGAAGTGCGCGGCGATGTGCTTTTCGGCCATGGC
>SFFS01000027.1 GCA_004557805.1 Clostridiales bacterium | reverse complement strand
CTGTGGTTTCTGCCGCCGCCCACTCTGAACGCTCAGGAGGCTCCTATGTATTCAGCCACCTCATGGAAAGACTTCGCCGTCCTCGATACCGGCGACGGCGAAAAACTCGAACGCTGGGGCGATATCATCCTTCGCCGCCCCGATCCGCAGACCATCTGGCCCAAGCGCAATCCCGCGCTGTGGGAACGCGCCGACGCGCGCTATTTTCGCAGCGAACGCGGCGGCGGCGAATGGAAATTCACCCGCAGGCTTCCGGAACAGTGGACGCTGTCCTACCGCGACCTGCGCTTCAAGGTGCATCCGACCGGCTTCAAGCACACCGGCCTGTTCCCCGAGCAGGCGGTGAACTGGGACTGGATGAGCGGCATCGTCTCGGCGCGCACTGCGCGCCATGAATCCACAGCCGTGCTCAACCTGTTCGCCTATACCGGCGGCGCGACGATGGCCTGCGCCAAGGCGGGCGCGACGGTTTGCCACGTCGACGCGGCGAAGGGCATGACGCAGTGGGCGCGCGAGAACGCGCAGCTGTGCAAGCTGCCGGAAACGAGCGTGCGCTGGATCGTCGATGATTGTCTGAAATTCGTTCGCCGCGAAATCAAGCGCGGCAACAAATACGACGGCATCGTCATGGACCCGCCGAGCTATGGGCGCGGCCCGGGCGGCGAAGTATGGAAGCTGGAAGACTGCGCGTTCGATCTCGTCAACGAGGCGGCGCAGCTGCTGAGCGATCATCCGGCATTCTTCCTCTTCAACGGCTATACGACCGGCCTTCAGCCCGCTGTGCTGAAGAATCTGCTCGATTTCGCGGTGTGCAGCCGTTTCGGCGGCCATGCCGAGGCGGAGGAAGTCTGTTTGCCCGCGCAGGCTGGCGGCGTGCTGCCCTGCGGCGCAAGCGGCCGGTGGACGCCGTGAACGCGATCGATCGCTGGCATGGAATTTCCATCGTCTATTGCGACAACCATGTTCTCGTCGCCGTAAAGCCGCCGAATCTGCCCTCGCAGGCCGACGATTCGGGCGACAGGGATATGTTCACGGAAATGAAGGCCTATATCAAAGAGAAATATTGCAAGCCGGGCGAGGTCTATCTGGGGCTCCTGCACCGGCTTGACCGTCCCGTCGGCGGCCTGATGGCGTTCGCGCGCACTTCAAAGGCCGCTTCGCGGCTTTCGGAACAGCTCCGCGCGCACGATATGCGCCGGGGGTATCTGTGCGTAGCGCAGGGAGAAAGCCGCGCGCAGGCGCGGTTGGAGAACATCCTCGAATATGACGACGGCAGCAAAAAGCAGGCCGCGCTGCGCTATGAGCGTCTCGGCTATGAAAATGGATTGTCGCTTCTGCGCGTTGCGCTCGAAACTGGACGCAAGCATCAGATTCGCCGCCAGCTTCAAATGGCGGGGCTTCCGCTCTGGGGCGACGCGCGCTACGGCGGCGGCAGGCCGGGACAGCAGATCGCCCTCTGGGGCGCAACGCTGGAGCTGACGCATCCGACCACAAAGGAACGCCTGCGCTTTACCTGCCCGCCGCCGGACAGCTATCCCTGGAATTTGTTCACAAACCGTTCACCGGAAACTGATTGATTTTCCTCCGCAAAAGGCGTACCATACGCTCAGAAACTTGCAAAGGAGTGAATCAATTTGAAGAAGTTGATGTGTTTGATGCTCGCGCTGGTGCTGACCGTGCCCGCGTTCGCTTTTGCTGAAACTGACGAAGAAAGAATCGCCGCGCTGGAAGAGCGCGTGACGAAACTGGAAGCGCTCGTCGATTCGCTTGCCGGCAATTCTCTGGCCGCGCAGGAAGAAGCCACGCCGCAGGAACAGCCTGCCGATGATTCCAACGCGAAGGCGCTGTCCGTCGGCGATACGTTCCAGCTTGCCGAGGGCGTAAACCTCACCGTCACCGATTTTGATCTGACGAGCTATTTCAGCTATTACTCCCGTCAGAGCGGCTACGGCGACTATTTCGGCTTCTCGCAGTTTTTCGGCCGCAGCGGCAGCTCCTATGGGCAGCGTACGATTCGTTCCGGCGCCGATCAGATCTACCTTGCCGTGAAGGTGCGCCTGGAAAACACCACGCAGGACGATATTTCCGTAGGCCTGGCGATGAACGCGCTGGCCAGAAGCGACGGCGATCCGGTGGAACCGGAGCAGAGCTTCCTGTACTATACGCGCAACTATGACGGCTATATCGCCGGCGAAACGACGCTGCAGCTTGGGCCGCGTTCGGCTGTGGACGGCCTGCTGCTGTTCATCATGCCCGCAACGGTGAGCGACGAAAGCAAGCCTCTTTCCGTCACCTTCAGCGGCGCTGACGAGACTGCGCGCTATACGCTGCGCGGCGGCGAATCCGGGCTTCTGCTCGACCAGTTCGGCAGCGGCGAAAACTTCTAAGCAATCGTCTGAATTGAAAATCCTCCTTTCACGTGAAAGGAGGATTTTTTTGCGCGAAAAGCCGTTATTCAAAATAGGGCAGAGCTTTTCCCGGCGTGGGGGAGCGGCTTTTGTTCGGCCGTCGACTTCGCCGCTGGTGGTCTTTTCAGCCCACGTGTCCCTTGCGGGAAACCGTCCTTTTATTGAACGGACATTTCAACGGAACCGGTTATCGCCGTTCATCCGCCGATCAGCGTATCGACCATGCGCGTCAGAAAGCGCCAGCACGAACAGCGAACTAAAAACCGCAAAAATGACGTCCCGTTTCTGCCGCATTTTTACGGCTCTTACCGCATCGCCGGCACTGCGAAGCACTCCTGCGTTTGCACCGGTTTTCGCGGTCACCCTGCCGCAAACGTCGCGATCCTTACTTTCTTCCCTTCGCCGGACCGGAGCCTCTCGATCCACTACAAATCCTTACACGATGAATTTTTATTCGTTTTCGATGCGATAATAGCGGAACATTTCATCCTCGCGGGTGAACATAAATCCCGCCTTTTCCAGTACGTGCTGGCTGCGCGTGTTCTTGAGCACTGCGTCGGCGTTCACCGCGTCGAGCTTCAGCACATCGAACGCATACCGAACGGCCTGCTTTTCCGCCTGCGTGCCAAAACCGCGGTTTTTCACTGCATCGTTTTGCAGATGAATGCTCAGCGTACAGTCGTTCCGCTCTCGGTTGATGCGCTTAAGCTGCACTTCGCCAATCGGCGCGCCGTCCAACATGACGGCGAACACCACACATTCCGGAGTTTGCAGCGAATCAAACCGTTCGTCGACTTTCTCCGAATTATACACATATTGCGTATAATATTGCATATTCATGTATATATCCGGATCGTTCTCGAACCCGCGATAGAGCGTGTGAAACAGTTCCCGCGTCATCGGCGCAAGCGTAATCTCCGTCATTCCGGCTTCCTCCTCGGCCCGTAGAACGTCATGAATTCACATTCCAGCCTCCCGTTATACAGTCTGCGCCGTTTATCGGCGCGGCGGCCGAACGCTTTCTCGAAGCCCGTATACGCTGTAATCGCGCAGACGGTCTGTCCCGCGCTGCGATTCAGCCGTCCCAGCGCACGCGCAATGCTCTCGCAGCCCTTTCGGTCGGACAGGCGCTCGCCATAGGGCGGGTTCGTCACAATCATCCCGGGCGCGTCGGGCGCGTAATCGCGCACATCCTCCTGCCGCAGCGCAATCCGTCCGGACAGCCCCGCCTGCCTGATATGGCGCTTTGCCAGTTCCAGCGCCTGCGCGTCTACATCCGCCCCGGTAATGCCCTCGATATTTTGCGGCGTAAACGCCGCCTTCGCCTGCTCGCGCAGCACCGCAATGGCCTTCGCGTCCGCCCAGCGCCATGTCTCGCAGGCAAACTCGCGCGTCATGCCCGGCGCACGGTTGGCCGCCATAAACGCCGCCTCGACGAGCAGCGTTCCTGTGCCGCACATCGGATCATGCAGCGCGCGTCCCGACCTCCACGGCGAGAGCCGTAGAATCGACGCAGCGAGCGTCTCGCGGATGGGTGCTTCTCCGTTCCATGTGCGATAACCGCGCCTGGAAAGCCCCGCGCCGGAGGTATCGAGCGTCAGCACGGCCATATCGTTATGCAGCGCCACCTGCACGGCGCAGGTTTCCTTCTGCTCCGGCAGCGTCTGCACGCGGTGTTTCTGTTTCAACCGTTCGACAATCGCTTTCTTCGTAATCGACTGGCAGTCGCTTACGCTCATCAGCTGCGAGCGCGCGCAGTTCCCGCTGACAGGAAATTTTGCGTCCTTTGCGATAAACTGTTCCCACGGCAGACGCTTTACGCCCTCAAAGAGCGCGTCGAATGTTTTCGCTTCAAACCTGCCGGCCACAAGCAGCACCCGGTCGGCGCAGCGCAGCCACAGATTCGCGCGCAGCGCGTCTGAAAGATCGCCTGCAAACACCGCTCCGCCGGTCTGCGCCTTCACGTTTTCAAATCCGAGCTCACGCAGTTCATCCGCGACCACGCCCTCCAGTCCGAACGGCGCCGTCGCCAGAAATTCAAACATCATTGATCCTCTCCCATTCCGCACGGGCGGTAGTATACGCGCCCCCTGAGATCCTCCGGCATGTAATCCTGCGCAACCCAATGGCCCGGAAAATCATGCGGATACAGATAATTCTGGCCGTTTTTCTCGCCGTCGGCGTTGCCCAGGCGGTCATGGCCCTTATAATGCGTGTCGCGCAGGTGCACGGGCACCGCGCCGAAGCCGCCCTTCGCCGCGTCCGCCATGGCGGCCTCAATCGCCGCGCTGACGCTGTTCGACTTCGGGCTTTTGCAGATGGCGATAATCGCCTGCGCAATGTTCAGCTGCGCTTCCGGCATGCCGTTGAATTGCAGCGCTTCCATTGCCGCAACCGCCTGCAAAAGCGCGTTTGGATTCGCAAGCCCCACATCCTCCGACGCATGCGCGATCATCCTTCGAACGATAATGCGCGGATCCACGCCCGCATACGTCATCCTGGCAAACCAGGCCAGCGCCGCGTCAGCGTCCGAACCTCGAAGGCTCTTGCAAAACGCTGAGAGCATGTCGTAATAGAGCGTCTCATCGCAGCGGAGCACGGGCTTCTGGATGCTCTCCTCAGCCACGGAAAGCGTAACGTGAATGTTCGCGTCGCGGTCAGGCGGGGTCGTTAGCGCCGCCAGCTCCAGCGCGTTCAGCGCGCTGCGCAAATCGCCGTTCGCGACATTGGCGATATGCTCGAGCGCATCATCGTCTGCAATCACGCCCATGCGGCCCAGGCCTCGTTCGCGGTCGCGCAGCGCGGCACGCATACCGTCCAGCACGTCCTCGCGCGTGAGCGGATAAAACTGGAAAATGCGGCAGCGGCTGACAATGGCGGGCGTCATGGAAATCATCGGATTTTCGGTCGTCGAACCGATGAAGCGAATCGTCCCCTTTTCAATCGCAGGCAGAATGGAGTCGCTCTGCGCCTTGTTCCAGCGGTGACACTCGTCGAGCAGCAGATAGGTCGGCTGGCCGGTCGCGCGGCGGCGATCTTCGGCTTCTTCCAGCACCTTGCGCACGTCGGGCACGCCGCTTGTCACGGCGTTCATTTTTACAAACGCGCCGTGCGTGGTTTCGGCGATCACCGACGCAAGCGTCGTCTTTCCGCAGCCGGGCGGCCCGTAAAAAATGCAGCTTGTCAGCCGGTCCGCCTGAATGGCACGGCGCAGCAGCCGTCCCTCGCCGACAATATGCTTCTGGCCGATGAATTCATCGAGCGTGCGTGCGCGCATGCGATCGGCAAGCGGCGCGGCCGCGTCCGGCTTTTTCTCCATCGCCATAGTAAACAGATCCTGCATGGTTGCTCCTTATTGTTTCACGTGAAACATTTTGGCTCGTTCACATGGTTGTTTCACGTGAAACATCAATAATCTTTCGCTGCATCACAAGGCACAGCAGACATTCCTTCACCGGAAGCCCTGTTCCTTCCACAAGGGCGCGCCGATAATATTCGAGCTGCGCTCGATATTGCGCAAGCGCTTCCGGTTCGAGCTCGTGCGCTTCCGTCTTATAATCGAGCAGCACCCATGCGCCGTCCTCGAGGAAGCAGCAGTCGATCACGCCCTGCAGCAATACGCGCGGCGCTTCGTCAACACGATAGGTGAACGCCCATTCGCGCCGCACAGCGTCCGCTTTGCGGATGCGCTCAAAAAGCGGAGAATTCAACAATTCATTGAGCGCCGGAAGCGGCAGTGCGCGCGCTGCCTGCGGCGTAAGAATCCCCGCATTGAGCAGACGATTGCGTTCAACCGCCGCATCGCGGCATGCGAACGATACATGCTGCAAAAACGCATGTACGGCGTTTCCGCGTTCCGTTCGGGTCAGTCCGGTTTCCTCGAGGAACGCCGGACGGCGCGTTGCGTCCTTCAGCTTCGGCGTTTCGTCGTTTTCGCCGCCGCGCAAATCAACGCGCGCACGGGCGGTAACGCCTTGCTTGAGCGGATGCGGCACGGAGACGTTCTGCCGCCACATCATCGGCGCGCGCACTTCTTCCGATACGGGAGCATGGAGCGAAACAAGCGGAAACAGCGGGTTCGCTCCTTTCGCGCTTTCCTCACGCGCGGAAAGCTGAACAAATCCGCACATGCCGACGTTCCAGCTTTCGCATGCCAGCGCGGCAGGCGCAACCCAGTCCAGAAAATTCGCGGCGCAGCACGGCGCTTCGCCGCCGTTTCGCCATGCCTCAATCTGCTTTTCTTTCGCCGCGCCGACGACAAACAGCCGACTTTCCGCGCGCGTCAGCGCGACATAAAGGATGCGCGATTCCTCCGCGGTCGATTCCGCCTTCTGCCGGGCAAGCACAGCCTTCGTGAACACTGTTTCACTCTTTGCGCGCAGATAGGGATCGATCGCAGGCGAAGCCGCTCCCAGTTCGTCGTGCATGCCCAGAATACTCTTGCGCCTGCCGCCCATAAAGCGATTGCCCGCGCCAGCTATAAACACGACAGGGTACTGCAGGCCCTTACTTTTATGGATCGTCGTCACGCGGATGACGTTTTCATCGTCCGCCAGCGCGCGGCTTTCGACGCTTTCACGCCGCGCGACGCGCTCCACCATGCGCAAAAAACCGCTCAGACCACCGGCGCGTTCCTTCTCATATTTTGCAGCAAGTTCCGCCAGCATGCGAAGCCGGTTCTGCCGCTGCGCGCCGCCTTCGCGCGTTCCGGCGACCGCATAAAGCCCCGTCTCATCGTAGATCCGATAGAGCATCCGTTCCAGCGGCGTCACGCGCACGTCCTCCGTCCAGCGCGCAAAGCGCGCATAGAACGCCCGCAGCGATTCTGCCAGCGGGTCGCTGCGCTGCAAATAAGCCTGCACGGCCGCTTCAAACGTGCCATCAGGCGTTTGCTCGCGAATACGCGCCAGCGCCGCGTCGTCCAAGCCCAGCGCGGGCCCGCGCAGCGCCGACAGCAACGGAATATCCTGCCGCGCGTTGTCCATCACGCGCAGAATCGCGAGCGCCGACAGAACCTCGGGCTGCGCGAGCAAATCCTCTCCCAGCTCCGTCACTGCCGCAAAGCCGTGCGCGTTGAGCACATCGATCATCTGCGCCGCGCGGCCGCGCACAGACCGCATCAGGATTGCGATGTCCCGCAGGCGCAGCGACGGATCTTCTTCCAGCAGCCGCTCAATGCGGCGCGCGATCAGTTCGGCCTCCTGCCGCGCCTTTTCGCGGTCGGCAGGGGAGAGATCGTCGGAATCATCATCGTCGGCGTCTCCGTCGCAGCGCAGCAGCAGCATTTCCGGCTTCACGCCGGTTGGGCGCTCCGCCACGCCAACGGCAAGCCGCTCTGCGGGCGGGTAATCCAATTCCATCGCGCCGCCGTTGAACACGCGTGCGAACACGTCGTTCACCGCATACAGCACGGCGGGGTCGGAACGGAAGTTGGCGTTCAGCGACAGCCTGCGGTTTTCCGCGCCGGGCGCGGTATCGAACGTGCGCAGCTTATCCAGAAAAAGCCCGGGCGCTGCCAGACGGAAACGGTAAATGCTCTGCTTCACATCACCGACCAGAAACAGGTTTCTCTCACCGCGCACGCGCGCCAGCAGCGCCTCCTGCAAAAGGCTGGAATCCTGATACTCGTCGATGAACACGTACCGGTATTTTTCACGGACGTTCCGCTGCACGTTTTCATCGGAAAGCGCCGTCAGCGCGCGCGATTCCAGATCGGAAAAATCAAGCAGATTGCGCGCGGCCTTTTTTTCCGTAAACACATCATGAAACCGTACTACAGCATCCGCAATGCCGGAAAGTACCAGCTTGCTCTCCTGCAGGCGCTGCACGGCGGTTTCGGGATCGCGCAGCGGCTGAAGTTCTTCAAGCGCCTGCAAAACCGTTTTTTTTGCCGCGTCGCGCAAAGCCTTGAATTCCTCTTCTACCTCCGGATCAATCTCCTTCGGCTTGGGCGGCTTGCGCATGAACACGGGCGCTTCCATGGAAAGCAGCGCCCTGGGATTTTCCCGCGCATCCTCGTACAGCTTCTGTATCAGCTCCAGATCGCTGCGCGCTGCCTTCTCATACACACCGTTTTCGCTGCAAAACTCCGCTTCCCTCCGAAATGCCGAAAGAGCGCTCTCCAGGCCGCGCTCCGCCTGCTCACACAGCGCCTCCGCCCAAGGGGAGTCCGGCAGTACCTTCGCGTCAATATCGTAATTCTTCAGCGCCTTTTCAAGCCATTCCCATGAGTCCGGCCGCGAAAGCAGGAACTCATACAGATCCTCCACTGCGTTTTCGAGCTGTTCGCGCGAAAGGCACAGCGCGGCGTAGGCGAACCCCGGCGTAGGCGCGTCGTAGAGCGCCTCAAGCGCATCCGACAGTGCCGCCTCTTTCAGCAGTGTCACCTCCGGCCCTTCGCCCACGCGATACATCGGATCGACCTGCGCGGCCTCAAAATAGGCGCGGCATATCTGGCCGCAGAAACCGTGCAGCGTCGTAATATCGGCGCGCTCAACGCGCAGCGCCTGTTCACGCAGCCCTTCCTGATACAGGCTGTCGAGAATGCGCGCGCGCATTTCCGCCGCGGCCGCGCGGGTAAAAGTCATCACCAGCATACGATCGAGCGGAACGCCCTCCTTTGCCAGCGATACAATGCGCGCCGCCAGCACGGCCGTTTTACCGCTGCCTGCCGCCGCCGAGACGAGCAGATTGCTTCCTCGCGCGTCGATTGCCTCCTGTTGTGCGGGGGTATACTTCATGCTGTGCTCCATTTTATCAGAACATATGTTCGTATTCAAGTGCTTTCATAATAAGATTATTATAGCTCGAAACGCGGGTTTTGCAAAGAAAAACCGCGCAGAGCGCGGTTCAAATCAAATCCGTATCATATCTGAAAACTGTCATAGCACCTTGTTGAGAAAATCGCGCGTGCGCTCCTCGTGCGGATGCGCGAGCAGTTCCTTCGGGCTGCCCTCCTCGAGAATGATACCGCCGTCGATAAACAGAATCCTGTCGCCAACCTCGCGGGCGAAGCCCATTTCATGCGTAACGACGGCCATCGTCATACCGTCCTCGGCCAGCTTGGTCATCACGTCGAGCACCTCGCCGACCATTTCCGGATCGAGCGCGGAGGTCGGCTCGTCAAAGAGCATCATTTCCGGTTTCATCGCCAGCGCGCGCACAATCGCAATGCGCTGCTGCTGTCCGCCGGAAAGGCGATTGGGATACTCGTGCGCCTTATCAGCAAGCCCGACGCGCTCCAGAAGCGCAATGGCGTCCTCCTCAGCCTGCCTGGGCGCGGCCATTTTCAGCATGACGGGCGCAAGCGTCATGTTCTGCATGACGGTCAGGTGGGGGAAAAGGTTAAAGTGCTGGAAGCACATGCCCATGCGGCGGCGCACCCTGTTGATGTCGCACTTGGGCGAAGTAATCTCCTCGCCGTCGAAGAAAATCTGCCCGCTCGTCGGCTTTTCCAGCAGGTTCAGGCAGCGCAGAAAGGTTGATTTTCCGCCGCCCGACGGCCCGATGATGACAACCTTTTCGCCCTTTTGAATATCACAGTTGATTCCGCGCAGCACTTCGAGCTTTCCAAAGCTCTTATGCAGGTTGTTAACGCTTATCACCTTCGCGCATCCTCCTTTCCAGCCGGGAGAGCAGAGAACTGAGCAGTTTGACGATCACATAATAAATCAGCGCCACGGCCAACAGCGGCATAAACGCATCGAGCGTGCGCGCGCGAATCTGCTCGCCTGCGCGCGCCAGATCGACCACGCCGATATAGCCCAGCACGGAGGTTTCCTTAATGAGCACGACCAGTTCGTTGCCCAGTGCCGGGAGGATATTTTTGAACGCCTGCGGCAAAATGATTTTTTTCATCGTCATCCATTCGGTCAGCCCCAGCGAACGGCCGGCCTCGCGCTGGCCGCCGTCAATCGACTGAATGCCCGCCCGTACAATTTCCGCCACATATGCGCCGCTGTTGCAGCCGAACGCCAGCGCGCCGATGGTAGTCTTGTTCAGGCTTGTAGTGGGCCCGAGCAGGACGAAATAGAAGATCATCAGCTGCACCACCATGGGCGTGCCGCGAATCACATCGATATACAGCCCGGCAAGCGCGCTCAACGGCTTACATTGTGAAAGGCGCAAAAGCGCGAAAAGCACGCCCAGCACGATGCCAATCATCACCGCGATGACCGATACGAGCAGCGTCACTTCCAGTCCGTTCAACAGCTGCATCCAGCGGTTTGATTTGAGAAAGTTCATTTCAAACCGCTCGGCCAGCGAAAGCGAGCTGAGCAATGCGTTCATCTGAAGCAAGGCAGCTCCTCCTCCCGAATATAGAATTCATGTTTATACGGACTATAATGTATTTTTTTGCATTTGTCAAGCGTTCTGTGCGATTTTTGCAAAAATTTTCATCCCCGCTGCAAAATCAGAAGCATCATATGGGGCGGATTGTTGATCCGCGGCACGAAGGCATGATTGCCCAGCCCGCGGCACACGGCCAGCTTCGCGCCGTCCAGATCATACAAGCCGCTGGTATAACGCGGAAAAATCCCCTGTCCCGGCGCATACAGCCCGCGCCCGAACGCGCGGAACTGCCCGCCGTGCGCGTGCCCGCAGACGATCAGCTTCGGCGCAAGCGCCCTCAGCTGCGGCGCGCGTTCCGGCCGGTGTACGAGCACAAGGTTGACCATTTTACCGTCGTCCGGTGGCAAAAAGCCCATCATTCGCGCATGAAGCGCGGGAATTCCCGGCTGCTTTTCATGCATATTTAATGCATAAACGTCCGGGTCCTGCACGCCGATGACGCAGATGCGCGCGCCGTCCAGCGTGTAATCGCAGGCCTCGTCCTGCAAAAGCTTTACGCCGCAGGCCTCGTACAGCGCGCAAAGCGCGTCGAAAAGCCCGGGCTGCGCGTCGTTATTTCCGCTGACGGCGACGACGGGCGCAAGCGCGCAAAGTCCCTTCAAAAGCGGGCGCAGCACATTTACATCCCATGTTTTTTCATCAATCACATCGCCCGCAAGCAGAATCAGATGCGGCTTCGCCGCGCGCGCAGCGTTGAGCGCGCCCTCGTAGAGCAGGCCTTCCTCGTGCATGTGCAGATCGGAAAGTACGAGCAGCCGCTGGCCTTCCATCTCCGCAGGCAGACCGGGAAGGGGAACCTGCAGCGCCTGCAGTTCAATTTCAATCTTCACGCGCGCCAGTCCCCGCGCAGAACGGCGTACAGCGCCACATCCACAAACTTTCCTTTATTGCGCAGCCGCTGGCGAAGCACGCCTTCTTTGCGCATGCCCACTTTTTCCATCACGCGGCCGGAAGCGGGGTTTGCGGTTTCATGCTGCGCCTCGATGCGGTTGAGGTTCATTTCTTCGAAGCCGAAGCGCACAACGGCGCGGAGCGCCTCCGTCATCAGTCCCTGATTCCAATACGCGCGCGAAAGCGAATAGCCCACCTCGGCGCTGCGGTACTCCTGATTCCACCACATAAAGCCGATTGTTCCAATCAGCCGGCCCGTGGCCTTCAGCTCAATGCCCCAGCTGGCCGGTTCGTTGAGCCGGTACTGCCGCTGGACATACTTCACATACGCCTTCGCTTCGCCAAGGCTCTGATACGCGTCCCACAGCACATGACGGCTGACCTCCGGGTCGCGGCCGTATTCATAGATGTCGCCTGCGTCGGCCATCGTCATCCGGCGGATGACGAGTCTGGGCGTTTCCAGCCGCGGCAGCCGCATAAAAAGACCTTCCTGCAAGAACATCGCAAAGCTCCTCACAGCGTTTTTCTAAAGTGCATCTGAAAAAGGAAACGGCGACAGCTCGCGTGGTTTTTCGCCAGTTCAGAAAGAAAAACCGAAGGTTTCGCGAGGATGAATCGGTTTTTTCAACGCTGAAATAGCGGAAAAGGCGCCAAATCTCAGGGAATTTTTCAGATACACATTGATTTTAACACGAATCGCTCCGCCTGACCAGCCGTCATTTTCCGCGCGGCTCCAGGTTCAATCCTTCTACTCTCGTTTCATCGCGCACGGCGCGGCATTCTCCGGGCAGCAGCGCGCCCCAGCCTGGCCAGGCGGCGTTGAAATATCCGCCGCACGCCACGCCGTAGGCGGCGCGGGCGCAGGCGTTGCGGATCTCGCCGTTCTCCAGCCGCACGGCGGCATACGGCGCATGCGCCAGCGGCCAGCGCGGCGCGTTGAGCGCCGTACAGACGATCGTATCGCTCACGTCAAGCGTCTCGCCGAGCGATTCCAGCGCCGTGCGCAGGATCAGCGCGCCGGGCACATCGGGCAGCCGCGCACGGAAACGGCCCGCCATTCCGGTCTGCGGCGGCGCGTCGAACGTCTCCCTCGCCAGCTCACGGCCCGTGCCGTCGCAGAGCGCGGCCTGAATACGCAGCGGCCCCGGCACAGTTTTCGCATCGTACAGCAGGCAGATTTCCGCTTCCATCTCCGCGCCGCAGGGATACGATTCCCGCTCCGCCCGCGCGAAAACGTGTACCCGCCGCAGCGCGCTCTGCACCGCATACCACGCCGGACGCGGCGCTTCGCCGTCGAACAGCGCGGCGGAACAGGAACTTTCTACCGTTTCAAACGGGGCTGCAAGGCAGATATTTTCGCCGCGCATACGCGCGTCCTCTATCGCGCGGCGCAGCGTTTCCGCCTGAACGAAGCGCGAAAGCGGCGCGGCCTGCATGGAAAACTCCGCGCCGAGCAGCCCGAACGGCGCGCGCAGCGCGTCCGCATCAAACGGCGTTTCCCCGCGGGCAAACCAGAAAGGCGCTTCCGGCGCGCCGTCCCGCAGCGCGCGCAGATCGCCGTGCAGCGCCGGACAGGCGAGCGGTTCTTCCAACGTTTTCAGAAACGGCCTTTCGCCGTCGTGCGCGCGGCAGAGAGCCTCGTTTTCGCCGCAATAGGCGATCACGCACGGATGCTCCCGCACGCGCCGCACGGCCTGCGCGGCAGGCTGCTCATCGCACGGCAGTTCGCACAGGCAAAGCATGCCGCGGCGGTCGAGCCATTCCAGCAGCGTTTCCTCCGGAAGCCCGCTGACGCGCAGGCAGTTGATTCCGCACGCGCGCAGCCGTTCCAACCGGCGTTCCTGCCTTTCCCATGCGACCGGTTCGCCGCAGGGCCAGCACGCGGCGCGCAGCGCGGTTTTTTCGCCGTTGACCGTCACGCCCGCTTCATCCGCCGCAGCCGTGCGAAATCCCGTCCGCACGACGCGGTCGTCGCAGACGAGCCCGGCCTGCAGCACGGTCAGCCGCAGCCAGACCGGCTCGTTCTCCCCGCCCGGCCGCCACAGGCGCGGCAGCGGCACAGTCAGCCGCAGCGTCCGTTCCGTCCGCACGGCGCGCAGAATCTCGGCGCGCTCCTCGCATGCGAGCGTCTCTCCGCCATATACGGCCGCGCAGCGGAACGTATACTTTCCCGGCACATACGGGCTGAAGGCCGCGCGAAACTCCGCTTCGCCGCAGCCGTCGCGCACAGCCGTGCAAACATAACAGTCCTCGATTTTCAGCCGGTTCACACCGAACGTTTCCAGCCCGCCGTATACGCCCGCCAACGCGCGACGGGGCGTTCCCTCCGGCGGACGCGCATCGAAGCGCAGACCGATTTCCAGCGAATCCGTCTCGTCCGTAAACGCGGTAATCTCTGCTTCCCAGTCTCCCGATAAAAAACGCCCCGCTTCGTTTCCGTTCACCATCAGCATCCCTTCGCCGCGCACGCCGCGCGCGCGCAGGAACGCGCGCTCTTTCCCAACCGGCAGCGCCGCACGCCCGCACAGCGTCCATTCGCGCGCCGCCGCCCACTCTCCGGCCAGCGCGTTCAGGCCCTGCCGCGGCGGGGGAACCGCTTTCGCCGCGCAAAGCGCGTCCGCAATGCATCCCGGCACCTGCGTGGGCACTTCAATCCCAGCGCCGCGCCAGACAAAATCCCGCCCTTCTTCGCACATACAGACCTCCCCTTCTATTGCCTTTCTATGCGGCGCGCCGCGCGGTTATGCACGCAAAAAGCCCGGAAGCGCAGCGCTTCCGGGCTTTTGAAGGGTTCGATTATTCGCCGTCCTGCTCGATGTGCGTCACACGGCGGCGGCGCGGGGTCTCCGTACCGTCGCTGGGCGCGGTAGGCGGCGGCGCGACGGGCATCGTGCGGGCGCGATAGGTTTCGCTCTCCGACGCGCTGCGCGCATCGCCGACCGTGCGGCCGTCCACGGTCGCGCGCGGCATGGCGGAATTCACGTTCTGCATGGGCCGTTCATAACCGGCGGGCGCTGCGGGCCGCGCGTAGGGATTGCGCTGCTGCGGCTGCTGCCGCGCATTTTCCATCTGCTGGCGATACATGGCGCTCGTCTGGTTTGCCGGGTGCTGCGCGCCCTCAGGCTGATACGGCCGCTGCTGCGGTTTCTGCGCGCTCTGCGGCGTGACGGGCGGCTCCGGCCTGCGCACGGCGGGCCGCTGCTGCTGCCGCTCTGCGGCCATACGGCGCGCGCGCTCCTCCGCCTGACGGCGGCGCGACTTGTTATACACGGAATATCCGTAGAACCCGCCTGCCACCACAACCAGCAGCACAGCCAGCGCGACGATCAGCCCCGTGCCGGAGAAGCCCTTGTTCTTTTCCGTCGGGAATGCGACGGCCGTTTCCGTAGGCAGCGGCGAAGCGCTGGGCGTGGGCGTGAGCTGTACGCCGATTCCCTGCGCGCCGCCGGCCGCGGTTGCGGTGGGGGCGAGGGTGGTTGTCAGCGTCGGGGTAGGCACGACGGTCGGCGTCGCGGTGGGGGTCAGCGTGGGAATCACGCGATTGGTCGGTCCGGTAACGGCGGAGCCGGGGTTGATGCCGATGATCACCGACGTACCCTGCGTCGGCTGCGGTTTGGGCGTGGTCCAGGTAGTCTGCTGAATATTCTTTGCCGTCGCGGTCACCTTGACGGTCGCGTTGTTGGACGTATACGCGCCGGTCGCGAGGATGGTCGTATAATCCGACACGCTCAGCAGGTTCAGGAAATCGCCGCGCACGTAGCCGGCCTGGCCGTTCGATTCGCACTGATACCACGTATAGCCGTCTCCGGTGGACATCTGGCCCATCACGCGCACGAGCGAGCGGTTGTTCAGCCGCGCAAGCACGTTGCTGCCGCTCATCGAAGGCAAGGAGCGGAAGTTCACCGTTCCGCCGGAGGTGGTTACCTGCGCGTAGCCGCTGAAGTTGTTGCCGTAATCGCTCGGGATGTAATACGTGGTCGACGTGGGACGGGGGTTGTTCTTATTGTAATAGTAATCGTTGATTTCCTGCGTCGTCATCTGCGTGACATATTCGCTGTTGACAAAGCCGGTATAGCTGCTGTCCAGCACGACGACGTGATCGAGCTTCACGCCGTTGGCGTCGTAAACCTGCTCTTCCGTCCAGAGCACGGTTCCCTTCTTGATGATCCGCGAGGACGGCGCGCCGATGTTGTTCCAATCAAGCAGCGGAATATCATACAGCGCTTTCTTATAGCCCGTAACGGGATTACTCACCGTGCCGGGCTGCGTGGGAACCGGAGTGGGAGCCTGCGTCGGGGTCTGCGTCGGAGCCGCCGTATGCTTGTCCAGCTGGCGCAGATAGTTCTCCTCTTCGTCAGCGGTCATCTTGCGCACATAGTCGGCGGAAATCCAGCCGAACTGATCGGTCTGGCCGATCTTGCAGTAATACCAGACGCGGTTCTGTTCATCCAGCGCAGTGCGCTGGATATAAACGACGTCCGACGCGTTCAGCTGACTGCCGACTACGCTGCTGTTCGCATTAGGCTGCTGACGAACGTTCACGCGGTTGCTGGTGATGTTCGCATAGCCGCTGACAGCGGGCGCGGTAGGCGCAGGAGTAACAGTCGGCACAGGCGCTTCCGTCGGAACCGGCGTGGGAACCTCGGTCGGGACCGGCGTAGGCTCCTGTGTAGGAGCCGCCGTGGGGGCTTCGGTGGGCGCGGGCGTTTCCGTCTCCTTGGGTTTGGTATATTCTTCGTATTCCGCGTTCGTCATAAAACGCATGGCCGCCATCGGCACATAGCCGATCTGACCGTTTTCCGTGCGCACCTGACACCAGAGCGCGCCGGCTGCATCGTTCTTATACGTACCGGTATACGAAACGACGGTATCCTGACCGATGCCATACGTCTGGCTTCCGCCCGGCTCGGTATAGAGCGCCGTGCCGTTCGTCACGCGCAGATAGTCTGTTTCATGATCAGGCAGCTTTTCTTTGGAATAGTCGTAGTATTCCTCCTGGCTCATGAACCTGAGCGTACCCGCCTTCACGTAGCCCTGCTTCTCACCCTGACGCACAAGCACCCACGGAGCGCCCTGTTCGTCGTAGATGGGTTCGGAACCGTCATATTCAACGGGTTCGCTGCCGGAAAGGCTTCCGATCACATCGCCATTATCGTCATAGAGGGCGCTGCCTTCATCGGTCCACGCGAAGTTCGTTTCATGCGCAGGCATGGGCTGCTTGATGGCGTCCATATATTCGCTCTCGTTGATGAACTGCATCGAGCTCAGCGGGATGTAGCCCGTCGTGCCGTCCTGAAGCTGCACCTGGCACCAGAGCGCGCCGGTGTTATCATTGAACCTTTCGCCGGTAAAGCGCATCGCCGCGCCTTCGTTCAGCGAGGCCAGCACGCTGCCGTTCTGATCGACGAGCGAGACGGCGTAACTCGTTTTCGCGTAGGCCGTCGCGTTCTCCGGAAGCTGCTCCTGCGGTACCGGTGTTGCCGTCGCTTCAATGTATTCGCTCTCGTTGATGAACTGCATCGAGCTCAGCGGGATGTAGCCCGCCAATCCCTGTTCCAACTGCACCTGGCACCAGAGCGCGCCGTTTTCATCGTTGTACACGTTTCCCGTGAAGCGCATCGCCGTACCTTCGCTGATGGAATCCATCACATTTCCGTTCCCATCAGTAAGCGATACGGTATAGCCCGCGCGGGCAAAGCCCGTCGCGTTTTCCGGCAGCTGTTCCTGTATAATCTCCGGCCCCGCCGGTTCGGACGGCTGCGGCGCAGCGTCCGTCGAAACGGTCATCTGTACGCCGTCCGTCATGCTGTCAGTGCTCATATCCAGCAGAGAATAGCTTGTCACCTCATCGTACATGCTGATCCAACTGCTGCCATTCGCCGGACTATACAGCTGATACCACTGGCCGTCCTTTCCCTGGAACTGTACCTGAATCTGCTCGGGGTTAATGCGGCTCCCCGGCAGCAGCTGCAGCCACACGGAAGACTTTTCCGCGTCCAGATAGACCCACAAATAGTCGACGCCTTCCGTGACCTCGACCGGCTCGTCGGCCTCGCTCCCTCTGGTGAAAACCTGCACGCTGGCGGCTTCTACCGCGCCAAGCGCGGTAAAAGGCACAGCAAGCAGCACAGCGAGCAATACGCAAAATACCCGTCGCGCCATATTCAATCCCTCCTGATGACAAATACTACGAAATCACGTCTACATTGTAACATAACGTAACAGAAAGTCAATTTATTGCGGCCAAATGTTAAGAGGAAAAGTGTTTTTTTCGGTGAACAGTTATTGTGAGGAGATGAAAAACATGCCTGAAACGA
The DNA here is from genome assembly GCA_004557805.1 of Clostridiales bacterium. GTDB lineage: Bacteria > Bacillota > Clostridia > Christensenellales > Aristaeellaceae > Aphodomonas. The sequence continues at coordinate 690 of SFFS01000027.1, read as the reverse complement.
ACGATACGAAACTTTATGAAAAAATTATTGCGCGGCGCGAGGTTTTCCGCGGCAAACTCATTCGCGTAGAGCACTGGGACGCGGAGCTGGCCAGCGGCCGCGTATCGCTGCGTGAAATCGTCAAAAACGCCAACGCTGCCGCCGTCGTACCCGTCGACGCGGACGGAAACGTCACGCTCGTGCGTCAGTACCGCGCGGCGATGGGCGAAATCATGATGGAAATTCCCGCGGGCAAAAAGGACAGCGTCGAGGAGGATTCCCTCGTCTGCGCAAAGCGCGAGTTGGAAGAAGAAACCGGCCTTTCCGCGCAGAGCTGGAAGCTGCTGTGCGACGCGCGGATGTCGCCCGGCTTCCTGACGGAGCAGGTTTCCATCTATCTTGCTACCGGCCTCTCGCAGGGCTCAGACCACCCCGATGAGGACGAATACCTCAACGTCGTCAAAATGCCGCTCGGCGATGCGGTCGAACTCGTGCGGCAGGGCAAAATCACCGACGCAAAAACCGTAATCGGCCTGATGATGGCGAAGGATTGTATGGAGTGAGGGAACGCCGGGGGAAACCCTTCTTTCAGGAGAAAGAAGGGTTTTCCCCGGCAGACCGTCGAGAAACCCCAGTTTTGTGTCAGGCAAAACTGGGGTTTTGAATCGATTTTGGACAAAAATAGAGGAAATATAAGGATTTGCAAAAGGA
>SFFS01000233.1 GCA_004557805.1 Clostridiales bacterium | reverse complement strand
GAAAATGCATTCCCCGCCCCGCCTTCGCCCGGAAATTCCGAAGAATTTCAGAAGGCGGGTTTCCTCCGTCAAAAAACGATAGTTTTTTGACGGCCTGAGCGGTCGCCGGAACCCCGGCGGCCGCATCTTTGCATTTCGCCTCAGCTGTGACGGTAAACCTCCCAGCCCATATAATTGCCCAGCGCTTCCTCGAGCACGTCGGCGCAGTTTTCCTGCACCAGCGCCACATGATGTTCAAAGCCGTTTGCGGCAATGTAATGCATCAGCTTGTTCAACTGCGGCACTTTGCACACCGCAACGCCGCCGAACGTCGGCAGCGGATCGCCGGTAAACTCGCCCTCGCCCAGATAGCAGCGAATCTTTCCGCTCACATCGTCCGTAGAAACCTTCAGGAACGTCATGCCCGACGGGCGCACGCGCCCCTTGAGCGCACCGAAGGAAACATCCGTGCCCAGCGTCGTTGCGAGGATATCCAGATTGCCGATTTCCGGCTTCTTTTCAAACGCGCAGACGGGATAATTCGAGCAGTGCACGTTGATGCACTTGTCCGGCTCGTTCTTATAGTTGTTGTTCCAGTCCTGATAAATCGGCGGCACGCCGCCGGCCGCCTTGAGCAGCGCCAGCATCGACACCGCGCCCATCACGTCCGTCTCGCAGGCGGAGGGCATGCCCTTCATGCCCATCATCGACATGCACAGGCACATCGCGCAGCCATAATTGGCCTCGACGCTGTCCCAGCACTGAATGGCGCTCGCGTCGCATTCATGCTCCCGCATCCATTTTTCAACGGCGATGCACAGCTTCGCCTGGCGGATGATCTTTTCCTCGCCGATCCCCTCGGCCACGTTGCCGTATTCGCGAATCTCCTGCGCCTTGGCCGCAACCTGCGCTTCGTCCTTCAGCGCCGCGATATCCGCCATGATCTCGCTGAAATCCTCCGTTTCGACGGTGATACCGCTGCGCTGCAGGAGCTTTTCGGAATAGCGCACCGTGCGGAAGGGCATCACGCGCGCGCCGATCTGCGCGATGCGCGCATGGCGCAGCGTTTTGACAACCGCGCATACGCGCGCAAAACGCTCCACGTCGCGATGGAATTCCTCGCTGTCAATGGCGCAGGTATGGCGCGAGGTGAGCGAATAGCGGATGCCGTACTGGCGCAGGTTGTTGCAGCAGGACAGCTTACCGCAGAAAGCGTCGCGGCGGTTTTCCAGCTGAAGCCTGTCAAAATCGTCGTCGCACGCCTGCACAAGAATCGGCACGTCCAGGCCGCTCATGCGAATCGCGTCGGCAATCCCCGTCTCCTCGCCGAAGTTCGGCAGGCAGATGATAATTCCATCAATCCTGTCCGCGTTTTTGCGGAAAAGCTCGGCGCATTTGACGGCTTCCGCATGCGTCATCGTTTCGCCCATGAAGGTGTCTTCCGTCGAGAGCGTCACCGTCTGATGCCCCCATTTTTCCATGCAGTCCAGCAGCTGTCTGCGCGCCGTCAGCACAAGATGGTCCGGGAAGAAGGACCGGTTTGAAATCAGAACGCCAAAGGTTGCCATATGTCTCTCCCCCTGTTTTTTCAAGGCAATGCCGTATATGCGGTCGTGCCTTATATCTCCACGATCGATTCCACCGCTTTTTTCCACGCGCCGCGCAGGCTCTGCCTTTCCTGCGCTTCGCGCCGGGGAAGGAACGCTTCCCTCTCGCCATAAATCGACATGTTTTTCGAAAAAAAGCCCGTTGCGGTTCCCGCCATCAGTGCCGCCCCCATGGGCGACATTTCGCTGTTTTCGCTGCGCAGCACCTCGCAGCCGAGCAGATCGGCCTGCAACTGCATCAGCAGGCGGTTCTTCGTCGCGCCGCCGTCGACGCACAGGCGCTTCACGCCGCCCATCGCTTCAAGAATATCGGCGTTCTGCTGCGCGATGGACATCAACGCCGCATACGCAATCTCTCCGCGCGTCGTGCCGCGGCTCATGCCGCACAGGGACGCGCGCGCGCCGCTCCGGAAATACGGGGCGCCCAGCCCCGAAAACGCCGGAATCAGCTGCACGCCGCCGCTGTCCTGCGCTTCCGCCGCAAGCCGCTCGATTTCGTCCGCGCCTTCAAAAAGGCCGATATCCCGGAGGAATACGAGCGTATCGCCCGAGCAGGTTACGTTGCCCTCCAGCGCGTAGCGCACGCCCTCCCGGTCGCAGAAGCCAACGCACGCCTGCAGTCCCTTCACCCGGCGAATCTGCGCGCCGGTGTTCAGCATTACCGACGAGCCGGTGCCGTAGGTCGCCTTGGCCGTTCCCTCGGCGCGGCAGTCCTGGCCGTACAGTGCCGCGTGGCTGTCGCCCATCACGCCCAGCACGGGGATCCCCTGCCAGGAGCAGAACACGCTGTCCGACGGCAGAATCTCCTCCGGCAGCATCCAGCGCGGAATGCCGAACAGTTCCAGCATATCTGCATCCCACGCGCAGGCTTCCAGGTTCATCAGCTGCGTGCGCGCGGCGTTCGTTACGTCCGTTTTGTGCACGCCGCCCAGCTTGTACATCAGCCAGCTGTCGATCGTCCCCACGCGGACGCTCTCGCTGCGCGGCATTTCTCTCAGCGCGTGCGCCAGCTTGGCCGCCGGATAGTAGGGCGAGAGCGTCAGTCCCGTCGCCGCCTGTACGTCACCGGCGTGCGCGGCAAGCCCGGCGCAAAGCGCCTGTGCGCGCACATCCTGCCAGACGATTGCGCGCCGGAGCGGGCGGCCCGTCCTGCAATCCCAGATCACGCTCGTTTCGCGCTGGTTCGAAATGGCTATGGCCTCAATGTTTTCAAGCCCCGCCCGCGCGGTCAGTCTTTCCAGGCCAGCGCTGACGTTCGCCCAGATTTCTTCCGCATCGTGCTCGACCCAGCCCGGCTGCGGATAATACTGCCTGTGCGCGAGCGCCTCGCGCGCGGCGATTCTCCCCTGCCTGTCGACGAGCAGCATCTTCGTGGCGGAAGTGCTCTGGTCGATCGCAATCAGATAGGTCTTCATTTCATAAACTCCCGCGCCGAGGCAAGAATGCCTTCACAGTCAAGATGATAATACCGTTTCATCTCTTCAGACGTACCGGAATAGAGCGACTCGTTCGGCAGGCCGAGGATTTTCATCGGAACCGGCTTATGC
>SFFS01000232.1 GCA_004557805.1 Clostridiales bacterium | reverse complement strand
GCGCGGGGAGAACAGCTCCTTAGCCCCGGCTCGACAAAACGCGCGCTCGGCTTTCTGCTGGAAGGCAGCGCGTTGGTGACGCGCGGCGGTGCGGGCGTCGCCATGAGCCGCCTCACCCCCGGCGCGGCGTTCGGCATGGCGACGCTGTTCGCCAGCGGCGAACCGTTTCCCAACGAAATCCGCGCTGAAACGGCGTGTACGGCGCTTTTTCTGCCGCAGCAATGGGTGGCGGAGATGATCGGGCGCGAAGCGCGTTTTGCGTTCAATTATATTGCGCTGCTGTCTGAAAGAATTCTGTTTTTGAACCGGCGGATCGATACCTTTACCGCCGGAGACGTGCCGCAGCGCCTGCGCGGCATGCTCGATCAGTTCCGCCGCAGGCAGGGCGGCGGCGCGGCGCTGACGCTCCCCTGCTCCTATACGCAGCTTGCATCGCTGCTCGGCGTGGGCCGCGCGTCGCTCTACCGCGCGCTGGAGCAGCTGGAAGGCGAGGGGCTTTTCACACGGGAAGGGCGTGTTTTCCATTTTGCGGAAGACGCTTTTCAAATAGACGAAAAATCGCAGGAGGGTTTATAAGATGAAAAAAAGGTTGGTTCTGTTCGCTGCGCTGCTGACGGCGCTTACGATGTTTTTTTCCTGCGCAGGCGCAGAAAAGGCGGCTGTCAACGTCGCTTTCCTGAAGGGCCCGACCGGCATGGGCGCGGCGAAGCTGATGGCCGACGCCGACGCCGGAACCACGCAGAACGCCTACAGCTTCACGCTTGTCGGGGCGGCCGACGTGGTGACCGGCCAGCTCGTGTCCGGCGAGCTGGATATGGCCGCGCTGCCCACCAACGCCATTGCTGCACTGTATCAGAAAACGGAGGGCGGCGTGCAGGCGCTGGCCGTGAACACGCTGGGCGTGCTCTACGTTCTGGAGCGCGGCGAAAGCGTGCAGGCGCTTTCCGACCTCGACGGCAAAACGATCCTCTCCTCCGGCCAGGGCTCCACGGCGGAGGCCGTGCTGAACTATCTGCTGGCCGCAGCGGGCGTGACGGCGAACGTGGAATACGTCTCCGAGCACAGCGAGGTCGTCGCGAAGGCGACCGCCGAAAACTCCGAATACGACGTGGTGCTGCTTCCCGAACCGTTCGTGACGATGATGGGCATGCAGGCGCCCGATTTCCGTGTCGCGCTGAACCTCACCGAGGAATGGAACCGTCAGGGCGCGGGCCTTCTGCCGATGGGCGGCATCGCCGTGCGCCGCGAGTTCGCGGAAGAGAACCCCGAAGCCGTCGCGGCGTTCCTGGAGGAATACGCCGCCAGCGTCGAGTGGGTCAACGCAAACGCCGAGGAAGCCGCCACGCTGATCGAGCAATATGACATCATGAAGGCCGCCGTGGCGAAAAACGCCATCCCGCGTGCGAACATGGTCTGCCTGACCGGCGACGCGATGCGCATGGTGCTTGAAAACTTCTACGGCGCGCTCGAGGGCTTCAACGTCAAGCTCATCGGCGGCGCGGCGCCGGGCGAAGATTTCTATTATGGCGCAAGCGGCGAAGGCGCGTCGGTCGCCGTGATCGGCGGCGCGGACGGCCCGACGGCGATTTACGTCGCGCCCACTGAAAGCGGCAAATAATGACCTCGCTGCGAAAGCAAAAAAACATAATCTGCAAGGCGACGGCGGCGCTGCTGTGGCTTGCCCTCTGGGCAGCCGCAGCGGCGCTTGTCGGCCGTGATCTGCTGCTGCCGGGGCCGCTGACAGTGCTGCGCGCGCTGGCGAAAATGGCGTGCGAAGTCTCGTTCTGGAAAAGCTGCGCGGCCACGCTGGGACGCATCATGGCGGGCTTTGCGCTGGGACTGTTTCTGGGCTGCGCGCTGGGCGCGCTGAGCTGGCGGTTTCCGCTGTGCCGCGAATTCTTTGCGCCGATACTCTCGGTGGTGAAGGCCACGCCCGTCGCGTCGTTCATCCTGCTGGCGCTCGTGTGGCTGCGGGTTTCCAACGTGCCGGTCTGCACGGCGGTGCTGATCGTAACGCCGGTGGCGTATTCCAACGTATTCACCGGCCTTGCCGCGCTCGATCCCGATCTGCTCGAAATGGCCGGCGCGTTCCATATGCGCGCGCCCGCGCGGCTGAAATATCTGTATTTTCCCGCGCTTGCGCCGTATCTGCGGGCGGCGGTCGCCGCAGGCATGGGCATGGCGTGGAAGAGCGGCGTAGCCGCCGAGGTGATCTGCATCCCCAAGTTTTCGCTCGGCGCGATTATGTACCGCGCGAAGGTATATCTCGAAACCCCGGAACTGCTGGCCGCTACGTCGGCTGTGATTCTGCTCTCCATGGCGCTGGAAAAAATCGTCCTGCGGCTGATCCGCCCGAAGGGAGGCGAAGGCGATGCCTGAACTGATCGGCGTAAGCAAACGCTTCGGCGAGAAAACGGTGCTGGACGGCTTTTCGCTCCGCGCCCCGGAGGACCGGGTGATCTGCCTGTTCGGGCCTTCGGGCTGCGGCAAAACGACGATTCTCCGCCTGATGGCGGGGCTGCTCGCACCGGATTCCGGCCGCGCCCTGCGCGGCAGAACGCGCTGTTCGTTCCTTTTTCAGGAGGATCGGCTGCTGCCCTGGGCCAGCGCGCTTGAAAACCTGACGGCCGTAGGCGTTTCGCCGCAGCGGGCGCGCGAAGCGCTCGCTCAGGTAGGCCTTGCGGACGAAGAACGCGCGCTGCCTGCAAGTCTCAGCGGCGGCATGCGCCGCAGGCTTGCCATCGCGCGGGCGGCGGCTTATGGCGGAGAGTATTTGTTCCTCGACGAGCCGCTGCGCGGCCTGGACGAGGGCACGGCGCAGCGCGCGCTCGAATGCCTGCGCGGCGCATTGCGCGGCAGGGGCGGACTGCTCATCACGCACAGTCCGGAAGAAGCGCGGCTGCTTGCCGACGAGGTCGTTGTGCTGGAAGGGCCTCCGGTGAAAATAAAGATATGCAAAACGGCGCGATAACTCGCGCCGTTCAGACTGTTGAAAAAGTCCTTGGGAGAGTTTGAGAGGGCCTCAGCCCTCTCATTTTCAATCATTTTTGGCGACATGCGCCTTCGCACCGGCCACGCTGAAAGCGTGCCCGGTGTTTCGGGGCTGTGGAGTGCTTCGCACTGTCCTCGCCCCTTCAG
>SFFS01000231.1 GCA_004557805.1 Clostridiales bacterium | reverse complement strand
AGCGCATCGGCGCGGACGCGGGCAGCTTACGCGGTCTGCCGCCGCGCTGCTTTACCGCGCGCACAATTCCCTCGCGGCACAGCGCCTCGCGGATCTCTGCCAGCTGGTCGGGCTGTTCGCATTTGCGCAGGTCGTCGAGGTAGCTTTCCAGCTGGAACCGTTCTTCTTCCAAACCGCCGATCTGCTCCAGCGCAGCCTCCTGCGCGGCGCGCATTTTGCGGTAGCGCTTGTAATACGCCTGCGCGTTCTGCGAGGGCGCCCAGCGGCGGTCCAGCGCGATAACGCGGTTCTCGCCGCGGTAATAGTCGAACACCTCGGCCCTGTCGCCGCCCTTTTTCAGCAGATGCAGGTTCGCCGTCAGCAGTTCGCCGCAAACGCGCGCTTCCTCCATTTTGTCGTCGTCCGCAAGCGCCTGCTCATGAATGGCGAGCTTCTTTTCGCATTTTTCCAGCCTCGCCTTCAGCGCCGCTTCCATGCCCCTGCGCTGCGAATCGAGCCGCGCCTTCGCGTCGCGCGTGCGGTAATACGCCTCCGCCGCAGCCGACGCGCTGGGCATCAGCCGCTGTTCCTGCGCGGCGAACCGCTTCTGCGGGAATGGATACACTTCGGCAGGCTCGCCGTCTTCGTTGAGCAGCAGCGCCGCAGGCCCCCATGACGGCATTTCCCGCAGCAGCGCGAGCAGCGGTTTTGCCAGCGCTGCGCGCTGTTCCTCGTCCGTCACCGGCGATTCCCCGCCCGTGAGCCGGTACGCCATTTCGCGCGCGCTCTCGCGTCCGAAACCGCTCAGCGCTCCGCCGATGGCCGCGTCGAGCCGCGCCGCCCCGGCGCGAAGCGCCCGGGAAAGCGCCGCCTCGTCCAGTTCCGGCGAAAGCGGATCGAGCTTCTCCTGCGCGGGCGGCGGCGTATACGGCAGCCCCGGCTTCACCTCGCGCACGCGGCTGATGTCCGCGCCCACATGGTGAATCGAATCGAGGATTTTCCCCTCTGCGCTGCGCAGGATGATATTCGAATGCCGCCCCATCACCTCGCAGCTGAGGATGCGCTCCGACGGCTGACCGAACTCGTCCTCGCACGCGAACGCAATTTCAAGAATACGGTCCCCGCCCACCTGCCGCACGCACAGCACCTTCGCGCCGCCGATCAGCTTGCGCAGCAGCATGCAGAACATCGGCGGCTCCTGTGGCTGCGGCTTTACGGTTTCCGTCAGATGCACGCGCGCCCGGTCGGCCGACGTGCTCAGCAGCAGCTTTTTCGGTCCGCCCATTCCGCGGAACGAAATATGCAGCTCGTCCTTCTCCGGCTGCTGCACCTTTTCCACGCGCGCGCCCGTAAGCGCCGCGTTCAGTTCTCTCGCAATAAAGCCCAGAAACAGGCCGTCCATAAGCACCTCCTGAGGAAAGCGGCAGGAAACGCCGTTCCCTGTCCCTCCCGGTATTATATCAGAACTTGACAAGCGCGCACAAGCGGCTTATAAAGGGAGGAGCGCATTTTGGAAAAGACGGAGGAAAACCATCCATGATCTGCGATCTCTGCCCGCGCATGTGCCACGCCGAAAGAACAGAATATGAGGGGAACGGCCGCTGCGGCATGGGCACGCTGCCGGTCATCGCGCGCGCCGCGCCGCATTTCGGCGAGGAGCCGTGTCTTTCCGGCACGCGCGGCAGCGGCGCGGTGTTCTTCTGCGGCTGTCCGCTGCACTGCGTTTTCTGCCAGAACGAGGAGATCAGCCGTGCCGGCGCGCACGGCAAAACGGTTACGCCGCAGGAGCTGGCCGATATTTTTTCGGCGCTCTGCGCCGAAGGGGTCCACAACCTCAACCTCGTCACCGCCGGGCATTTCGCGCCCGCCGTAGCCGAAGCGCTGCGCATAGCAAAACCCGCCGTGCCCGTAATCTGGAACAGCGGCGGGTATGAGCGCGTGGAAACGCTGAAAATGCTGGAAGGGCTGGTGGATATTTACCTGCCCGACTATAAATACGCGGACGCGGGGCTGGCGCAGCTCTGTTCCGAAGCGCCCGATTACCCGCAGATCGCGCTCCGCGCGATCGTCGAGATGCGCCGCCAGACGGGCGACGTGCAGTTCGACGACGACGGCCTCATGGTGCGCGGCACGATGATCCGCCACCTGGTCCTGCCGGGCTGCGCCGGCGCTTCGATGGAAGCGCTCAACGCGCTGGCCGGCGCAGGGCTGGACGACGTGCCGGTGAGCCTTATGGCGCAATATACGCCCTACGGCCGCGCAAAGCAGATTCCCGGACTGGACAGGCCCGTTTCGGCGAAAACCTATCGCCGCGTGCAGGAGCATATGGAATGGCTCGGCCTGAACGGCTATGCGCAGGAAGCCGCTTCGTCGGGCACATCCGCCATTCCGGAGTGGACGTATCTGGAAAAGTAACGCCCCTCACACATCCAGTTCCGGCGGCACGTCGATCTGATCGGAAACATACTTGCCGTTTTTCCTGCGTTGGCGGACGCATTCCGTCAGCAGATATTCAATCTGGCCGTTGACGGAGCGGAAATCGTCCTCCGCCCAGGCGGCCAGTGCGTCGTACAGCTTGGCCGACAGGCGCAGCGGCACCTGTTTTTTCGGTTCTGCCGCCATTTTAATACAGGCTCCCCGAATTGACGACCGGCTGCGCGTCGCGGTTGCCGCAGAGCACTACGAGCAGGTTCGATACCATCGCGGCCTTGCGTTCCTCGTCGAGGTTCACGACGCCGCCTTCGTTCAGGCGCTCCAGCGCCATTTCCACCATGCCCACCGCGCCGTCGACGATCATCTTGCGCGCGTCGATAATGGCGGACGCCTGCTGGCGCTGCAGCATCACGGCCGCAATTTCCGGAGCGTAGGCCAGATACGTGATCCGCGCCTCGACGATTTCCAGTCCCGCGTCGGCCACCTTCTGCTGGATTTCGTCGCGGATGCGCGCGGCTACCACTTCGCTCGAGCCGCGCAGGCTGCCCTCGTCGGCGATCCCGTCGCCCGTGGTGTCCACGTTCGGCGCAACGTCGTAGGGGTAGATGCGCACGATGTTGCGCAGCGCGCTGTCGCACTGGAGCGAGAGATATTCCTTAAAGTTATCTACATTGAAAACCGCCTTGGCCGTATCTACCACGCGCCACATCACCGCGATACCGATTTCGACCGG
>SFFS01000230.1 GCA_004557805.1 Clostridiales bacterium | reverse complement strand
GTGCGAACGCTCGTTCGAAATATATTACGAATATTTCAAATTTATTACAAAAAATTCAAAAAGTTTTTACTCCATCGACTTTGCTTGTTTCCGCCCCGCGAATCTGTTACAATTTTCCGCGAGGTGATATCATGCCCAAACTGGAGACTTATTCGCATCAGCTGTCCTATTCCTACGCGCCGGGGATTTTTCCCTCGCACGCGCTTTTGAACGCCCGCCCCGAGCTGGCGCGCCGGCTGCTCGTGCGTTCGGACGCGCTGGAGAGCGAGGGCGTGCGCGCGCTGATAGACAAATGCGCCGCGCTGAACGTCCGCACCGAAACGGCCGACCGCGCGCTGGAGCGCATCAGCCGCAAGGAAAACTGCTACGCGGCGCTGGTGTTCGATAAATTCTCTTCCGCGCTCGATCCGCAGAAAAACCACGTCGTGCTCGTCAACCCGTCCGATATGGGCAATCTCGGCACGATTCTGCGCGCGTGTCTCGGTTTTACGCTGCCCGACCTGGCGATCATCCGCCCAGCGGCCGACGTATTCGATCCGCGCGTGGTGCGCGCGTCGATGGGCGCGCTGTTTTCCATGCGTGTCGCGCTTTATGACAGCTTCGAGGAATATCGCGCGCAGCACCCCGGCCACGCGCTCTATCCCTTCATGCTCGACGGTTCGCTCCCGCTGCCGCAGGCGCGCAAAACCGCGAAAGCGCCGTATGCGCTCGTTTTCGGCAATGAAGCTACCGGCCTGCCTGCGTCGTTCGCTTCTCTTGGGCAGCCCGTGCGCATTCCGCAGTCCGACGCGATCGATTCGCTCAACCTCTCCGTCGCGGTATCCATCGCGGCATACGCGTTCACGCAGGAAGCGTAAATGCAAAGTCATATCATTTCAAACGTTCAGGGAGGAGATTTCGCCATGAGTTACAAGTTTCCGGGAATTGAACTTCATCTGCATCTGGACGGCGCAATGACGCCGGAAATGCTCTTACAGCTGGCCGCGGTGGATGGCGTTACCCTTCCGGCGGATACGCCGGAGGCGCTGGAGCCGTTCGTCACAGTGGACGAAACCTGCACGAGCCTGGTCGACTATCTGGAACGGTTCAACGTAACGCTGCGCGTGATGCAGTCGGCGCGCGCGATTTCCGAGGCGGTACGCCTGCTGCTTGGCCGCCTTGCGTCGCAGGGCACGATTTACGCCGAGATTCGTTTCGCGCCGCAGCTGCACTGCCAGCGCGGGCTGACGCAGCGCGAAGCCGTGCAGGCGGCGGCGGACGGCCTGCGCGCCGGACTGGCGGAGAATTCGGATATCGACGCGCAGCTGATTCTCTGCTGCATGCGGTTTGACAGCAACAAAAAAGAAAACATGGAAACGATCCGTCTGGCGAAGGAATTTCTCGGCCGCGGCGTATGCGCCGCCGACCTCGCGGGCGGCGAAATCGGCCATCCGGCCACGGCGTATGCCGACGTTTTCGCGCTGGCGACGGTACTGGGCGTACCCTACACCATTCACGGCGGCGAGGCGGCGGGGCCTGAAAGCGTGCGCGAGGCGCTGGAAATCGGCGCGAAGCGCATCGGTCACGGGGTGCACGCGCTCGGCGACAATGCGCTGCTGGCGCTGCTTGCCGAAAAACAGATTCCTCTGGAAATGTGCCCCACGAGCAACCTGCACACCAAAGCGGTGAAGAGCCTTGCGGAATACCCGGTGCGCGAGTTTCTTCGCCGCGGCGTCCGCGCGACGATCAACACGGACAATCCCGGCATTTCCCGCACGACGGTTGAAAATGAATTCGCCGCGCTGACGCGCGAGGCCGGGCTGACCGCCTCTGAAACCCGCGCGCTGTTGCACAACGCAGCCGGTGCGGCGTTCCTCCCGCCTGAAAAGCGCGAAGCGCTGAAAAAGAAAATCGACGAGCGCCTGTAACCCTGCGTCAAAGAGCACGCAGAGTCGGGCGGCGCGCGCCGAAAAACGTTATGATCGCTTCATCAGGAAAACGAGAGGAGACGGCCGTATGAACGGCTTGACGGAAGGCCTGAACGATGCGCTTGCCTACATTGAGGAAAACCTCTCCGATCCGCTGGAAATCGGGGCCGTCGCGTCGCGCGCGCACGTATCGGCGTTTCATTTCCAGCGCATCTTCACGGCGCTTTGCGGCTTCACGGTAGGCGAGTATATCCGCGCCCGGCGGCTGACGCTGGCCGCACAGGAGCTTTCCTCGTCCGACGCAAAGGTGATCGACGTCGCGCTCAAATACGGTTACGATTCTCCGGACAGTTTTGCGCGCGCTTTCGCGCGGTTTCACGGCGTCGCACCGTCGGCCGCACGTGAAAAAGGCGCTCCGCTTCGTTCCTTCGCGCCCCTGAAAATCAAACTGACGCTGGAGGGCGGAAACATGTTGGAATACAAAATTATCAAAAAGTCTGCTTTTACATTGATGGGCGTTTCCCGCCGGTTCAATATGGATACGAGCTATCAGGAAATTCCGAAATTCTGGGATGAGCTGATGAGCGGCGGAAGCAGCCCTGTCTGCGGCATGTACGGCGTTTGCCTCGGCAGCGGCGAAAAGGAATTCGAATACCTCATTGCCGACAACTACGTCCCCTGCAAGGACGTTCCGGACGGCTGCGTCACGCACGTGATTCCTGAAGGAACATGGGCCGTGTTCCCGTGCCGCGGCGCGCTTCCGGCGGCGCTGCAGGACGTCAATACGCGCATCTGGAACGAATGGCTGCCCAGCCTGAAGGGCTACGAGCTTTCAGGAATGTACAACATTGAAATGTATACGCCCATCAATCACGAGAACCCGGAAGCGAATTACTGCGAAATCTGGATTCCGCTCAAAAAGCTGGCATAAAACGCCGCCCGCCGTACGATCCCTGAATCGATGCGGCGGGCGTGTTTTTCCGTAAAACAAGAGCGGCTTTCGACAGCAGCACGGAAATGATAAATTCAAAGCGTATGCGCGTCGCCGGAGTGTGACCAAACCGACAGCGGCAATAGAGTACTCCCTCTTTTTTTGCGGAACGGTCCGGATAAATTTTATTGTCGACGTTTCTGGGTCAGGCAGGCGGGAATTGAGCCTGCTCAGAATTTTCTGTAAAGAAGGGCTTTCTGTGATAGAATAAACACAGGAGGCGTTATGATATGCCAAGGAAGAGAAACAACGGACTTAG
>SFFS01000229.1 GCA_004557805.1 Clostridiales bacterium | reverse complement strand
TTCAATGCTTTCTCGGATATCCATTGCGCCAGGCAATATCAGACTGTCATACGCGTCTATATCCAGATTATCAATCGTATCATCCGGCAATACGGACAACCCATCTTCACTTCTGATTGGCTGTTTTGCAATTCCAAAAATCGGAATTTGTCATTCTGTCGAATGCATCAAAATTATAACATACCAAAGAAACGACTTCAAGGCGACGCTGTTCCTCCGTGGGAGTGTACTTGCACGTACTTGCTGGCAGCCCTTTTTCAGGCAAAACCAGCGACTTGAACAAACGGCGCGCCTCCATTATAATAGCAGAAAAACAACGGCGCACAGCGTAAAGGAGAAATCCGATGGAAGAAAGAAAATGGCAGCGAATTACCTATATGCCCGGTACGCCGCTGGGGCGGGACGGCCGGCGCGTAACGGGCAGCCGCGAACATATCGCGCTTTCACGGCGCGCGGCGCGCGAGGGCATGGTGCTGCTGAAGAATGAAGGCGGCGTACTGCCGTTTGCCGCAGGGACGAAGCTGGCCGTGTTCGGCAAGGCGCAGGCGGATTATGTCAAGGGAGGCGGCGGAAGCGGCGATACGACGGTAGCCTACGTGCGCAGCATCCTTGACGGACTGGAGGAAAAGCAGGCGGAGGGGCGGCTGGAATTGTTTGCGCCGCTGTCGGCGTACTACAGAGAAAACGCGGCGCGTCAGCGCGCGCAGGGATGCGCACCGGGGCAGACGGCGGAGCCGCCGGTTCCCGCAGAACTGCTGGCGCAGGCACGGCGGTTCTGCGATACGGCGCTGATTACCATCTGCCGGTTTTCCGGCGAGGGCTGGGACAGGACGGGCGCGCCGTTCGACGGTGATTTTTTCCTCAGCCGGGAAGAGCTGGCGATGGTCGACGCGGTGCGCGGCGAATTCCCGTGCGTGGCGGTTGTGCTCAATACCGGCGGAATGATGGACAGCAGCTGGTTCCGCGAGGACGCGCGCATTGGCGCGGCGCTGCTTGCATGGCAGGCGGGCATGGAGGGCGGCAGCGCGACGGCCGACATCCTCTGCGGCGACGAATGCCCCAGCGGCCATCTGAGCGATACGTTTGCCGTTGATTTCGATGCGTATCCCTCATCGGCAAAGTTTAACGAATCGGAAGATTACGTCGAATACACCGACGATATTTACGTTGGCTACCGCTATTTTGAAACAATCCCCGGCGCGGCGGAAAAAGTCTGCTATCCGTTCGGGTTCGGTCTGAGCTATACGAGCTTTGCGCTCACCGAAGCGGTTTACGAGGCGCAGGAATATGAATTCAGCGCGTCCGCGCTGATTCAGAACACGGGAAGCGTCGCCGGGCGTTATGTGGCGCAGGTTTACTGCCAGCCGCCGCAGGGCAGGCTCGGAAAGCCGCGGCGCGTGCTGGTCGGCTTTGCAAAGACGGATACACTTGCGCCCGGCGCTGCGCAGCGGGTGCGGATACATTTCAGTGCGTGCGATTTTGCCAGCTATGACGATCTGGGGAAAATCTGCGCGTCGGCGTGGCTGCTGGAAAAAGGCGAGTACCGCTTCTTCATCGGCGGCAATGTGCGCGACGCGGCGGCGTTCGGCGGCGTTTGGACGCTTGCGCAGGATGCGGTGCTGGAGCGGTGCGAGCGGCGCTGCGCGCCCTCTCAGCTGCCGGAACGCATGGTTTCCGACGGAACGATGGAAGCGCTTCCGCAGCTGCCTGTGCCGGAAAGATATGCGGAAAACTGGGAGATTCTGCCCAGCGACGGCCAGGCGCCGTTGGAGTGTCCCGACACGATTGGCGAAAGCCTGTGGGCCGCGCAGCCCGCGCGCCCGATGCTGAAAGACGTGTACGAAGGCAAGACGACGCTCGATGCGTTTGTCGATCTGCTTTCGGACGAGCAGATGGTGCGGCTTTTGGGCGGTCAACCGAATCGCGGCGTTGCGAATACGCTTGGCTGGGGCAATCAGCCGCGGTTCGGCGTCCCCAACGTAATGACGGCGGACGGCCCTGCGGGTCTGCGCATTCTGGAAGCGTGCGGCGTGACGACGACGGCGTTTCCCTGCACGACGCTCCTGTGCTGCAGCTGGGATCCGGCGCTGCTGCAGGAGGTGGGGCGCGCTGCGGCGCTGGAAGTGCGCGAAAACGGATTCGGCGTGTGGCTGGCCCCTGCGATCAACATCCATCGAAGCCCGCTGTGCGGACGAAACTTTGAATATTATTCGGAAGATCCGCTGCTTGCGGGCCGGCTGGCGGCGGAGATGATTCGCGGCATTCAGCGCGAAGGCGTCGCCTGTTCGCTGAAGCATTTCGCCTGCAACAATAAGGAGACGAACCGCCGTAACTCGGATTCCCGCGTTTCCGAGCGCGCACTGCGCGAGATTTATCTGCGGGCGTTTGAGATCTGTGTAAAAACGGCGCAGCCGTGGTCGATCATGTCGTCGTATAACCTGATTAACGGACGGCGCGCGTCGGAAAACGGAGAGCTGCTGACCGGCATCCTGCGCGACGAGTGGGGGTTCGACGGCATGGTGACGACCGACTGGTACACCTACGGCGAACAGTACCGCGAAATCGCAGCGGGCAACGATGTGAAAATGGGGTGCGGCATGCCGGAGGAGACGCTGCGGAAGCTGCGCGAGGGAGAACTGAGCCGCGAGCAGGTGCGCACAAGCGTAAAACGGCTGTTGGAACTGATTTTGCGGTTGAAATGAGATGAAAACGGTTTTGGGGAGGGGAGCCGCAGCGGCGGTTTCCCTCTTTCGGGGGCGGCAATGGCCGCTTTTCAGACACATACAAAATACGGCAAAAAAATGATTGACAAAACAAAAGTTTTGTGATATTATTCTGTTCTGTCAGCGGGAGCCAGTGGTTGGTTTCCGTGCCGGAAGGGAACGGCGGGCGCCTGTAGCTCAGCTGGATAGAGCAACGGCCTTCTAAGCCGTAGGCCAAGGGTTCGAATCCCTTCGGGCGCGCCAGTATGGAGGGTATAGCGCAGCGGGAGAGCGTCAGATTGTGGCTCTGAAGGCCGTGGGTTCAATCCCCACTACCCTCCCTCTTTTTTTATGGCAGACCGCGAGGCACCCCGTGGGGGTGTAGCCAAGTGGTAAGGCATGGGACTTTGACTCCCAGATGCGCAGGTTCGATACCTGCCACCCCTGCCTATATGATCCGTTAGCTCAGTCGGTAGAGCAT
>SFFS01000228.1 GCA_004557805.1 Clostridiales bacterium | reverse complement strand
ATTCGGCATTGATTATATTGAAGGCGGTTTTCCTGCCTCGAACCCAAAGGACATCGAGTTTTTCCAGCGCGTTGGCAAACTCAAGCTGAAAAATGCTCGTTTGACGGCGTTCGGTTCTGTGTGTCATAAGGATGTTTCCGCAGATCGGGACAAAGGTCTTGCCGATTTAGTGGCATGTGAAGCTCCCGTTATTGCCGTTGTTGCAAAAACGTGGGACTTGCAGGTCACGCGCGTGCTGGAGACCACGCTTGAGGAAAACTTGCGCATGATTTCCGATTCCGTTGCATTCTTGGTGGCGCAGGGCAGAGAAGTTGTGCTGGATGCCGAGCATTTCTACGACGGGTACAAGGCGAATGCGGAATATGCGCTGGCGTGCGTGGGGACGGCGGTTTCCGCGGGTGCGCGCATGGTTTCGCTGTGCGAGACAAATGGCGGCGTGCTTCCGTTCGAGGTTGAGGAAATCACCGCTGCGGTTGTTGCTGCGTTTCCGCAGGTGAACGTTGGTGTTCATACGCATAACGACACGGGGTGCGCGGTGGCAAATTCCCTTTCAGCGGTGCGTGCCGGCGCGCGTCATGTGCAGGGAACCATCAACGGCATTGGCGAGCGCGTGGGCAATGCCGACTTGCTCACCATTATTGCCGACCTGGAACTGAAGATGGGCTTTTTCTGCGTGGGTCCCGATAAGCTGCGCGAGCTTTCCGAGGTTGCGGCGTTTGTGGCCGATTCGTGCAACCAGTCGGTTTGGGCGCATCATCCGTATGTGGGTTCGGCGGCGTTCGCGCACAAAGGTGGGCTCCATGCCAGCGCCATCGCGCGTTTTCCGCAGGCGTACGAGCATGTTTCCCCTGGCGCAGTGGGCAATAAGTCCCATATGGTAGTAAGCGAGCTAGCGGGCAAGGCGTCGCTTGTTGCACGAGCGCGGGCCATTGGCATTGATTTGGAGCAGTACCCCAAGCGCGTTGCCGGCATTTTGGAGGACATCAAGCAGCGCGAGAACAAGGGGTACTCGTACGAGGCGGCCGATGGCTCCTTAGCCATGCTCATTTGGGGGCATTTAGGCCAGGTCAAGCCGCATTTCACGTTGGAAAGTTTCCGCGTGATCGTGGACGATTACGAAGACACGGGCGCCTTCGCGAAAGACGCTATGTCTGAAGCCACCATCAAGGTTCACGTGGGCGGTAAGCGCGTGGTTGCTACAGGCGAAGGTGCCGGCCCTGTTGGCGCGCTGGATAACGCGTTGCGCCTGGCTATTTCCGAGGTATATCCCGAAGTTGCCGGCATGGAACTGGTGGACTTCAAGGTGCGTATTCTGGATGAGAACGTGGGCACCGATGCCATTACGCGCGTTGCCATTACCACCAGAAACGGCGAGCATATGTGGGGCACCATTGGCGTTTCGGAAAACATCATAGAAGCTTCATGGAACGCGCTTGTTGATTCGATTGAGTTTGGTCTGTTCAAGCTAGGAAAATAGCGAAAGGGTGAACGTGGTGGATAATTTGAGAACGCACGAGGTTGACGAGTTGCTAACGGTTCTGTCCCGCCTGGACGACCCTGATACCATATACGCGCTGTTGCAGGATTTATTCACCGTTCGCGAGATTCGCGACACGTCTCAGCGCTTGCAGGTGGCGCGTATGCTTGCGAAGAAGAATTCCTATACCGCAATCGAGGCGGCAACGGGAGCATCGGCAACCACTATCGCGCGCGTGTCCAAGTGCCTGAGCTACGGCGCGGGCGGGTATGCGGCGGCGCTTGAGGCGTTGGGGGAGTCCGACGCGCAGGAGTAGCGGCCAGCGGCGGCGCTGCGCGGCGGGCGGAGGAGCGGCAGACGCTTTGGGCGGTGCGCCAGTCTGGGCTGGCGCGCGGGTGGCTTCCCGCATACGGTGCGGGGTTGCGATGCTGCGGTGTGACGCGTGGACGGACTTGCGGGTTGGCTGCTTCAGGCGCCTTCGACGGGCAATCGCCAGCCGTTTCAAGTACGACCGCTTCGCATGCAAGTAGAGAAGAAGAGATTTCGAGGTTTCAATGGAAAAGATAACGGGTCTGACCAGCGAAGAGGTGCGGCAGCGCATTGCTTCGGGCGATGTGAACGTAGATGCGAACGTGCATACGCGCTCGATCAAGGAGATTCTTTTCGACAACTTGGTCACGCTGTTCAACGCGGTGAACCTGATTCTTGCCGTTATCGTTTTTCTTACCGGCTCTTACAAGAACATGCTGTTCATGATCGTTATTGTCGTGAACGTTTTCATTGGCATCATTCAGGAGCTTCGCTCGAAAGCGGTTACCGATAAGCTGTCTATTGTCGCCAGCGCGCATGCTTCCGTTATTCGTGATGGCGTGCGCCAGGAAATTGAGCTTGACCAGGTGGTTCGCGATGACGTGATTTGCCTGGGGCGTGGTATGCAGGTTCCCGCGGACTGCGAAATTATTGCAGGCGAGTGCGACATGAATGAGAGCTTGCTTACGGGCGAAAGCGACCTTGTTCCCAAAAAGCCTGGAGATGTGCTTATGAGCGGGTCGTTTGTGAACGCAGGCAGCGTTACGGCGCGCGTGATCCACGTTGGTGCCGAGAATTATGCAAGCAAGATCAGCGCCGAGGCCAAAAAGCTCAAAAGCTACCTCTACCAGCTTACCGAGCAGCTGCGCTATGTGCTGACCAACCTGGACGACGAAAACATGAGCGCCGCCTACAGCGCCGGCCTGGCGGGGCAGGGCGTGCAGCTCACCGCCCTGACCGAGACTCAAAAAACCGATATGGAAGCCCTGCAGGCCAGGCTCGTTTCCACCGCCAACGGCATCGCCCACGACTATCAGACGGCCATCGCCGCCGAAAGCGCCGCTCTGCACGCGCTGGTGCGGCAGGAGGACGCCGCCGCGAACGAGAGCGTGCGCGCCGGGCTGGAAAGCCGGCTGCAAGCGCAGGCCGGGCAGGCCGGCCGCGCGCTGGGCAAAGCCGCCGCCGGGCAGCAGCAGGGCCTTGCCCGGCTGGCCGAAGTGGTGGACGGTCTGTGCGCCCGCCAAGCAGCCTGGGCCCGCCCGGCCGGCGATGCGCTGGAGCTGGGCGCGGCCGGCGGGCCGTACCGCCTGCGCATCGCCGGCGACCGGCTGAGCGTGGAGGCCTGGGGCGTGCCGGTGGCCTGCGTCCGGGACGGCCGGCTTTACGCCGCCGCCGCGGAAACGGCGGGCCG
>SFFS01000227.1 GCA_004557805.1 Clostridiales bacterium | reverse complement strand
TCATCTCGTCCATTTCCAGCAGCGCCGCATCCGCTCCGCTCCGGCGCGAAAGCGCCTCTGAAACGAACAGCAGCGCGCTTGTGAGCAGGAAGCTGAACCCCAGAAACCAGCCGGAAAAGATCACGTCGAGCGCGTCGCCCAGCAGCAGCGCCGCCGCCACCGCGGGCAGCGTCGCCGCAAACAAAAGCCGCACGGGGCGGCTCGTCAGCGGATGCCGCAGCATCCCGGCGATTTCGCGCCGGAACGCCGCCAGCACCGCGAAAAGCGTGCCCACGTGCAGCAGAATTTCCATCAGCAGGCCGGTCTCCGGCATGCCCATCAGCTTTTGAAACAGCACCAGATGCCCGGAAGACGATACGGGCAAAAACTCCGCTATCCCCTGTACAATGCCCAGCAGAATGGTTTTGAGCATTGCAAGCCTCCGATTTTCCTTAATACTGTTTGAACCGCGTCCAGATATCCATATAGAGCGTCTGCGCGTCGCCTACATCCTGAATGAACTCCGCGCTTTCCAGCAGCTCCGACGGCACGTTCAGCACCGGGTTCTGCGTGAACTCTTCGGAAAGATACGGCTCCGCCGCCTGGTTGCAGCTGAGCATCAGCTGCGCTTCGGCAATGGCCGCGCCGTTTTCGGGCCGCATGAGGAAGTTGAGGAACGTATGCGCGTTATCCGGATGCGGCGCGTTCTTCGGGATCACGCAGCAGTCGATGCCGAAGCCCAGCCCTTCCTCGGGATAGACGATCTCCAGCTCCGGGCGCTCCTGCAGGGTGTAGAGCACCTGCTGGTTGAACATGTAGCCCACGATCGCCTCGCCGGAAATCATCGTAGCGTAGGGCGCGTTATAGTCGAGCGCGCGGATGTTCTTTTTCAGCTGCATCAGCTTTTCTTCTGCCTTGGCGAGAATTTCCGGATCGGTCGTGTTGAAGCTCTCGCCCATCGTTTTCAGCGTGATTCCGATGACGTTGCGCGCGTCGTCCATCATGACGACGCTGTCCTCGAGCCGCTCGTCCCACAGCGATTCATAGCCCGTGATCGGGAAATCGACATATTCCGGATCGTAGATAATCAGCGGCGTGCCCGCCACATAGGGCATGCAGTACGCGTCGTCCGGATCGTAGAACTGGCCGAGGAAGGCGGGGTTGAGGTTCTGCCAGTTGGGCAGCTTTTCCTTGTCCAGCTCCAGCAGCAGCCCTTCCTTGCGGGCGATGTCGAGAATATAATCGCTGGCCAGCACCACGTCGTACGTTCCCGCATCGACGGCTTCCAGCTTCATCAGCATTTCCTCGTTGGAGTCAAAATAGTCGTAGTTGACCTTGATGCCGGTTTCCTCGGTGAACGGGGCGAGCAGCGTGTCGTAATCGAAGTACAGCGCCCAGGTAAATACGTTGAGCACCTTTTCCTCTTCGGCAGAGGCGCACGCGCCGCAGGCCGAAACGACCAGCATCACAGACAGGATCAGCGCAAGCAGTTTTTTCATGGGAACCCTCCTGATAAAATAGTTTATGATGATTTTACCCCGCGAATGCGCTGCGCAATCAGAATCGCCAGCAGCACCACGCCCAGCGTCACGGTACACAGCGCGTTGATTTCCGGCGTCACGCCCACCTTCAGGCTGGAATAGACCTTCAGGGGCAGCGTCTGCGCGCCGGGTCCGGTGACGAAATAGCTGATGATGACGTCGTCGAGCGACATGGCGAACGCCATCAGCATTCCCGCAGCGACGGCGGGCAGCACCACCGGCAGCGTCACGGTAAAGAACACGCGCGCAGGGCGCGCCCCCAGATCGCGCGCCGCCTCTTCCAGCTGCGGGTCCATCGCCGCAAGGCGCGACTTGACCAGCAGGAAGATATACGGGATGCAGAACGTCGTGTGCGCCAGATACATCGTCGCAAGCCCCAGCCGCAGCCTCACGAACGAGAACGCGGCCAGAAACGCCATGCCCAGCACAATTTCCGGAACCATCACCGGCAGCGACGCGACGCCCTCCATCAGCCCCTGCAGCCGCATCTTCCGCCGTGCCAGCGCGACGGCGCCCAGCGTGCCGATCACCGCCGCCGTGCCGATGGACAGCGCCGCCAGCCGGAGCGAATTGCGCAGCGTCGCAGCGATTTCCGCATCAGAAAACAGCTGCTTATACCATTCCAGCGTAAAGCCGGTCATCACGCCCGCGTTTTTCGACGGGTTGAAGGAAAACAGCACCACCATCATCAGCGGAAGATACAGGAACGTCAGCACCAGCGCCATATACGCGGCGCGGCCGGCCGCCTTTCGTTTTTGTCTGCGCATTACAGAATCCTCGTTTCGCCGCCGGTTCTGCGCTGAATCCAGAGGATCAGCGCGGTCAGCGCCAGCATCGCCATGGAAAGCGCCGCGCCCATGGGCGTGTTGCGCGCGGTAAGAATCTGGTTCTGGATCAGATTGCCGATCAGCACCGTTTTCCCTCCGCCCAACAGGTCGGAGATGAAGAAAATGCCCATCGACGGCACCAGCGTCAGCGTGACGGCGCTCATCACGCCGCCCATCGTCAGCGGCAGGGTTACGGTGAAAAACGCGCGCGCAGGGCGCGCCCCCAGATCGCGAGCCGCTTCAACCGCGTGCCAGTCCATGCTTTCCAGCGCCGTAAAGCACGGCAGGATTGCGAACGGCATCATGGTGTAGACGTAGCCCAGATACACCGCGCCGGGCGTGTACAGCAGCTTGAGCGGCCTGCGGATCAGCCCAAGGCTCTTGAGCAGGCTGTTCACCGGGCCGTTCGCGCGCAGGAAGAGCATCCAGCCGTAGGTGCGGATCAGCGCGCTCGTCCAGAACGGCACGATCACCAGCACCATCAGCGCCGCACGCCGCGCGGGGGAAGATTTCGCCATTGCGTAGGCGAACGGATAGCCAACCAGCAGCGAGATCACCGCCGCGACCGCCGAAGTGCGGAACGAATCGGCGAACACCCGCAGATACGACGGATTGAAAAGCGCGCGGTAATTCTCCAGCGTAAATTCGGGCGTAACGCCCCACACCGCGTCCCTCTTGCAAAGCGACACGCCGGCCACATACACCAGCGGCAGCGCCACGAACAGCGTCACCCAGATATACAGCGGCGCGCAGAGCCATTTCCTGCGATCTTTCTTCATTCCGTCACCACCGCCGCGGCGTTTTCATCCCACCACACGCGCGTCTGCGCGCCGTTTTCCAGCTGCGCGGGGGCCTGCGTTG
>SFFS01000226.1 GCA_004557805.1 Clostridiales bacterium | reverse complement strand
ATGCGGTCGAAATAGTCGTACGCCTTCCGGTAGTCGCCCCCGGCGAACGCGACGTAGCCCATGCGGATGTCGTACTGCTCGCGGCGCGGCGCGCTCAACGCCTTGTAATCGGTCTGCGCGAAAGCCTCGCGGGCCTTTTCCATGTTCCCCGCGGCGCAGTAGAACGAACCGAGCGCGAAACGTACGTCGTTGGCGTAGACCGATTCGGGATAACGCTCCGCGAATTCGCGCAAGGCCCCTTCGGCATCGGGGCTGCCCAGCTCCACGGCGCAGGCGGCCAGGTAAAAATCCGCCTCCTGGGCCAGCAGACGGTCCGAAGGCGTCAGCGCCGCCCTGACGCGCAGGAATTCCTGCCGGGCGTCGCTCCAGCGGCCGTAATCGAACAGGTCGCGGGCGCGCCCCGCGAGGGTCTCTATTTCAGGCCCGGCAGCCTGCGCGCCGAAGGCGCACGCCGCAAGGGCAAGGGTCAGCAATGAAATCCGGAATTTTCGCATATGCATTGTTTCACTAAATACGGGCAAATATACGAATTTTTGCCCATCCGCACACTACCAAAGGAACGGAATTTGCCCCCGGGTTATTGTTGAACACAAAAACCGAAATCCATGATTGAAAAAGTAACTTTACAGATGTCCGAAAACGGGAAATTCCGGACCGAAAACGGCACCGGATGCGACGCGATGAATCCCAAGACCCTGATGCTCTACGCCGCGGCGCAATGCTCCGCCCAGACGGCGCTGATGATCATGCAGAAAGAGCGCATCACGCCCAAACGCTTCGAAATCAGCTTTTCGGGCGATTTATCCGCCGAGACGGTTCAATCCGAAAGCGTATACCGCTCGTTCCATGTGGTTTACAACGTCGAATGCAGCTCCGAAGACGACCAGGCGAAGGTCGGCCGCGCACTGGAACTGACACACGAAAAGTACTGCGGCATGGTGCAGATGCTGCGCAGGATCGCACCCGTGTCGCGCGAAATCGCGGTGGTCAGCACCCAGCCGGCGAAGGCGTAGAACGCCCGGCGGCAGGAAAAAACGGCGGAGAGATTCTCCGCCGTTTTTCTATTGCGCCGTGATGCGCTGGTAGTCCGACACCGCCACGGCATAGTTGTAATGCGCCCGGATGGCGTTCGAATAGAGCTGAATCCAGCTCAGCTGGGCTTGCAGGACGTCGAGGATCGTCGCCAGGCCTTCGCCGTAGGAATAGGTGCTGATGGAGAGGTTCTCGCCCGCGATGCGGAGGCTCTCTTCCGAGGCGTCGACCTGCGCGCGGCTCTGCACGAGGGCCGTCCAGCCGTTCATCTCCTCGCGCACGATGTCGTCGTGCACGAGCGCGGCGTTCCACTCCTGCTGCAACTGCACGGCGCGCGCGGCCCCCACGGCCCGGCGGCGTTCGCCCCAGTGGAAGATCGGCACGGAGAGTTTCACGAAAGCCGATCCGTCGACGTAGGTCGCACCCGTGCTGTTGGGGTAATAGGGCTGCCACATGCCGCCGACACCCACGCTCAACTGCGGATTGAACGGCGCGCGGACGGCCCGGATTCCCGCCTCGGCCTGCTCCGAGCGCAGCCGTGCGGCGGCATAGTCGGGACGCCGCTCCAGCGCCTCGGCCGCCACGACCCGTCCGGGCATCGGCAGCGAGTCGCGGATGCCCTGCGCGAGCTGTACGCCGAGCGCGGCGTCGGTTCCGCGGAGGATGTTGAAGTTGTGGAGCGCGACCTCGTAACTCTGCTCGGCGCTCACGAGCGAGTATTCGGCCTCGCTCAACCGTGCGTCGATCATCAGCACGTCGCCCTTGGCGATATAGCCCTCCGAAAAGCGGCGGTCGACGACCTCCTTGAGCGAACGGATGATCGCGACATACTGCCGCATCGAGGCGGCATAGAGTTCCACGGCCGAGAGGTTCCAGTAGGCGTAGTCGGCGGCATAGCGCACGTCGAGGCGCGAAAACTCCTCGTCGCACAGCGCGATGCCGTAGCCCAGTTCGGCCTGCCGGGCCGCGGCCCGCACCGCACCGCCGCCGTAGACGGTCTGCACCAGCTGCGGCAGGAGGCTGAACGTCCAGCGTTCCACGCCGTCGAAATGGCGCACGGTCGCCGTGAAACTGCCGTCCATCGCGAGCCGCGGCAAGTAGCCCGTGCGGGCCTGCCCCGCCGTCTCGGCCGCCGCATCGCTCTTCGAGGCCGCGATCTTCAGCTGCCAGCTGTAATCGGCGACGGCAGCGCGGTAGTCGGCGAGCGAAGTCTGCCCCAGCGCCGGGACGCAGAGCCAAAGGGCGATTATCGAAACTGTTATCTTCATGGCTTGCGGATATTGTAGAACAGCGCGTAGACCACCGGCAGGACGCAGACCGTCAGCAGCGTGGCGACCAGCAGTCCGCCCATGATCGTGGCGGCCATAGCCCCGAACATCGAGTCGAACAACAGCGGCAGCATGCCCAGAATGGTCGTTCCCGAAGCCATCGCCACGGGGACGATGCGGCTGCGCGTGGCCGACGTCAGCGCCTCGTAGGGGTCCTTGCCGGCGGCCCGGAGCACGCCGATCTGCTCGACGAGCACCACGGCGTTCTTGATGTTCATGCCGACGAGTCCCAGCAACCCCAGCAGGGAGAAAAAGTTGAACACCTTGCCCGTGACGGCCAGTCCCAGCACCACGCCGATGAAGATCAGGGGGATCATCAGCAGAATGACGACCGGCTCGCGGTAGTTGCGAAACAACAGCAGCAGGACGATGAGGATGAGCACCAGCGTCAGCGGCATGTATTCGGCCAGCGCCTCGTTGGACTCCTGCTGGCTCTCCTGCTCGCCGAAGACCTTCATCGAGTAGCCCTCGGGAAGCACCACGGCGCGGTCCACCGAATCGCGCAGCGCGGCGAACAACTGCATGGTGTTGACCCCGCGGCCCGGGTCGCATTGGGCCTTCATCACCCGCTGGCGGTTGAAACGCTTGATGACGCCCGGCCGGAAATCGAAACGGAATCCGTCGGTCGCCTGCTCGATCGAAAAGACCTTGCCCGAAGGATTGAAGATCGGCAGGGCCTGCAAATTGGTCAGGTTATACGAACCGATGTTCTCGTCTTTCAGAAGGATCGGCATGAACTGGTCGCCCTCGCGGTATTCGCCCAGCGTGTAGCCCTGCGTGGCGATGGTGATGCCGCGGGCCATCTGGCTGCGGGTGATACCGATGCGCTGGCCCTTCATCTGCGAGTAGACCGGCTGCCACATCG
>SFFS01000026.1 GCA_004557805.1 Clostridiales bacterium | reverse complement strand
AACACCGGGCCCGACTTCGGCGGGGCCGGTGCGAAGGCACATGTCGCCAAAAATGATTGAAAATGAGAGGGCTGCGGCCCTCTCAAACGCTCCCGGAGACTTTTTCGACAGTCTGGGACGGCCGCTATGAGGACGTCGTCCTTTACGGCCTCGTCGCTCCACGTTAAATGGAACCCGTCCCGCCGTCCCCTCCGGACGGCGGGACGCGCCGAACATAAAACCTTTAACAGAGAAGAAAACGGCTTTCCTTGGGAAAGGGGGTCTGGGGGAAAACCCTTCCTTTCTCCAGAAAGGAAGGGTTTTCCCCCAGCTTTTTTCTCTAACCGTTACCCAAACAGCTTCTCCAGCTCTTCATATTTTTCGTGCGTGATGAGCGCGTCGCGGCGGGTGCCGCGGAGCTTGACGACGTAGGTCCAGCGGCCGTAAGGCGAGATGGAATCGACGTGCGAGAGGTTGATGATGTAGCTCTTATGGCAGCGCATGAACATGGAGGGATCAAGGCGCGCTTCGATGTCGCCGAGCGAATCGCCGGTGACGTAGCGGCCGTCGTTTACGGTGTAGATGACCGTGGCGCGCTCCTCGCGCTGAATGAGCAGAATGTCCTCCATGTTGACGACGCTCACGCCGTCGCGGTGCTTGAGCAGCATGCGGCCTGCCTGCGGGCGAGGCTCGATGGGCTTGGCGCTCTGCGCCGCGTCTTCCCGCGTCTGCAGGACGGCCTTGACACGCTCGAGCGTTGCGAGCGCGCGCTCGGCTCTGAAGGGCTTGAGCAGGTAATCGAACGCGTAGACCTCGAACGCGTCGGCCATGTATTTGTCGTGCGCGGTGGCGAAGATGAGGATGGTCTGCGGATCGGTATCCTGCAGGATGCGGGCGCATTCCACGCCCGTCACCTTCGGCATTTCCACATCGAGCAGAACGACCTGCGGATGCTCCTGCGCGGCCAGGCGCAGCAGCTCTTCGCCGTCGGAGGCCTCGCCGCAAAGGGCGAAGCCTCCGCTTTTTTCAAGCAGTTTGCGCATCAGAAGGCGCATACCGGCGTCGTCGTCGGCGATCAGCGCGCGTATGGATTCCATGTGTTTCTCCTTGCGCGGGGACGATTCCCCAGGATTTCGGAATAGATGAAGCCCTGCACGACGGCGTTTTCATCAAACGCCAGATGCAAGCCGGGCGCGGGCGCGGGCGCGTCCTCCTCCGGCGGCGCACTGGACGGCTTCACAACGGGCCTGTAACCGAAGTTCGTCTCGCACGCGTCGCAGGGAACGTCCGCCGGGGCGGCCGTTTCCATCGCCGGGCGGGGCTCTTCCGCGCGCTTGGGCGCGGCGGGCCGGTAGCCGAACTCGGTTTCGCATTCGCGGCAGGGTTCGTCTTTCGGGCGCGCAGGGCGCGCCTGAGAAACCGTGTGCGCATCACGCGGCTTCTGCGCGGTCGAGCCGAATTCCTGCGAGAGCGTGCTCATGTCGCGCATCCGGCGCGAACGGGACGCCTGCGCGGATTTCTTTTTGCCGCCCGATTTGTTATATGCGCGCAGCAAAACCCAGACGATGGCGGCAAGAACAATCAATCCCTGCATAGATTACTTCTTTCTGGGCGCGGGCGCGTGATCGGGCTGCTGCGCGGCGTCCGCGGGCGAGGCGGCCTTGCCGATGCTCTCGCGCATGCTCGTATCGGCGATGGTGTTCTGCATCTGATAATAGTCCATGACGCCCAGCTTACCGCTGCGGAGCGCTTCAGCCATGGCGTGCGGCACTTCCGCTTCGCTCTGCACGACCAGCGCGCGCATCTCCTGCACCTTGGCCTTCATTTCCTGTTCCTGCGCGACGGCCATGGCGCGGCGTTCCTCGGCCTTCGCCTGCGCGATGCGGCGGTCGGCCTCGGCCTGGTCCATCTGCAGCTGCGCGCCGACATTGCGGCCCACGTCGACGTCGGCGATGTCGATGGAGAGAATTTCAAACGCGGTGCCCGCGTCGAGGCCCTTGTTCAGAACGGTCTGCGAAATCATGTCCGGGTTTTCCAGCACGGCGGTGTGCGCTTCGGAAGAGCCGATCGTGGTGACGATGCCTTCGCCGACGCGGGCGATGATCGTCTCCTCGCCGGCGCCGCCGACGAGGCGTTCGATGTTGGCGCGCACGGTCACGCGGGCCTTGGCGCGCAGCTCGATGCCGTCCTTGGCGATGGCGGCGACGGCGGGCGTTTCAATGACGCGCGGGTTGACGCTCATCTGCACGGCCTGCAGAACGTCGCGGCCGGCCAGGTCGATGGCGCACGCCTGCTCGAACTCCAGCGGAATATCCGCGCGCTGCGCGGCGATGAGCGCGTTGATGACGCGATCGATGTTGCCGCCTGCGAGATAGTGCGCTTCCATTTTGGAAAGCGTCACGTCCAGGCCGGCCTTCGTGGCCTTAATGAGCGGATAGACCAGTTTGCTGGGCGTGATGCGGCGGATGCGCATGCCCACCAGCGAGCCGATGCTCACCTTCACGCCGGAGGCGCGCGCCGAAATCCACAGCCCCACCGGGAAGAAGGAGAAGAACGCGATCAGAAGAACAAGCACCAGAAAAATGATGACGAGCAGAGAAACCAGTTCAATTCCCATAGCGAAAAATCCCTTCCTTTCAGATCAGTCGGTCAGATTGTATGCACCAGAATGCGGTTGCCGTCTACACGGACGATCTTCACCCGCACGCCCTGCGCGATGAACACGCCGTCGGACACGACGTTCAGGCGAACGCCGTCGAACTCGGCGATGCCGCTGGGGCGCAGCGCCGTGCGCGTTTCGCCCTCGCGGCCGAGGAATACGCTCATATCGCTCGAGGAGAGAAAGCCTTCTTCGCTGCTCTCGCTCTCGTGCAGGATGAGCGTGGAGCGGCTCAGCCGTCCGTTCGCAGCCGATTTCAGCGCGATGGACAGCATGACCGCGACCAGCGCCATGATGATTACGATCAGCCCCACGGCGGCCAGCACGCCGGATTTCAGCCCCAGCAGCACTGCGCTGACGGCCAGCAGAATAATGCCGGAAACGCCCGGAACGCCGAAGCCCGGCACGAACATTTCCACCACCAGCAACCCCAGGCCCGCGACGACGCAGATGATAATGGCGAGATTGGAGACGATAAAGTCAAACATGGTTTTCCCGCTTCACTCCTTTCATACCGGCATTGTAACATCCCCCCGGGAAATTGCAACAAACAGCGCCGCGAAACATACGTTTCCGGCGCTGAAATGTCAGACAAGCGCGTCCAGATACGCTTTCAGCGCCCGAACGTCCTGCTCGTATACGGTTTTCAGCCCGCGCCGATAAATAATGGAAGCGGGGTGATACAGCGGGAACAGCGCGGGCTTTCCTTCGCCGAGGGAAAGCGGCCGGCCGTGCACCTCGCCCACGACGGCCTTCGCATCGCGCGCGTCCGCGCCGCAGGCCGTAAGCACAGCGCCCAGCGCGGTGTTCCCCAAAGAAGCGATCACGCGCGGCCGCACGCAGGCGATTTCCTCCGCCAGCCATGGGTTGAACCGCGCGATTTCGCCGCGCGCGGGCGTGCGGTTGGAAAGCCGCCCCGACGCGCCCAGCTTCGTCGGCCGGAACTTGACGGCGTTGGAAATATAGAGCGCTCCGCGCTCCATCTGTACCAGCGAGAGAAACTCGTCGAGGTTTTTGCCGGCCTGTCCCACGAAGGGACGGCCCTGCTCTTCCTCCTGCCGGCCCGGCGCTTCGCCCACCAGCATCAGGCTTGCGCGCGGGTCGCCCTCGCCCGTGACCAGCGTGTATTCCGCGCCCAGGAGCGCGCTGTATTTGCTGTTGATTTCCTCAAGCGTTCGGCTCATCGGCTTGCAGCTCCTGTAATTTGTCGCGTACTTTTTTCAGGTCTTCCCATACGGGGCGCTTTTTGCTCTCGTCGCGCAGGAGCGCCGCGGGATGGAACGTCGGCATGAACCACACGCCCTTTCGCTCGATCCACGCGCCGCGTTCGCGCGTGATGCGGTGATCCGGCCCGAGAATCGCGCCCAGCGCGGAAGAACCCAGCAGCACGATCACCTGCGGACGGATCAGCCCCACCTGCGCGCGCAGGTACGGCATACAGGCGGCGACCTCGTCGGCCTCCGGCGCGCGGTTCTGCGGCGGGCGGCACTTGACGACGTTGGCGATGAACACTTCCTCGCGCGAAAGGCCGATCGCGCCGATCATCTTATCGAGCAGCTGCCCCGCGCGGCCTACGAACGGGCGGCCCGTCTGGTCTTCGTCGCGGCCGGGACCTTCGCCGATGAACATCAGCCGCGCGTGCGGATTGCCCTCGCCCGGCACGGGATACGTCCGCCCGGCGCAGAGCCGGCATTTCTGGCAGCGGGTAATTTCTTCCGTCAGCGTCGGCCATGAGACAAGCATGGGAACCGCTCCTTTATTTCACGATTAGGGCGTCCGTTACGCCCTGCTGCAGCGCCGAGAACGACTGCGACAGATCGTCCGCCAGCCACGCGCCCATCGTGACCAGCAGCGCGATCAGCGCGATGATCAGCAGCGCGCTTCCGATCACGCCGAAAAATTCGAACACTCCCGCCATCGCCTTATAGCGCAGGCGGCGCTCCTCGATTTTCTGATCCAGACGCACGGCTTCCACCTCCCGGATGAAAAAATTCTTCTGCCTGATAGTATATCGCGAGAAAAGAATTGTTGCAACAGGCAATTAGTGCTTGCTTCTTGCATTATAAGGGTATATAATGACAATATCTGAAAATGGCTTTTTATCGTCAGAGGAGGGGCTACGGTGAGAAACGCCAAAGCTACGAATGCAAAAACGATCCTGTCGACCTTTATCGCGCTTGTTATCTGCCTGTGCATGCTCGCATCCTGCGCTTATGCGGACGCGTTCATGCCCGTCTACACCGAGGCGCCCGCGGTGCCCGTGTACTGGCAGCTGACGAAGATCGATCTGGAGCCGCAGATCCGCACAAAGGGCGGTTTTACGGCCGAATATGAAGCGGAGGGCTTCGCCCTCGACCTCAGCGACCCGCTGATGGCCGAGTCCGTCGCCAACGCCGGTCAGAGCGACCCCGTCGTTTCGCTGACGATTGAAAACAGCGCGCGCGCCCAGAAGCAGAGCTACACCTGGACGCCCATGCCCATTTACATGGAACCCGGCCAGCATTACGCGATTGAGATCACCGGCGAGTCCGCCGAAAACACGGAAAAGCTCGATTCCCTCCTCAGCGTCAACGAGCAGGGCAGGCAGGTGCTGCGCGTCAGCGCCGGCGGCTATAACGGCAAGCCCGCTTCCGCCGTCTATGACCTCGCTCCGCTGAACACCGAAGAAATGGTCGTTTCCTTCGTCGTGCGCGATGTGAACGATATGTTCCGCCTGCGCGTGGCCTACACCTACGAGCTGGTCGAAGGCGTGCGCCCCTACCCCACGCCGGTGCCGGGCTTCGTAGCCACCGAAGCGCCCGCGGAAATCCCCTCGTTCTATGAGCCTGTCGAGGGCAGGGAAGGCCTCTGGCGCGTAACCACCAAGCCGGACGAATACCGCGCCTACGGTGTGATGACCGGCGAAGGCCCGAATTTCTTCCCGGCTGATGAAAACGGCGATGTCGTCATGGACGAAACGCCTGTGACGCCCGAGCAGGATTACGACAGCTTCGTGGCCGGCTTCGTGCCGTGGACGGCGGAAACCGAACCTGCGAACTATACGAAAAACGAAAACGGAGTCTATTCCTTCACCACCCGCGACGGCGCAACCGAATATCGCGCCTATGGCCGCATGAACGGCGGCGAGGCGGCGTTCTATCCGTCCGATGAAAACGGCGTTGTCGCCGGGGACGCGCAGCCGGTCAGCCCGGAAGCGGATTTTGAAGCCTATCAGAAGGGCTTCGGCGCGGCGGAGCCGCAGCAGGAACCCGCGCTTTACGAGAACCGCGGCGGCGTGTACGCCTTCACCGGGCGCGACGGGCAGACGCAGTATCGCGTCTACGGCCGCCTGGACGGCGCGGACGCGGCGTTCTATCCGTCCGATGAAAACGGAGCGGTCGCCGAGGGCGCGCAGCCGGTCAGCCCGGAAGCGGATTTTGAGGCGTATGTGAAGGGCTTCGACGTGGCCGAGCCCGCGAAGGTTCCCGATATTTACGAAAAGCAGGAAAACGGCGTATACGCCGTTGAAGACCGTGAGGGCGGCAAGGTCTACCGCGTCTACGGCGTGAAGGACGGCCAGGCCCCCGCGTGGTATCCGTGCGATGAGAACGGCGTCGTGGCCGACGACGCGCAGGCCGTGACCGCAGAGGAAGACTTTGCGGCCTACTACGAGGGCTTCGAGTCCGCCCGCGCCGACGGCGCGCCGCGCTATTATTCCTCCACCAAAACGCCCAGCGTGTTCATGTTCACCGACAGCGAGGGCAAAACGCAGTACCGCATTTACGGAAGCAAGGACCGCGGCGAACCCGCGTGGTATCCGTGCGACGAGCGCGGAAACGTCGAGCCGAACGCACTGCCCGTACAGCCCGCTTCCGATCTGGCGACCATCGCCGAGCCGCAGTTCGTGCCTGCTGAACCGCAGGAGGTTCCCGCGTATTATGAGCGCGTGGGCGACGGCGTGTTCGCCGTGGAGGACCGCGACGGAAACCGCGTCTACCGCACCTACGGCGATTACGACAGCTATCTTGAAACCGGAACGCCCGCGTGGTATCCGTGCGATGAGAACGGCGCTGTGGCCGAGGGGGCGCAGCCCATCGATCCCGCGCAGGATTATACCGATTTCGCCGACGGCTTCGCCGCGCGACGGCCGGAGCAGGTTCCCGCCTATTACGAGGCGGGCGAGAATGGCGTGTATGCCGTTGAAAAGCGCGACGGCACGAAGGATTACCGCGTGTACGGCCGCGTGAACGGAGCGCCCGCCGCATGGTATGCCGCCGATGAGGACGGCAATCTTCTGGACGCGCAGGGCGCGCCCATCGATCCCTACGATGATTTCGTCGCCAACGTGCAGGGCTTTGAACCGGAAACGCCCGCGCAGACGCCGGAATACTATAAGGCCGGTGAAAACGGCGTATATTCGTTTGAGAACGCCGACGGCGTGACGGAATATCGCGTCTACGGCCGTAAGGACCGCGGAGAGGCGAACTGGTATCCCGCCGACGCGGAGGGCAATGTGGTCAGCGAGGACGCGCAGCCCGTCGACCTGGCGCGCGAGTTTGACGATCATATCAAGGGCTTTGTGCCCGAAACGCCTGATGAAGAGGACGTGCCTTCCTATTATCAGGCCGGGGAGAACGGCGTGTATTCGTTCCAGCCCGCCGATGGCGAGACGCAGTATCGCGTTTACGGCCGCAAGGATCGCGGTGAAAGCGCCTGGTATCCGGCCGATCAGAACGGCGAACTGCTTGAGGACGCCGAACCCGTTACCCCGAACGAAGAGATCGTGACCACGCTGCCGATGCCTGAAACGAAGTCTGTCGTCGTCGGACCGGTTGACGCGGCTACGGCGGCCGTGACGGCTCCGGCGGAAACCGCCGAACCGACGAGCGGCGGCGTTGTGAACGCCGGCGCGACCGACGCGGCGCAGCCGCAGAAGACGGAAGCGGCTGTTCCTGCGATTGCCACCGTTGTGACGGAGCCCGCTGAAACCGCCGCCGCGACGGAGGAGCCGGTGATCGTCGTGACCAGCGGCGCGACTGTGACGGAAGCCCCCACGGCTGAGCAGCCGACGGAGGGTTCTGCGACGGAAGCGCCTGCGACGGAGCAGCCGACGGAGGGTCCTGCGACCGAAGCACCCGCGACGGAGCAGCCGACAGAGGTGCCTGCGACGGAAGCGCCTGCGACGGAGCAGCCGACAGAGGCGCCTGCGACCGAAGCGCCTGCGACGGAGCAGCCGACAGAGGCGCCTGCGACCGAAGCACCCGCGACGGAGCAGCCGACAGAGGCGCCTGCGACCGAAGCGCCTGCGGACGAAAAGGAAGAAACCGCGAAGTCCAACAATACATGGATTGCGTGGATTGCCGCGCTGATTATTGCGCTGGGCGGCGGAACGACCGCCGTTGTGAAGGGCAAGAAGAAAAAGAAGTAAGAGCCTGCAAGAGAGTGGAGAGAAAGTCCCGTGCCGCGCGGACAAGCGCTGAGCACGGGACTTTTTGTTAGCAGAAAACCGGCGCATTTGCGCCGGAAAATCAACAGAGCCGGCTATCTGAGCTCGCCCGGCGCGCAGCCGTATTGCTTGCGGAACGCCTTGAGGAACGTTGTGTAATCGGAAAAGCCCGCCGCCAGCGCGGACGCGACGACCGGTTCGCCTTCGCGGATAGCGGCCGCCGCCTGGATGAGCCGCTTTTGCAGCACATACTGGTGCAGCGTGCAGCCCGTGTGCCGCTTGAAGGCGTGCATCAAGTAGGAAGAACTGAGGAAAAACTCGCGCGCCAGCCGGTCTACTGAGAGATCGCCCGCAAGGTTTTGATTGATAAACTCCAGCATGCGGTTGAAGCGCGGATCGCTGCGCACCGAGCTGGCCGCCGTATCCGGCGCGTCGCCAAGCTGGTTGCGCAGCTCCATCAGGAATCGAATCAGGTAGGTGTCCGCCAGCAGCGTATGGCCTGCGAAGGATGCGCTCTGGCAGCGCTCCACCTCGCGCAGCTTGTCGCTCAGCGCGGCGCGGCGCGGCGCTTCGGGGCGGAAAAGCCCGGTGCGGCGGCGGTGCGGCCACTCGAACACGTCGAGCAGCGCGGGTTCGTTAAAGCGCTGCAGAAAACGGTCGTTGATCCAGAGGATGATGCGCTCGTACACCTCGTCCGAGCGAAAGCTCGACTGATGAATCTGATGCTCCGGAATCAGCAGCAGATCCCACGGACGCAGAAAATACGTGCTGCCTTCCATCACATAGGTGACATGGCCGGAAAGGCAGAGCACGATTTTGTGAAAATCATGGTTGTGCGCCTCGAAGTCGAGGTCGCGCTGATCGACGGAATGGAACAGCCGGTATTCCTCGTTGAGATAGCCCCGCGTGCCGACCGATTGCATGACGCCTCCTGAAAGCAGTTTTTTCAATGTTTTGAATTTATTATAGCGATAATGCGGAAAAAAGCAACAGCATCTTTTATTTTGGAGGGTTTTGTTGTATACTTTCCCCAAAATGAGGCAAAGGAAGGCTGTCGAAAGGCGATGCTGTTTTCTAAGAAAAAGGAGCTGCCGCGCCGCGCGGGCACGCTGATGCATATCACTTCGCTGCCGTCGGAGGGCGGCGTGGGAACGCTGGGCGCGGCGGCGTACCGGTTCGTTGATTTTCTGCATGCCAGCGGGCAGACCGTCTGGCAGATGCTGCCCGTGGGGTCGGCGGGGTTCGGCGGCTCGCCGTATCAGAGCGCGTCCGCGTTTGCGGGCGATCCGCTGCTGATCGATCTGGACGAGCTGGTGCAGCGCGAAATGCTGTGCACGGAGGCACTGCCGCATGACGCAGGGCTGCGCGGCGACGCGCTGCGCGAGGCGAAGGAACGGGCGCTGCGCGTCTCTTATGCCCGCTGCGGCGAAAAGGCGCGGGCGCAGGTGGAAGCGTTCGCCGCCGGGCATCCATGGCTGGAGGACTGGACGCTTTTTTCCGCGCTGAAGGCGCGGTATCAGGGCGCGGCCTGGCAGGACTGGCCGGAGGAATATGCGCGCCGCAGCCCGGCCGCGCTTGCGCGGCTGAAGGAAGAAGCCGCCGAAGAAACCGGCTATCACGCCTATGTGCAGTGGCTGTTCGGCAGGCAGTGGGCGCGCCTGAAGCGCTATGCGAACGAGCGCGGCGTGAAGCTGTTCGGCGATATGCCGATTTACGCCTCGGAGGATTCCGCGGATTGCTGGGCGCACCCGGAATTGTTCCAGCTGGATGAAAAGGGTCGGCCCACGCACGTGGCGGGCGTGCCGCCGGATTATTTCAGCGCCGACGGTCAGCGCTGGGGCAACCCGCTGTACGACTGGAAAGCGCTGAAAAAGACGCGTTACGGCTGGTGGGTCGAGCGCATGCGGCAGAACGCCGAGCGGTTCGACATCGTACGCATCGATCATTTCATCGGCTTTGCGAACTATTACAGCATTCCCGTTACCTCGCCGACGGCGCGCGTGGGCGAGTGGATCAAGGGGCCGGGGCGGCCGCTGTTCGCCGAGGTTGAGAAGAGGACGCCGGGGCTGTCGATCGTCGCGGAGGATCTGGGCGTGGTCAGCCCGCGCGTGCGGCGGCTGATCCGCCGCTGCGGCTATCCGGGCATGCATGTGCTGGAATTCGCTTTCGGCGGGGGCGACGGCAACCCGAACAATCCCGCGGAATACGAGGAAAACAGCGTGGTCTATACCGGGACGCACGATAACGATACCCTCTGCGGATTCCTCGAACATGCGGATGAAAATACGCTGGCGGACGTGCGGCGGCATTATCCCGGCGCGGCCGATCTGCCCGGCGCGCTGATCGGTTCGCTGATGGAAAGCCGCGCGTATATGGCGATTGTGCCCATGCAGGACTGGCTTCGTCTGGGCGGAGACGCGCGCATGAACACGCCCGGCACGGTGGGCGATTTTAACTGGACATGGCGAATGGACGCGGACGCGGATCTTGCGGCGCTTGCGCCGCAGATTCGCGCGCAGCTGGAAAAAACCGGACGGCTTATAAAGGAGGAAACAAGATGAACGCAGGCGCGCTTTTGAACGAGGCGGAGAAAATTCTGCTGGCGGAACATCATGCGACGCTGGAAACGGCCGGAGACGGCCAGTTTGAGGATGCGCTCGCCCAGGCGGTGATGCGCGAAATCGCGCCCGACTGGACGCGCACGCAGCGCGCGCGCACCGAGGGCCGCCGCGCGGTGTATCTTTCCGCGGAATACCTGATCGGCCGGCTGTTGGAAAATAACCTCCTTTCGCTGGGCGCGCTGGAGGACGTGCGCGCCGAGCTGAAAAAGCGCGGCGCGGACGAGAAGCTGCTCGCCCTGGAGGACCACGAAGAACCGGCGCTGGGAAACGGCGGCCTGGGCCGCCTTGCTTCCTGCTACCTCGACAGCGCCGCCGCGCAGAACATTCCGCTCGACGGCTACGGCCTGCGCTACCGGTTCGGGTTGTTCCGGCAGACGATCGACGAAGAGGGCCAGCACGAACATCCCGACGACTGGGCGCGGGCGGGCGATCCGTGGAGCATCCGCCGCGAGGAGCTGGCTGTGACGGTGCCGCTGCGCGGCGAAAACGTGACGGCGGTGCCCTACGATATGCCCGTAGTGGGCTATCGCAGCGGCAGCGTGGGCACGCTGCGCCTGTGGCAGACCGAGAGCGAAACGAACCTGGACCTGGCTGCGTTCCACGCGCAGCGCTACGCGCAGGCGGCCGCCGCGCGCCAGCGCGCCGAGACGATTACCTCCGTGCTCTATCCGTGCGACAGCGGGTTCGCCGGACAGAAGCTGCGCGCGGTGCAGGAATATGTGCTGTGCAGCGCGTCGATGCAGGATATGCTGCGCGCCTTCGAAAAAGCGAACGGCGACGGCGATTGGAGCCGCTTTGCGGCGCTGAACGCCGTGCAGCTCAACGATACGCACCCGACGATGGCGATTCCCGAGCTGATTCGCCTGCTGGGGCTGCGCGGCGTTTCGTTCGACGATGCGCTCGAAATCGCGCGCGATACGTTCTTCTACACCAATCACACCGTTATGCCCGAAGCGCTCGAATGCTGGAACATGCGCGTGCTGAGCGCGGTTTCGTCGGAAATCACGGCGATTCTCCGCCGCATCGACGAGCGCTGCCGGCAGGAAACGGGCCTTGCGATCATCGAGGATGGGCGCGCGCACATGGCGAGCCTGTGCTGCTATGTGTGCGGGCGCGTCAACGGTGTGGCCGAGCTGCACACGGAGCTGCTGAAGCAGACCGTCCTGCGCGATTGGGACCGCGCCTTCCCCGGCCGCATTCTGAACGTGACCAACGGCGTGACGCAGCGGCGCTGGCTGGCGCTGTGCAATCCGGGGCTGACGCGGCTGCTGGAAAGCCGCATCGGCGACGGATTCCTGACCGACCTTTCGCAGCTTTCCCGGCTGGAAGGGCAGCTTGACGATGCGCTCGTGCGCGATTTCCGCGCCGTCAAGCGCGCGAACCGCGAGAAATTCTACGCCTATCTCGAGCGCGAGGAGGGCGTGTGCGTTCCGGCGGACTTCCTGCTCGACGCGCAGGTGAAGCGCCTGCACGAATACAAGCGCCAGCTGCTCAACGCGCTGAGCGTATGGGATCTGTATCTGGGGCTGAAAAACGGCGAAATCGGCGAGTTTGCGCCGCAGCTGGTGCTGTTTGCGGGCAAGGCGTATCCGACCTACGCGCGCGCGAAGGCCGTTATCGCGTTGATTTGCCGCATGGCGGAGAAGATCAACGCCGATCCGGAAATGAACGACCGCCTGCGCGTGGTGTTCGCCGCGAACTACAACTGCTCGCTGGCCGAGAAGATCATCCCCGCGACCGATATTTCCGAGCAGATTTCCACCGCGGGCAAAGAAGCCAGCGGCACCGGCAATATGAAGATGATGCTCTCCGGCGCGGTTACGCTCGGCACGCGCGACGGCGCGAACGTCGAGATTTTCGCCGAGGCGGGCGATGAGAACAACTACCCCTTCGGCGCGACGGTGGAGGAACTGGAGGCGCTCCGCGCCGGATACCGCCCGCGCGCGCTCTACGAGGCCGATCCGCACATCCGCCGCGCGCTCGACGCGCTGGACGACGGAACCTTCGGCGATCCGGACGGCGCGCTGGCCGATTTGAAATCTTCGCTGCTCGACGGCGCGAGCTGGCAGCCTGCGGACGCGTATTTCCTGCTGAAGGACTTCGCCTCCTACCGCGAGGCGCGCCTGCGCGCCAACGGCGATTTCCTGCACGATCCGGATGGATTCGCGCGCAAGGCGCTGCGCAACATCGCGCATGCGGGCAAATTCTCGTCTGACCGCTCGGTGCGCGAGTATGCCGAAAAGATATGGCGCGTTCAGTAAAAAGCATAGCCGCACCGGTAAATTTGTGATAAAATACGCAATGATTCGAAATACATTGTTTGAAGGAGGATTGCAAGATGTTCAAACGTATCTTCGCGATTTTGACCGCCTGTCTGCTGGCGCTGTCGTCCGCTGCGATGGGCGAAGCGGTTCCGGCCGGCGTGACCGGTGAATTTTCCGCTTCCGCCAAGGGCATGGGCGGCGACGTGACCGTGACGATCGGCCTGAAGGACGGCGCGATCGTTACCTGCGCGGCGGAAGGCCCGAACGAAACCCCCGGCATCGGCGATAAGGCGCTGGAAGCGCTGCCCGCCGAAATCGCCGCGACCGGCTCCATCGCCGTGGATGCGGTTTCCGGCGCGACCGTGACTTCCGACGCGATTCTGGCGGCGGCTGCCGCCGCGCTGGAGAGCGCGGGCGTCGATCCGGCTGATTATCAGGAAAAGGCCGAAAAGGCTGAAGAGGCCGTCGTGACCGAATACGACTGCGACGTGGCCATCATCGGCGCGGGCGGCGCAGGCATGACTGCGGCCATCACTGCGGCCGACGCGGGCAAGACCGTCGTGCTCATTGAGGGCCAGCCGATGGTAGGCGGCAACTCCGTGCGCGCAACCGGCGGCATGAACGCCGCCAAGACGCCCCTGCAGGACGCGAACGAGTTCGGCGAGAGCGCGGGCGTGGAAAAGACGCTTGCCTCCGCTGCGGGCAGCTATGCAGATAACGAAACCATCACCGCGCTTGCAGCGACGGTGAAGGAGCAGTGGGATGCGTATCAGGCCAATCCCGAAGGATACTTCGATTCCGTCGAGCTGATGGAACTCGATACGATGATCGGCGGCAAGGGCGTGAACGATCCCGAGCTGGTCAAGACCCTGTGCGAAAACTCCGCGGCTTCCATTGAATGGCTCGATACCGTCGGCGCGAAGCTGACGAGCGTGGGCAGCTTCGGCGGCGCGTCCGTCAAGCGCATTCATCGTCCCGTGAACGACGAGGGCAAGACCATCGCCGTCGGCTCCTATATCGTGCCGGTGCTGGAGAAGGCCTGCACGGATCGCGGCGTGACCCTGCTGACCAATACCCTCGCCGCCGCGCTGAAAACGAACGAATCGGGCGCCGTCTGCGGCGTGACCGCCATGGCGGGCGAAACGGAAATCACCGTCAACGCCAAGGCCGTCATTCTCGCGACCGGCGGCTTCGGCGCGAATCTTGACATGGTGACCGAATACAAGCCCGAGCTTGCGGGCTTCATGACCACCAACGCCCCCGGCGCGCAGGGCCAGGGCATCGCCATGGCGACCGCCGTCGGCGCGGCCACCGTGGATATGGATCAGATTCAGATTCACCCCACTGTTGAAGCCAACACCGCCGCCCTCATCACCGAAGGCCTACGCGGCGACGGCGCGATTCTCGTCAACGCCGAAGGCAAGCGCTTTATTGATGAAGTCGGCACGCGCGACGTGGTGTCCGCGGCGGAAATCGCCCAGCCTGGCAGCTACAGCTGGCTGGTCGTCGATCAGAAGATGGCGGACGCTTCCAGCGTCATCGGCGGCTACATCAAGAAGGGCTACACCGTAACCGGTGAAACCTACGAAGCGCTGGCCGAAGCCATGGGCGTCGATGCGGAAACCTTCGCCGCCACGATGAACGCATGGAACGAGTGCGTGGCCAGCAAAACCGATGCGGAATTCGGCCGCACCAGCTTCGCCGATCCGCTCGATACCGCGCCTTACTATGCGATCAAGGTGACTGCGGGCGTGCATCACACCATGGGCGGCCTGAAGATTAACCCCGCCGCCGAAGTGCTGACGGAAGCGGGCGAGGCGATCAGCGGCCTGTTCGCAGCCGGCGAAGTGACCGGCGGCGTACACGGCGCGAACCGCCTGGGCGGCAACGCTGTTGCGGACTTCGTGGTGTTCGGCCGCATTGCCGGTGCGAGCGCTGTGGAATACGCGAAGTAAAAGTTTTACACGGATAAGCTTTCCGCCGCTTGCGGCGGAGAAAAACGGGCGTCCGGAAGGTTTGCGAATTTTCCGGACGTCCTTTTTTGCGCGCTGGATTTTACCGTGGGTTCCTGTGATGATTCATGAAAAGCAAAGGGAAATGCGGTCGAAATATAATATTTTGAATGCGGCAAAGAAAACGAAGCGCTCATGGCGATTCTTCACGGTGGAGCTGCTTGGCGGGCAACCCCGATTCAGTCCCGCTAAACCATCTCGGTTCGTTGCGGAAGCGACGAGGGTGTGGCGGCGTTCCCTGTGAACGTGAACGAATTCTTCGTGCGGCCTCGTGGAGAATTCGCTGTCTTTATGGACGAGTGTTGGATTTTGCCGCGCAGGGCGCGGCTGACGCGGCATGCACCAGAAACCGGAAGCCGCAGAGGAATGCAACTGCCGGCGGAGGAGAGGCGTTGAGTTCCGTTCTCGCCAATACGGCCCGGCGTTCCTGAAGGGCGGCGGCAATCTCCCGTATGCAAGCAGGCGGCGCAGGATTCATGATCCCGCGCCGCCCTGCTTTTTCCGCGCACTGCGCGGAAAATTGATCGGTTACCGCTCCGTTCTTCTGCTGCCGACGGTGTAGCCCTCTTTCTCCCAGAGCGCGAGCCACTCCTTCAGCCGCTGGAAGAATTCACCGTTGGTCTTCGTGCGCTCCAGCATGCCCATCAGCTGCTCGGTCGCGTCGGCAGCGCCGGACGATGAAAGCACCTTGCGCACCGACGTTACGCCGTCGAGCTCCGCCTCCGAAAGCAGCAGCTCCTCATGACGCGTGCTCGATTTGGCAAGGTCGATGGCCGGGAAGATCCGCTTCTCCGAGAGTTTGCGGTCCAGATGGATTTCCATGTTGCCGGTGCCCTTGAATTCCTCGTAAATTACGTCGTCCATGCGGCTGCCGGTTTCAATCAGCGCCGTGGCGATGATCGTCAGGCTGCCGCCCTCTTCGATGTTGCGCGCCGCGCCGAAGAAGCGCTTCGGCTTGTGCAGTACGCCCGGCCCCAGGCCGCCGGAAAGCGCGCGGCCCGTCTGCGGGGCGATGGCGTTATACGCGCGCGCAAGGCGCGTGAGGCTGTCGAGCAGAATCACTACGTCCTTGCCGCATTCGACAAGGCGCTGCGCCCGGTCGATGACCATTTCGGAAACGCGCGTGTGGTTCTCGGGCAGCTCGTCGAAGGTGGAATAGACTACTTCGCCCCGGACGGAGCGCTTGATATCCGTCACCTCTTCGGGGCGCTCGTCGATGAGCAGCATAATCAGGTGTACGTCCGGGAAGTTTTCGGTGATTGCGTTGGCGATTTTCTTCAGCAGCACCGTTTTGCCGGCCTTGGGCGGGGAGACGATCATTGCGCGCTGGCCAAAGCCGATGGGCGCGATGAAGTCGATCAGCCGAATGGCGAGATCCTTGTTGTTGCCTGTGTTTTCCAGCGTGATGCGCTTGTCGGGATAGATGGGCGTAAGCTCCTCGAAGGGCTTGCGCCGGGCGGCCTGATCGGCGGGCAGGCCGTTGACCTTATCGATATACACCAGCGCGCTGTAGCGGTCGCCGTCGCGCGCGGGGCGCGTCTTGCCGGTGACGAAATCGCCGTTCTTCAGCGCGAAGCGGCGAATTTGCGCGATGGAGACGTAGATGTCGTTATTGCTGGAGGAATACAGGTTCGCGCGCAGGAAGCCGTAGCCGTCGGGATGCATTTCCAGCAGGCCGCCGCCTTCGCCGAAGTCGCCTTCGGGCATGGGCGTTTCCGTGGTGGGCGGCGTCCATTCGCGCTGCGGGCGCGTGCGCATTTCGGGCGCGGCCTGCTGCGGATAGCCCGAGGATTCCTGGCCGTCCGCCGGCTGTGCGTTATAGGTGTAGCGCTGGCCCATCGAGAATTGCGGACGCATGCTGCCGCGCGGCTGATAGCCCTGCTGCGCGCCGGGCTGATAGCTGCTGTATACGCGCGTGCTCTGCGTGCGCGGCTGGTAGGGCTGGGCGCGGTTCTCCTGCGGCTGATAGCTCTGCGGGCGGGTTTCCTGCTGCTGATAGGGCGCGCGCCGCCATGAACCCTCCTGCGATGCGGACTGCCCCTGCGGGGCGGTCTGAAAGGCCGGGCGCGGCGAATAGACCGGCTGGCGCGTCACAATGCGCTGCGTGGGCGGCACAGTCGCGCCAGATTCGGCCTTTTCAGGCTGGGCCTTCGTCGCAGAAGCGAGCGTTTTTTCCGCGCTGCGCGCGGGTTCAGGCTTTGCGGGCGCGGGCTGTGCCGCTGCGCCAGCTTCGGCCTTTTCAGGCTGAGCCTTCGTCGCAGAAGCGAGCGTTTTTTCCGCGCTGCGCGCGGGTTCAGGCTTTGCGGGTGCGGGCTGCGCCGCTGTGCCAGCTTCGGCCTTTTCAGGCTGAGCCTTTATCGCAGAAGCGGATACTTTTTCCGCGCTGCGCGCGGGTTCAGGCTTTGCGGGCGCGGGCTGTGCTGCTGCGCCAGATTCGGCTTTTTCAGGCTGAGTTTTTGCTGCGGGAGCGGATACTTTTTTCGCGCTGCGCGCGGGTTCAGGCTTCACGGGCGCGGGCTGTGCCGCTGCGCCAGATTCGACCTTTTCAGGCTGAGCCTTTATCGCAGAAGCGGGTGATTTTTTCACGCTGCGTGAGGATTCAGACTGTGCGGGTGCGGGCTGCGCAACAGTATCAGCAGCCGCTTTTTTTAATGAACCGGCCGCTTTGGAAGCGGCGGATTTTTTCTGTGCTGCGCTTTTTACTTCAGCGGCGGCGGACGGCGTTTTCACATCGCTGGATTGCTTTGCCGGCGTGGCGGAGGGTTTTCTGCCGCGGCGTGCGGGCACTTTCGCGGGCTGCTCCGCAGGCCGTGCGTCGAGCTGAACCGGCGCTTCCGCAGAAACGGGAGCTTCTGCGCGCGGCTGCGCAGCTTCCTGGCTGTCTGATTTTGCTTCGGCGGACGCGGCCGTTTCGACCGGCTGAATGGGCTGCGCGGCGGCCGGTTCCCCTTGCGGCGCAGCCGCAGAAACTTCAGCGTTCGCCGCGTCTTTCTTTGCGGCGGGCTTGC
Source organism: Clostridiales bacterium (assembly GCA_004557805.1). Taxonomy (GTDB): domain Bacteria; phylum Bacillota; class Clostridia; order Christensenellales; family Aristaeellaceae; genus Aphodomonas. Next base: position 1,269 of record SFFS01000026.1, on the reverse strand, counting down.
GTCCGGGCTTCTTTTTTGCCGGTTCGGGAGCGGGCGCGCTTTCGGCGGCAGGCGCGGCGAGAATCAAAGCGATCAGATCGGCTTTTTTAATGGAAGGGGCGACACGCAGCCCTTTCTCCTTTGCAATGCGGCGCAGCGCGGGCATGGCCATTTCTTCATATGGGTTCGAATTCAAGACAGTATCCCTCCTGGATATAAATACACCGGACAAAACAAAAAACATGCTCAGAAAAAAGCTCAAAACCGGAGCTGGGCTTATTCTATGGACGGGAAAATAAAATTATGCATACCATCAAAGCATGTAAGAAACGATATAAAAAATTATAGCAAAGCTGCGCGAATGCGTCAAGGGCTGCTTTTTTCATGCATCCGCGGGATGAATATCCTTCGTTGACATCTGAAAACCGTGCGGTATAATACAATATGGGGTTTTATTCTGATTTGAACCGGAGGCGGTTTTTCATATGGAGTTTGAGCTGGTCGTTGCGGGCGCGGGCCATGCGGGGTGCGAGGCGGCGCTGGCCGCGGCGCACATGGGCGTAAAGACGCTGCTGCTGACGCTGCATCTCGATCAGGTGGCGATGATGCCGTGCAATCCGGCCATCGGCGGCACGGGCAAAGGGCATCTGGTGCGCGAAATCGACGCGCTCGGCGGCGAAATGGGCCGCGCGATCGACGATGTGTTCATTCAGTCGCGCATGCTTAACACGGGCAAGGGCCCGGCGGTGCATTCGCTGCGCGCGCAGGCTGACAAGGCGGCCTACAAAAAGCGCATGCTCAACGCGATTCTCAGCCAGGAAAATCTGGAGATCCGTCAGGCCGAGGTATGCGACGTGGTGGAGGATCACGGGCGCGTATGCGCCGTGAAAACGACGACCGGCGAGACGATCCCCTGCCGTGCGGCGGTGCTTTCCACAGGCGTGTACCTTAAAAGCCGCATCATCATCGGCGAGGCGACCTGGCAGGGCGGCCCGCAGGGGCTCTGCGCGTCGCTGACGCTCTCGCCCGCGCTGGAGCGGCTGGGGTTCGAACTGCGCCGCTTTAAGACCGGGACGCCCGCGCGCGTCGACGGCCGGACGATCGACTTTTCGCGCATGGAGCCGCAGCCGGGGGACGATCCGGTTACGCCGTTTTCCTTCCTGACCGACCGGGAGCTGAAAAACCGCGGCCTGGGCTATCTGACGTATACGAACGAAAAGACGCATAAGATCATCCGCGAAAACCTGCACCGCGCGCCGATGTTCTCCGGCGCGATTCACGGCACGGGCG
>SFFS01000225.1 GCA_004557805.1 Clostridiales bacterium | reverse complement strand
GTTGACCTCGAGGCGCACGTCCGGCTCCATCACCGACGCGCCGAGAAAGCTGTCGAGGTATTCCGCCTCGCTTTTTTTGTATAGGTCGCACAGCGGGCATTCGCTGTCCTGCCTGAAAGCGTCCCAGACCGGGATGGTGTCGATATGATAGCGCATACGCGGCCTCCTTGTTTGGCAATGAGAGAATTATACCGGTATTTCCCGCGCGCCGCAAGACGGAATGCGCCGGAGCGCGCCGGCATACGCTGGCCCCGGGAGGGGTTCATATGCGCACAACGCGAAGCCGGGCGCGGAACAAAACCCGCGCGGATTTTCTGACGCTTCTGCTGGCGCTGGCGGCGGGCGCCTGCCTGTTTTTCGAAAAGGCCGATCTGCCGCAGGCGGCGGCCGTTTTCGCGCACGAGCCGTCTGCGCCGCAGACGGTGACGCTGCTGCTGCCCGCGCGGCAATGGTATCTCGTGCGGGACGGCGGCCGGGGCGCGGCCGCGTGCGCGACGCTGATCGACGCGGAAATCGCGCGCGACGCATATGCGCCGCACGGCGAAATTGCGCTCGTGCAGGCCGAGGCGGTCGAGCTGCGCATTACGGCGGAAAAACGGCGCGCGCAGGCGCTGCGCGAGGCGGCGGAGACGGTCGATCAGACGCTGACCGCGCTTTCAGCGATGGACGCGCTCGCCCCGCAGGAACGCATGGAGTACGCGGCGCTTCGCGCGCCGGAAATGACGCGCGCAAACCGCGCGGCGCAGCGCCGCCTGCAGGGCGTGAAGAATCCGGCGGCGATGGGACTTGCCGGGCTTGCCAACGCCTGCGCGTCGGCGATGAGTGCGCTTGCGGAAACGGCGGACGACGCGGTCCTTCTGCGCGAGCGCGCGGCGCTGGCCGAGCAATACGCCGCCTATGCGGCCTATATCGAAAAGACGTGCCGCGAATAGTTGACAGACGCGCGCCCGTGGCCTATCATAAACGGCAGCAACCTACGGGAGGAATCGAATATGGATTGCACCGGCAAGAAAGTGCTGGTTACGGGTGGGTCGCGCGGCATCGGACGGGCGGCGTGCCTGCTTTTTGCCGCGCAGGGCGCGGCTGTGGCCATCGGCTGCAACAAAAACCGCGCGTCGGCGGACGCGCTGGCGGAGGAGATCCGCGCGCGGGGCGGCGCCGCGTTCGTCGTGCAGGGCGACGTTTCCACGCCCGAGGGCGCGGAGCGGATCGTCGACGCGGCGGCCGAAGCGCTGGATGGACTGGATACGCTCGTATGCGCGGCCGGAACGCTGACGAAATCGCCGTTCACTGAGGTAACGAAGGAGCACTTCAACCGCGAAATCAACACCAATTTTGCGGGCGCGTTCTTCGCCGCGCAGCGCGCGGTGGAACGGATGCGCCGGCAGGGCGGCGGCAGCATTGTGCTGCTCTCCTCGCAGGCGGCGTTCACCGGTTCCGCGGGCGGCACGGTATACAGCGCGACGAAGGGCGCGCTGCTTTCGCTGACCTACGCGCTGGCGCGCGAGCTTGCGCCGGAGAATATCCGCGTGAACTGCGTCAGCCCCGGGCGCATCGAAACCGATATGGTCGCCTACGCCTCGCCGGAAAAGCGGCGGAAATGGCTGGCTGAAATTCCGATGGGCCGCCTCGGCACGCCGGAGGAGACGGCAACGGCGATCGTCTATCTCGCCTCCGACGCGGCGGCGTATATCACCGGCGCGAACCTCAACGTTGGCGGCGGCGTTTACATGGGATAGGGTGAAAAATTCCCTGAGACTCCATCTCAGCGTCTTTTCCGCCGTTTCAGCGTCGGGAAACCGCTAAACCATCGGTTTCCCTTCTTGAACTGACGAAAAATCCACTTGAGCGGTCGTCTCTTCCTTTTTCAGATACGCCCTAATACACGAAAGGATTTTTTGCTGCGAATGAAGGGCATTCTTTTTGATTTCAACGGCACCATGTTCCCCGATACCCCGTTCCACGTGGCCGCGTGGCGGCGCACCATCCGCGAGGTTTTCGGACAGGAAATGAACGACGACGATTATTGGAACCACTTTCACGGCACGCCCAACGTCGATATTCTCAACATTCTCAGCCATGGCGAAATGCCGCTGGAGCGGCGCAGGGAGCTGAGCGACCTCAAGGAGGTTTACTATCGCGAGGAATGCCTCCGGCACCCGGAGGATTTTCATCTGGCCAAGGGGCTGCCGGAGCTGCTCGACGCGCTGAAGGCGAAGGGCGTGCCCATGGCCATCGGCACGAGCGTGGGGCTTGTGAACCTTGAATTTTATATGCCCCACCTGCATGTGACGGACTGGATTCCGATGGAGCGGATCGTCTATTCGGACGGCACGCGCCCCGGTAAGCCGAACCCTGCCGTGTTCCTCGAGGCGGCGAAGCGCATCGGGCTGCCGGCGGAGGAATGCATCGGCTTTGAAGATTCCATCATGGGCCTCAGCGCATTGCGCAGCGCGCCCGTGGGCAAAATCTATTTCGTCGATTGCGACAACCAGGGCGAAGCCGTGCTGAAGGACTTTCCCGGCGCGACGATGCTCAAGGACTATACGGGCGTTACGCCCAAAACGCTGGGGTTCTGAGTTTTCCGAGCCTCATCGCCCCGGAACCATTGCACAGAAGGAGGCGTTTTCATGCGAATTGTTGAAGCGCGCATCGAAATTCCGATGGGCAGCCAGAACAAATACGAAATCGACCATGTAACCGGCAAGATCAAGCTCAACCGCGTGCTGTATTCGGCGGCGTTTTATCCGGCGGAATACGGATTTGTCGAAAATACGCTCAGCGAGGACGGCGACCCGCTCGATATTCTTGTGCTCACCTCGTCGCCCACGTTCCCGGGGTGCTATATCGATTCGCGCATCGTCGGCGCGCTGGATATGATCGATTCGGGCGATGTGGATACGAAGCTGCTGGCCGTGCTATAAGACCATGCAGCACCTGAAAACCGAGGTGCGACGCTTCATGGACGAGCAGGAAGCGATCGAGGTGCTGGACAGATGCTATGCGCGTTTTCGGGAGCAGGAAGGAAAATAAACGGCGGTTCGCTGCGCGGAAGGCCTGCGGGTCCGGTTTTTCAGGGGGCGCTCTGCGCCCCTGTTTTTTATGCGAAAACCCGTGTATATTCAGCGTTTCAGGGTTGACAATGTGAAAAGGTATCCTTATAATTGATATGTTAGGGATGGGATAGAAATCCCGTTATGGACTCGATAAGGAGGAACCTTGATGGCTACAAAAATGACCATTGACGGTAATACCGCCGTCAGCCACATTGCGTATGCTTTCAGCGATGTGGCGGCTATCTTCCCGATTACGCCCTCCTCTCCGATGGCGGAAAACATCGACGAATGGGCGGCTCACGGCCGTCTGAACCTGTTCGGCCAGACCGTGCATGTCCATGAGATGCAGTCCGAAGCCGGCGCTGCCGGCGCCGTGCACGGCTCCCTCGTGGCGGGCGCGCTTACCACGACCTACACCGCCTCTCAGGGCCTGCTGCTGATGATCCCGAACATGTACAAGATCTCCGGCGAACTGCTGCCGGGCGTCTTCCATGTTTCCGCCCGCGCGCTGGCCGCGCACGCGCTGTCCATCTTCGGCGATCACAGCGACGTCATGGCCTGCCGCCAGACCGGCTTTGCGATGCTCGCTTCCAACAGCGTGCAGGAAGCCATGGATATGGCTCTTGTCGCGCATCTGAGCGCCATCGAAGCCAGCGTTCCGTTCCTGCACTTCTTCGACGGCTTCCGCACCTCTCACGAAGTGCAGAAGATCACCGCCATCGACTACGACGAGATTCGTCCGTATGTCAACTTCAAGAAGATCGAAGAATTCCGCGCCCGCGCGCTGAATCCTGAACATCCGGTTGAGGGCGGCACCGCGCAGAACCCGGACGTCTACTTCCAGAACCGCGAAGCGGCCAACAAGTTCTATCTCGCCACGCCCGCCATTGTCGAAGAGCAGATGAAGGTCGTTGAGAAGATCACCGGCCGGAAATATAACCTCTTCGATTACGTCGGCGCGCCCGACGCCGAGCGCGTCATCATCGCCATGGGCTCCGGCTGCGAAGCCATCGAAGAGACCATCGACCGCATGAACAGCGAAGGCGAAAAGGTCGGCCTGATCAAGGTTCGCCTGTATCGCCCCTTCTCCGTGGAGCACTTCCTCAAGGCCATCCCGGCGAGCTGCAAGAAGATCGCCGTGCTCGACCGCACGAAGGAGCCCGGCTCCCTGGGCGAGCCGCTCTACCTCGACGTCTGCACCACGCTGCTCGAGTCCGGCAAGAAGGACATCACCGTCGTGGGCGGCCGTTACGGCCTGGGCTCCAAGGAGTTCAACCCGACGATGGTCAAGGCCATCTATGACAACCTGGCCAAGGACGAGCCGAAGAACCACTTCACCGTCGGCATCAACGACGACGTGACCGGCACCAGCCTGCCGCTCGGCCCGCAGTACAACGCTGCGCCCGCCGGCACCATCTGCTGCAAGTTCTACGGCCTCGGCTCCGACGGCACCGTCGGCGCGAACAAGAACTCCATCAAGATCATCGGCGACCACACCGACAAGTACGCGCAGGGCTACTTCAGCTATGACTCCAAGAAGTCCGGTGGCATCACCGTCAGCCATCTGCGCTTTGGCGACACGCCTATCAAGTCCACCTACCTCATCGACGCGGCGGACTTCGTGGCCTGCCACAACCCGTCCTACGTCACCCGCTACGATATGGTGTCCAGCCTGAAGGACGGCGGCGTGTTCCTGCTCAACAGCCATTGGTCCGCTGAGGAAATGGAACATCAGCTGCCCGCTTCCATGAAGCAGCTGCTCGCCAAGAAGCATATCCGCTTCTATAACGTCAACGCCATCAAGCTCGCCGCCGAAACCGGCATGGGCGCGCGCATCAACACCATCATGCAGGCCGCGTTCTTCAAGCTGGCGGAAGTCATTCCGTACGCCGACGCCGAAGCCTACATGAAGAAGGCCGTTCTCAAGAGCTACGGCAAGAAGGGCGAAGAAGTCGTCAACAAGAACTACGCCGCCATCGACGCCGGCGCGGCTCATATTGAAGAGATCAAGGTGCCCGCCGAATGGGCCAACGCCACCACCGGCGCGGAACCCGTGAAGGTTGAAGCCACCGAATACTTCAACGAGAAGGTTGTGCCGATCCTCCGTCAGGAAGGCGACAGCATGCCCGTCAGCGCGTTCGATCCGGCCGGCATCGTGCCCACCGGCACCACGCAGTATGAAAAGCGCGGCATCGCGGTCAAGGTTCCGGAATGGATCCCGGCGAACTGCATCCAGTGCAACCAGTGCGCGCTCGTCTGCCCGCACGCCGCTATCCGTCCGTTCGTCGTGACCGAAGAAGAAAAGGCCGCCGCGCCCGAAACCTTCGCCACCATCCCGGCCATCGGCAAGGAATTCGCCGGCCGCACCTTCCGCATGCAGCTCAGCCCGCTCGACTGCACCGGCTGCGGCAACTGCACGGACGTCTGCCCGGGCAAGAAGGGCGAAAAGGCTCTCGTGATGAAGGACGCCGAAACCCAGACCGCCGAAGAAACCAACTGGGACTACGCGATGAAGCTTCCGGACTTCGACCTGCCCGTCAACCGCAACACCGTCAAGGGCAGCCAGTTCCTGCGCCCGCTGTTCGAATTCTCCGGCGCGTGCGCCGGCTGCGGCGAGACCCCGTACGTCAAGCTGCTCACCCAGCTGTTCGGCGATCGCATGATCATCGGCAACGCCACGGGCTGCTCCTCCATCTACGGCGGTTCCTCCCCGACCTGCCCGTACTGCACCAACGATAAGGGCCAGGGCCCGGCGTGGGCAAACAGCCTGTTCGAAGACAACGCCGAGTTCGCTTTCGGTATGCAGCTCGCCACCGCGCAGCGCCGCCGCAAGCTGGCCGAAACCGTTGAGAACCTGATTAAGGTCGAATGGTGCGACGCGGCCATCAAGGAAGCCGGCGCCGAATGGCTCGCCGGTAAGGACGATGCGGCCGCCTCGAAGGTCGCCGGCGAAAAGCTGCTGGCCGCCTGCAAGGATGGCATCGATCTGACTGGTACGCCCTATGAAGGCAAGAGCTGCGACTGCGACGCCTGCAAGCTCGCGCGCGAAGTCATCGCCAACGCCGATCTGCTGACCAAGAAGTCCATCTGGGCTTTCGGCGGCGACGGCTGGGC